>NZ_JAKFFU010000010.1:0-335787 GCF_021502625.1 Dyadobacter sp. CY351 | reverse complement strand
GCCTGCTAATCTATTGATTTGCAGGCTTTTGATGCGTTTGCTATTTCTTCAAGTGATCCCGCTGGGATTCGAACCCAGGACCCATACATTAAAAGTGTATTGCTCTACCAGCTGAGCTACGGAATCGGTTGGTTATGTTTTGCTGCTAAACCTCAGCTTCTTTCCTCCTGTCCTGTTCCTCAATCGTGGTGCAAAGGTACACTTTAAAAATATCCTTCCAAATCACAGACAAAAGTTTTTGTTCCACACAAATTTTAAGAGGAACTAACGGTCTGTTTACAAGACAAATGACAGCGTAATTTTTTTTTTCTGAGCTGTTCCAAATTTGTAATAACAGGAAAAATAGGCTCCCGGGCTGCCAGCGCAGATTACGGTCAAAAATAATACGTAGATTAGGTGAAACTTTTTATTTAAAGGTTGTTATAACTTCTTAATATTTTAGTTTTCCCTCTTGCTACTAACAAAATAATTACTACATTTCGACAGATTATACTTCTACAAACGTATTCTATTCGTCATATTAATTATTTCCAAAAGTCATTAACTACTCTTTTTCAACTAGTTGCACCCTCCAACCACAAGATTTTCAATATTGGGTTCGCCCCTTCAACTGAAAACGCCAAAACTCCATTTCCAGGAGTCCTCTCTTGTGCTTTTTTTAACTAACCCATTCATTTAATTCTTCAAACATTTACTTTTTAAACATTGATGAAACTTTTACAGAAGTTAATTTTCGCGAGTGGGTTGCTCGGCCTCATGGCGGCGACCTCGGATGATGCGTTACGGAAAAATCAATTGGCTGTAGCATCACAGGTTTATTGCGGGATCAAACCCGGGACAAATGAGCCTTTAAAGTGGACGCACGACGAATTCCTGGGTAATGTGGGTGGAAAGCCGGTTTACACGATTATCCATCAGAACAGAATTTACATCAGATGGGATGGCAACCCGGACCAAAGCCGTAAGAATGAGGCTTTTGAAAATACGGCCATTCTGCTGCACATGGACAACAACAAGTTCCCTAATAACACGGAGGGAAACCGGGTTGTTAACGCTTGTATCAACTCCATTGACCCTAGCACGATGGGTAACAACTATCTGGGCACGCAGCAGGGAAATATGATTCCTTGTAACAATAAGCCTATCACAGATGGTTTAATGCTGGGAACGTATAAGGGTGGTGATGGTGTAAGAACATTTCAATATGCGATCATCAAGGATGGTTTGCTGCGTGTGAACTTTCACCGTGAAACAAACGGATACAGCAGGGATGCAATTTCAATGGGCTTGATCCGTCAGACGCTCGAAGGTGAGAACGGCAGTTTTATGAACCCGAATATGGGATTTTCATTGAACTATAACGAGGTCCTTAGCTGCTTCTGGAACGAACTTCCTAAAAACCCTGATTCAGTAGTAAACCCTGAGCCTAACTGTCCCGGCGGCCCTACTTTGGGAACGATCACCAACATTTCGCAAACTGCTTTACGCTTTTCGTACTCAGGCAACGGCATTCCAAATATCGACTGGAGAATAAAATCTGGTAATAATGTTCTGAGATCTGGTAAAACAGGAAATCTGTCTTCTACAAATGTTGATATTTCATTCGGCTCAATGGCAGCCGGAAATTATACTTTGGAAATTGAAGGTGGTGATTGCGCATCATCAGTTAGCTCGCAGGCATTTACGATAAACCAGGCTAACTGCCCAAGCGGACCATCTATCTCAAATGTCAGAAACGTCTCTCCTACCGGCATTACAGTTGATTTCAATGGTTCAGGCGTTCCTAACCTGACATGGCGCGTGAAACAAAGCGGTAATGTTGTTAGAAACGGAAAAACAGGTAATCTAAGCTCAAATTCAGCATCGATCTCTTTTAACAGTCTGGGTGCAGGCACTTACTCGATTGAAATCGAGGGTGGTGATTGCCTTTCTTCTGTTAGTACTTCTAATTTCACTGTCGTTCCCGGAAGCTGCCCTGGCGGTCCTTCATTGGGCACGATCAGCAACATTTCGGCATCTGGTCTGCGTTTCCAATTTGACGGTAACGGCGTTCCTAACATTACCTGGAGAATCAAATCCGGTGCAGATGTAGTTCGTAATGGTAAGACTCCCGGCTTGACTTCTTCATTGGTTGATATTTCATTTGCAACACTTGGCGGCGGAAATTATACTTTGGAAATTGAAGGTGGTGACTGTATTTCAACAGTAAGTTCTAAAACGTTCTCAGTAGGTTCGACCAACTGCGCAAGCGGCCCATCGATCTCTGGCATTTCGAATGTCTCAGCTACCGGCTTGACATTCAATTTCAACGGCGTAGGCGTTTCAACCGTAACATGGCGCGTGAAACAAAATGGCAACACGGTAGCAAGCGGAAAAACGGGCACTTTGAGCTCCAATTCAGCAGCTATCACATTCGGAAGCCTTGGAGCTGGTGGTTACACACTGGAGATTGAAGGCGGCAACTGTACTTCTGCTGTTAGTTCATCTAATTTCACGGTGTCCACACCAAACTGCGCAAGCGGCCCGACAATTTCAGGTCTCAGGAATGTTTCGGCATCTGGCCTGACTGTTGATTTTAATGCCGTGGGCGTTTCAAATATCACATGGCGTGTTAAGCAAAGCGGTAATGTGATCAGAAACGGCAAGACGGGTAATTTGGGATCAAACTCTGCTGCTTTGTCGTTTGCTACATTAGGTGCAGGCACTTATTCTCTTGAAATTGAAGGTGGTGACTGCGTATCTTCGGTAAGCTCTTCAAACTTTACGATTAATCCAGGCACTTGCCCTGGCGGTCCTACATTGGGCACGATCAGCAACATTTCGGCATCTGGTCTGCGCTTCCAATTTGATGGTAACGGCGTTCCTAACATTACCTGGAGAATCAAATCCGGTGCGGATGTGGTTCGCAATGGCAAAACGCCTGGCTTGACTTCTTCACTGGTTGACATTTCATTTGCAACGCTTGCTGGCGGAAATTATACTCTGGAAATTGAAGGTGGTGACTGTATCTCAACAGTAAGTTCTAAAACGTTCTCAGTAGGCTCGACAAACTGCGCAAGCGGACCATCGATCTCTGGAATCACTGGTGTTTCTGCTACTGGTTTGACATTCAATTTTAACGGTGTGGGCGTTTCTACGGTAACATGGCGCGTGAAGCTAAATGGCAACACTGTGGCTAACGGAAAAACCGGAACTTTAAGCTCCAATTCAGCAGCTATCACATTCGCAAGCCTTGCAGCGGGTAACTACTCTCTGGAAATTGAAGGTGGTAACTGTACTTCTGCGGTAAGTGCTTCAAACTTTACGATTGCTACACCAAACTGCGCAAGCGGCCCGGCAATTTCAGGTCTCAGGAATGTTTCGGCATCTGGCCTGACTGTTGATTTTAATGCCTTGGGCGTTTCAAATATTACATGGCGCGTGAAGCAAAGCGGAAACATTATCAGAAATGGTAAAACAGGTAATTTAACCTCAAATTCTGCTGCATTATCATTTGCCACATTGGGTGCAGGCACTTACTCTCTGGAAATTGAAGGTGGTAACTGCGTATCTTCAGTAAGTACTTCGAACTTTACTATCAATGCAGGAACTTGCCCTGGCGGTCCTACATTGGGCACGATCAGCAACATTTCGGCATCTGGTCTGCGTTTCCAATTTGACGGCAACGGGGTTCCTAACATTACATGGAGAATTAAATCCGGTGCAGATGTAGTTCGCAACGGTAAGACTCCTGGCCTGACTTCCTCACTCGTTGACATCTCATTCGCGACACTAGGCGGCGGAACTTATACATTGGAAATTGAAGGTGGTGACTGCGTATCAACTGTCAGCTCTAAAACATTCTCCATCGGCTCGACTAACTGCGCAAGCGGACCATCGATCTCCGGCATCACGAATGTTTCTGCTACTGGTTTGACATTCAATTTCAACGGCGTGGGCGTTTCTACAGTAACATGGCGCGTGAAGCTTAGCGGCAATGTAGTAGCAAGCGGAAAAACGGGCACTTTGAGCTCCAATTCAGCAGCTATCACGTTTACCAGCCTTGCAGCGGGTAACTATTCTCTGGAAATTGAAGGCGGCAACTGTACTTCTACGGTTAGCACTTCAAACTTCACGGTTGCAACACCAAACTGTGCTAGCGGGCCTTCAATTTCGGGTCTTAGAAATGTTTCGGCATCTGGTCTGACTGTTGATTTCAATGGTGTAGGTGTTCCAAATATCACATGGCGCGTGAAGCAAAGCGGTAATGTGATCAGAAATGGTAAAACAGGTAACTTAACCTCAAACTCTGCGGCGTTAACATTTGCTACACTGGGCGCAGGCACTTATTCGCTCGAAATCCAAGGTGGTGACTGCGTATCTACGGTGAGCACTTCAAACTTTACTATCAATGCAGGAACTTGCCCAGGCGGTCCGACATTGGGCACGATCAGCAACATTTCGGCATCCGGCCTGCGTTTCCAATTTGACGGTAACGGCGTTCCTAACATTACGTGGAGAATCAAATCCGGTGCAGATGTAGTTCGCAATGGTAAGACTCCTGGTTTGACTTCCTCGCTGGTTGACATCTCTTTTGCAGCACTGGGCGGCGGAACTTATACTTTGGAAATTGAAGGTGGTGACTGTATTTCGACTGTTAGCTCGAAAACATTCTCTATCGGCTCGACAAATTGCGCAAGCGGCCCGACGATCTCAGGCATTGCTAATGTCTCAGCTACCGGTTTGACGGTTAACTTTAATGGTGTAGGCGTCTCATCTGTCACATGGCGGATCAAGCAAGGCGGAGCAATAGTGGCAAACGGAACAACTGGAAATCTTTCCAGCAACTCTGCTGCGATTACCTTTGCAGCGCTTAATGCAGGCTCTTACTCACTTGAAATTCAAGGTGGCAATTGCGTATCAACAGTTAGTTCAAGCACATTCAATGTAACCACGGTTGATAACCGCCTTCCATGCGAGTACGGACCGATCTTGAAATCTGTCTACAACCAAACTGAGACTGGCCTTATATTTAACTTCCATGGTAACAATGTTTCCAGCATCGACTGGAAGATCATGCAAGGAAATACAGTAATGCGTTCCGCACGGGTTAATCTGACCAGTGACCGTCCGCAGATCAGCTTCGCTGCACTTGAAAGAGGTGACTACACGCTTCAAATTGAAGGCGGTTCCTGCAAATCAACTGTTCAGACGATGGCATTCAAAATCGATGCAGTGCTTCCGATCTACATTGCCAGGTTTGCTGCTGCACCAGCGGAAGAAGGCGTTGAGCTTTCGTGGAATGTGACTGACGAGCAGAATGGTAAAGGTTTTGAAGTGATCCGTTACGACAACCAGGTGAAGGTTCCAAATGTGATCGGCGAGTTGCCTTTGTCTGACAAGCGTGTTGGAGAATACAAATTCGTTGATAAATCACCGGTTTACGGCAACAACTATTACCAGCTGAAAATGGTCGACCGGGATGGTAAATTCCTTTCCAGTCGCATTGTTACAGTTCGTTATGAGGCTATTACGGGAGCATTTGTATCGCCTAACCCGGTTAGAGACGTTGTTAATGTTGAGTTTATTTCAAAATCTGCCGGAAAAGGAAGAGTTGAAACTTACAACATCAGCGGTATCAAACTGAATTCGGCTGAGCAGGATGTGGTTGAAGGAAAAAATACTTTGCCGCTGAATGTAACAGGCTTGAATGAAGGTCATTACTTCCTGAAAGTCTACTATGGCAATCAGGAAATGAACATGCGGTTCTTCAAGGTTCGCTAGTAATTTAATATTTTGAGAAAAAGGGATGTGGCTCGCTGCCACATCCCTTTTTTGTTTGGTAAATAATTAAAAAAATACTTGCAGCAATGTCCTGTTCGTCCATACTCATTTGTAATGGGGATGTAAATTATTTATCATTAACCATAAATTGAGAACAACATGGAAGAGTACATTGTAATTATGCGGTTGGATTTGTTGACCAAGGAAGCGCAGCCCTCGCCCGAACAAATGGAAGGCTACATGAAGCAATATCATGACTGGGTTGGCGGCATTGCAGCCCAGAACAAATTCAGCGGCGGAAAGGGCTTAGCTGTCGAAGGGAAGGTGCTTAAACCAAACAATGTAATGACGGACGGGCCGTTTGTCGAAATAAAAGAATCGGTTGCGGGCTTCATCATCATTAAAGCAGCCAGCCTCGACGAGGCCGTTGAAATGGCACAAGCCTGCCCGATCCTGCATGGTGAAGGCAATAGTGTTGAAGTCCGGAAAATCATTTCTGTGCACGAAAGCTAAAACAATGCCCGACCACGGACCCGTCATCCCACATTTGTTCAGGACCGAATACCGGAAAATCGTGTCCGTGCTTTGCCGGCATTTCGGGTTTCAGGAGATTGAGGTGGCCGAAGATATTGCTAGTGAAACGTTTCAGGCAGCCATGCAAGCCTGGGGCATAGAAGGCCTCCCGCCTAATCCGGCGGGATGGCTTTATAACACCGCTAAGAACAAAGCCAAAAACCACCTCCATCGGGAGTCCATTTTCCGGGATAAGATCGCGCAGGAACTGCAAAAGACCGCGCAACAATCGGACAGCGCCGACATAGACCTTTCATTTCAAAACATTACAGACAGCCAGCTTCAAATGATGTTTGCGGTTTGTCATCCTTCCATCTCCCACGAATCGCAGATCTGCCTCTCGCTCCGCATTCTTTGCGGGTTTGGAATCGACGAAATAGCGAGCGCTTTCATGACAAATAAAGAAGTCATCAGCAAACGCATTTTCAGGGCAAAGGAAAAGTTGCGCGAAGCTAAAGTGGCTATCGAAATGCCGCCTTTACCGGAAATTGAAGCCAGGCTGGAACCGGTTTTGAAAACCGTTTACCTGTTATTTAATGAAGGTTACTATTCAGTTAATCAAAACAATACATTAAGAAAGGACTTGTGTCTTGAAGCAATCCGCCTGTGCACCATGCTGATCGAGCATCCCGAAACCAACAAACCGAAAGTAAATGCACTGCTGGCGCTGATGTGTTTTCATGCTTCGCGCTTCGATGCTAGAATGAATGACAACGGTTCCCTGATTCTTTATGACGATCAGGATTCAAGCCTTTGGAACACAGACCTGATCAGTAAGGGTGCTTATTTCCTTAAAATGGCCGGGAAAGGAAATGATTTGTCCAAATATCACCTCGAAGCCGGCATCGCCGCATGGCATACGCAACAGGCAGACAGCCCCGAGAAGTGGGACGGGATTTTGCATCTATACAATCAGTTATTACAGCGCGAGTACTCCCCTATCACGGCGCTCAACCGCACCTACGCTGTTGCAAAAGTCAGGGGAAAAGCGGTCGCAATCGCAGAAGCAGAAAAATTGCAGATGCCTGAAAACCACTTCTATTTTGCCCTGCTGGGAACGCTTTATACGGGTCTGGATGATCAAAAAGCAATGATGCACTGGCAAACCGCATTGTCCCTTGCAAAAACAGAAAGCGACAAAGAAGCAATCCGCAAAAAACTGGCTGATTAAGCGAAGAGTCCTTGATTGCCCTAATGGAACTGCCCAAATGGAATTACTCCAATCGAATTGCGGCAATCGAATTGCCCCAATCAAATTGCGGCAATCGAATTGTCGCATTGTACCCTCTAATTCGTCGTATTTACACTGCGTCCGTCGGCCGGATGTGCGGTAGATTTGTATCAACAAAAACAAACTCAATCATCAAACATTTACTGTCATGAAAACGACCCGCATTATTTTCTGGATTTCAACAACACTGATCTTTTTGTTTGAAGGCGTCATGCCCGCGCTCACTTCCCATACTGAAATGGCCCGCGAAGGAATCCGGCATCTGGGTTACCCAGATTATTTTGGCCCGATGATCACAGCCTTCAAAATTGCCGGTACAATAGCATTAATGCTGCCGCAAGTTCCGCCGCGCCTTAAAGAATGGGCTTATGCCGGCTTCGTCTTCGACTTCCTCTGTGCAAGCATCAGCATCACCGTCGTAGACGGATTCGGCTTCAACTCCATATTCCCGCTGATCGTACTAGCCGTTCTCATGGTGTCATATTTCACTTATCACAAACTTCAAGCCCAGCAACACGGCACGCATGCCTTTTGATGCGCTGCATTTGTCTATAAACTAGAAAGGAACATTCCTTTCTAGTTTGCCTTATAAAAAGAAATCAATGTAAATACAAAGGCTGCAAATGCGCAGAAAGTGCGGACGGTATGACGATTATTCCATGGCTGTTCGAACAATATGCGGTGTCTGGCAATCTCGCTACTTGTCGCTGTACTAATATCAAAGTTAGCCAGTGCGTCATTCAGTGGCACATTTCCGAAAATAGTAATTCCTAAAACGCCTACGACGTAAATGCCGGTTGCCGTTAACAGCATTTTGAGTTGAAAAGCATGTTGCAAGGAATAGCTAAGCCAGCTCGCCAGGATCAGCACCAGAACTGAACCCATGAACGAAGCGAAAAATGCAGGATTCAGGATCGCTTTGTTAATCTGCTGCATTGCACGCAAATATTCCGCATCAGGCAATTTATTCAAGCCCAAATTAACCGAGCAGGAATAGGAATAGAATAAACCAGCAGATAACCCCGTCAATAACGCAGAAATAACCAGGCTAGGGAAGTAAATGAAGTTCATGTGTTAATGGAATAGCAAGATGTGGTCATCATTTTTTAAAGATGGGCAAAGTTAGCATCCTCATTCTCATTACAATAGAACAACCCCGACATTGATCGACGAATGTCTCCATAAAAAACACTCAAAAAACATTCCCAGAGCCTTGCGGCATATCATTTAAATAGTACTTTTGCAAAATCCTCGGCCAGGTGGTGAAATTGGTAGACACGCTACTTTGAGGGGGTAGTGCCTTCGGGTATGGGAGTTCGACTCTCCTCCTGGTCACAACCTGCGCTGCATTCCGGCGCAGGTTTTTTTATGCCATTCCTTTTTAAAAAATTAGCATATATTTACTATTAATTGGACGACCCCTGATTTTTCTTAATAGTTTGAAGGACTACTACCACATGAAGGTGATTGCGCTGCTTGGCGTTATTGGGCTGGTTTTTGCTTCCCAGTCTGTCTGCTACGCTCAGTGCCTGACCAAAGTGAGCCGATCCACGAACAAAACGGAATATTATCAAGTTGTTCAGCTGGTGGATAAAAAGGAATATCTGAGCTTGTCGCGCACTGGAGAAGAGAAGATTTTTACCTATCACAATGAAGAAGTAGAGCTCATTTTTCACGTGCAAATGTTCACGGAAATAAGGTTTACAACCAAGAGTGGCACTTTTTCACTTTTTACAACCACTTCCGACCGTAATTTCTGGAACAAGTCATTTATGCTTTCCTCGCCGGTTACGCCGCAAGAACTGGAGAAAATGAAAGGCACATCCAAGATTGAAATCATCCTTCCCGAGGAGCGCAAGATTTATACATTCAGCCCCAAAAGCAATCAGATCCTCAACAAGGCATTAGCGTGCGTGCTTTAATCAGCATTTAGTAATGACCTGATTTTCAGATGTAGAACAACTCTTCGTTTAACCTGGAAACGATGTAGTTGAAATCGTCCGGATTGGAAGCAAAGTCCATTTGGTTCACATCAATTTCGATGATTTTGCCATGATCGTAATTTTTGACAAAATCATCATAATAATGGTTGAGCGCAGTCAGGTAATCGGTTGAAATGTCGGCTTCGAAGTCCCTGCCCCGCTTTTTGATCTGTGAAACCAGCTTGGGAATGTCTGCTTTGAGGTAAATCAACAGATCCGGTTGCGAAACAGTCCGGATAATGGATTCAAAAAGCAAAAGATAAGTCTGGTAATCCCGCTCGGTCATCACGCCGGACTCATGCAGATTTCTTGCAAAAATAAATGCATCCTCGTAAATGGTCCTGTCCTGGATAATGGTGGAGTAAGTGGTTTCGCGTATTTTCTGGACCTGTGCGAAGCGGTTATTGAGGAAAAAGATTTGCAGGTTAAATGCCCAGCGATCCATATCCTGGTAAAAATCAGCGAGATAGGGATTGCCTTCTACGGCTTCGTACATGACGTCCCATTTGAAATATTCACCCAGCATCTGGGTTAATGTCGTCTTGCCTGCGCCGATGTTGCCGATGATTGCAATGTGCATAATGTGAACGGAGTAATGCCTGGGAATGCGTTGGTTTCGGTAAAAATATAGAAATCATTTCAATAGTTTGCTTCGTGCAAAAGTCCAATCCGCTCATTTTCGTTAAAGTGCGTTTCTTCGTATATTTGCAGCTGATTTGGGGGAAAGCGCTGCGTGGACATAACCCTTTCCTCTTTGGAATACATCAACTAATGCAACAATGAAGCCTTTCAAGGTAATTTTATATTATTTCTATGCGCCCATCGAAGACACGGAAACCTATCGCGATGAGCATCATTTGTTCTGCGTGCAGCACAATCTTCTGGGCAGGATCATCATTGCGCCGGAAGGTTTGAACGGAACCGTTTCAGGCACACCGGAAGACTGTGAGGCATATATGAATTACGTGCGTTCCGACAGCCGGTTTAAGGATGTGCAGTTTAAGGTGGAAGAGCATGATAAAGTGGCTTTTCAAAAATTGCATGTCCGCGTGAAGGACGAAATTGTCAATTCCGATCTGGGTGTTGATCCGCTGGTCCGGACGGGTAAGCATTTGGAGCCGTCTGAATTTAAGGAAATCCTTAATGATCCGAATGTGGTGCTTGTGGATATGCGCTCGGATTATGAGCATGAATTGGGCAAATTCAAGGGTGCTATCACTTTTGATATGCATAACCTCCGCGAGCTGCCCGATCACATTCACGAGATCGAACATTTGAAAGATAAAAAGATCGTCACCTATTGCACGGGCGGCATTAAATGCGAGAAAGCAAGTGCTTACCTGCTCGAACAGGGTTTTCAGGACGTATATCAGTTACATGGCGGCATTATCCGTTACGGGCTGGAAGAAGGCGGGGAAAATTTTGATGGTAAATGCTACGTTTTTGACAACCGCATTGCCGTTGAGGTTAACAAAGTCAACCCAACCGTTATCTCCCGCTGCTACATCTGCGACGAACCTTGCGACCGCATGATTAACTGCGCCAATGCAGAATGTAACACGCACGTGCCGGTTTGTCACAAATGCGGTGAAGAAATGGAGGGTGCATGCTCACCTGAATGTAAGGCACACCCAGACAAACGCACGTATGACGGAACGGGATATTATGTGAGCAACAGCAACCATTACCACCCGCTGCAAGGCCTTAAAAGTCAGAAGAAGAATATTAAAAAAATGAAACTGGCCCACAGAACTGAACCGGCTCAATAAGTCAGTTCAGTTCTTTTTCCAAAACATAATCGTTCATCCAGTAAGGACCAATGGGAATGTCCTCCTGGCCTGTCACCGCAAAGCCCATTTTTTCATAAAATCCCTTTGCCTTATTATACCGGTTGACATTTAAACCTAATTTTTTCCCACCGGCCGACTTTACATAATTTTCAACCGCAGCCAGGAGATATTTTCCGGCACCCGTTCCCTGCGTGGAAGGAAGTACATATATTTTATGTAACTTAAACTTTTCCCGGCCTTCTTCGGAAGCGGATGCAAAACCTTCCGGCTTGCCGTCGTTTAACAAGATCAGGAAAGAATGCTGCTCAACGGTAAACTGACGCTCGAGAGACTCGGGGGAATATATTTTTTCAAACATATAGTCAATCTGTTCTCTCGTAAGTATTTCACTATAAGTTGCTTCCCAGGTCTGTTCCTGGATTGCGATGATGGTCGGGATGTCGGCTGTGGTTGCAGGCTTTATTGAGAATGATGGCATAATGCTTAATTTTGGCTCATAGCAGTTACAAATAAATCTTTTTTCAACCTAAAAACCGCATTACTTCATTCGCCAGTCAGGACTTTCAACCCCTTAATGTGACCGGCGATAAGTAGAATTATATGAGACCCCTTATTTTAGTTACAAATGACGACGGCATAACGTCCAAAGGAATCCGGACATTGGTGGAAGTGATGCAAACCATTGGAGAAGTGATCGTTGTTGCGCCAAACAGCCCGCAATCCGGGATGGGCCATGCTATCACGATTGGCGAACCGCTAAGACTTTATTCCACACATATTTTTGAAGGCGTTGTTGAATATGAATGTTCAGGAACACCTGCCGACTGCGTAAAACTGGCTAAAAATTACGTTTTGCAGGATCGCAAACCCGACCTGGTCGTTAGTGGGATTAACCACGGAAGCAACAGTTCGATCAGCGTGCTTTATTCCGGGACCATGTCCGCAGCCATCGAAGCTGCAATAGAAGGCATTCCGGCGATTGGATTTTCATTAACGGATTACCGGGAAGATGCGGATTTTGATCATGCTATTCCATTTATCAAATCCATTACCGAAGAAGCGCTCAAAAACGGCATACCGAACGGCATTGCACTGAACGTTAACATTCCTGAGAAAACAGACCTGCCTTTAAAGGGTGTAAAAGTTTGCAGACAGGCGCACGCAAAATGGCAGGAAAAATTTGATTATCGCGTAGACCCGAACGGAAGAGGTTACCTGTGGATGGCAGGAGAATTCGTGAATTTTGACACCGAAAAGGAGGATACCGATGTCTGGGCGCTGGATAACAACTACATTTCTGTTGTACCGTGCCAATATGATCTGACAGCGTATGAGGCAGTAAAACAGCTTTCGACCTGGGATTTATAATTTTAAAATTCAGCTATGGCATTAGTAGGGAGTTTATTAAAAAAAGGAATTCATATCAGCAACATTGTTGCTAACCGCAGAAAAGCAAGTCTTCACATTCAGCAAAAAAAGACGCTGGCGAAATTGCTGGCCAAGGCGCGCTACACAGAGTTTGGAGAAAAATACAATTTTGACGAGCTGCTTTCATCCATATTGTTCAGTGAAAAGGGCGCTTATTACGAATTATACAAGAAAACAGTTCCGGTTTACGATTACAACAAGATCTTCAACGAATGGTGGCACCGTTCGCTTGAAGGCGAAAAAGACATTTGCTGGCCTGGGCAGATCAAATATTATGCATTAAGTTCAGGAACTTCCGAGGCCGCTACGAAGCACATTCCGGTCACAAAGGCCATGTCGCGCGCGATCCAGAAGACCAGCATCCGCCAGATCCTTTCGCTCGGACATTACAAGGATCTTCCCAATGATCTGTATGAAAAAGGCTTCCTGATGCTCGGCGGCAGTACAAATCTGAATAATCAGGACAAACATTTTGAAGGCGATTTGAGCGGCATCACGGCCAAGCAGATTCCTTATTGGTTCAGACCTTACTATAAACCCGGGGAAAAAATCGCTGCGCAGAAAGATTGGGGTTTGAAACTGGAAGAAATTACAAAGCAGGCGCACGAATGGGACATTGGCTTCATTGTGGGCGTTCCGGCGTGGATCCAGCTTTTGATGGAAAAGATCATTGCGCATTATAATGTAAAGACCATTCACGATATCTGGCCCAATTTGCAGGTTTTCGCGCATGGTGGTGTCTCGTTTGAGCCTTACAGAAAGGGTTTCGAAAAGCTGCTGGCAAGGCCATTGATATACATTAACACGTATCTTGCCTCCGAAGGATTTATCGCCTACCAAACCCGCCCGGGCGCACAAGGCATGGAGCTGGTTTGTGACAATGGGATTTTCTTCGAGTTTATTCCTTTCAACGAAAAAAACTTTGACTCAGAAGGCACCTTAATGTCTGATCCTGAGACATTAATGATCGATCAGGTTGAAGAAGGCAAAGAATATGCATTGCTCCTGTCTACATGCGCCGGATCATGGCGTTACCTGATCGGTGACACAGTGAAATTTGTGGACAAAGCGAAAGGTGAAATTGTTATTACAGGACGCACGAAGCATTATCTAAGTCTTTGCGGGGAACACCTTTCGGTCGACAATATGAACAAGGCCGTCGATCTGGTTTCAGATGAGATGGGGTTAACGGTTAAAGAATTCACTGTTTGCGGCATTGAATACGGTTCTATGTTTGCGCACCATTGGTATATCGGCGTAGAAGAAACGGATGTGAATGCAGAAGAGCTCAAAACCAGACTGGACGCCAAATTAGCAGAGCTTAATGATGACTATGCTGTGGAAAGGCGTCATGCATTGAAGGAAGTGTTTGTTACTGTGCTGCCGAACAAAGCTTTTTACGACTGGATGAATTCCAAAGGCAAAATGGGCGGCCAGCACAAGTTTCCGCGTGTTTTCAAGAATTTCCTGATGGATGATTGGAAGGGATTTTTGCAAAAGAACGGCTACATAACGGAACCTCCCTCGCATTAACTCAGGAAATTGACATAAGCAATCTGGCAGGCGATCAGGATAAAAACGACGCCTGTCACTTTGTTAAATATCGTGACCACTCTTGGCGTAAAAACGCGTTTCAACTTGTGCGCAAAGATCGCAATGCCACATTCCACGAGGAATACAGCAACTACACTCGCCGCAAAAAAAACAAGCACCTGGTGATAATTATAATGCAGATTGGTGCGGATATAGGAAGCAATGGTGACCCAGCTGATGAAATTCACCGGATTCAGCCCGTTCAAGAAAAAACCAGTCGTAAAATAGTAAAGCAAATTGCCGAACCGGGTTGTCGGATAGGCAATTTTTGGCTGACCTTTAATCAAATTTGTCAGTCCGAGTGCGATCAGGAAAAATACGCCTGCACCAGCCATCCACTTCTTGAAATCGGGAATATCGGGCAGTAACGCAGTTCCGTAAATAGCGAAGAAAACAAAAATAATGTCGCAAACGAAAACGCCCAGTGCGATCTTCACGCCGGTTTCATAACCATTATCAACACTGTTTTGGACCAATGAGAAAAACACGGTCCCAAACGTGAGGCATAATCCTATTCCAGTAAGCGTTCCATAGAAAAGCGATTCGAGCATATCAGATTCCCCTCAGTCTGGCGGTCATTAAAATGGCGCATACAGACAGCGAATCAGTAATTTCGGAACGCATGCACATATCGACCGCTTCCTGCAAAGACACTTTCCGCACTTGCAGATCTTCGGTGTCCTCAGGTTCTGCTTCCTGTTGCGTCAGCTGTTCGGCGATGAACAGGAAACCTTCTTCGTTGGTGGCGGAATTGGAAGTATGAATGCGCGCAAGCTTGGTCCATTTTTCAGCCAGCAAACCGGTTTCTTCTTTCAGCTCCCGCTTGGCCGCGTCCAGTGGATCTGCATTTAAAGCGCCCCCGCCTTCCGGAATTTCCCAGGAATATTCATCGATTGCATAGCGATATTGACCTACCAGATAAATGTTGCCCTCGGCATCCAGTGGAATAACGCCAATGGCTTGATTCTTAAATTTTACCAGCCCATAAATGCCCTTATTTCCCGACGGGTTGATCACATCGCGATGGCTCAGTTCGAGCCACGCATTTTCGTAGACAGTTTCGGTTGAAAGTGTTTTCCAATTATTTTCTGTGGTTATAACCCGCATTTTCTTAGTATTTTTGGCCTCTGAATTTCAAATCGCAAATGCAAATAAACCAAAATAAGCTTAAACAACGTCTCATACTGCTGTCTTTTATAGCCAGCATCATCCTGACGGGTTTGAAATTCTTCGCTTATTATCTTACCTCCTCCAACGCCATCCTGAGCGATGCGCTGGAGTCGATCATTAATGTTATAGCAAGCGGATTTGCATTTTACAGCATTTATCTTTCGGCGCAGCCCAAAGACAGGAACCATCCATACGGGCACGGCAAAATAGAGTTTTTCTCCGCCGGTTTTGAGGGTGCATTGATCATGATCGCTTCGCTTTTTATCATCATCGAAGCGGTGAACAGGATCCTGGATCCCGCTCCTATTGAAAACCTGCTTCAAGGTTCCGGGTTTATACTTTTTACCATTATTGTCAACACGGCTATCGGTTATAAGCTGTTAACCGAAGGCAGGAAAATGCATTCGCTGGCACTTACCGCCGATGGACGCCATTTGATGACGGACAGCATCAGCAGTCTGGTCCTGATTGTGAGCGTCGGACTCATTATGCTAACTGGCTACGTCTGGATTGATAGCGCTGCTTCCCTCCTGTTCGGTTTATTTCTTGCTTATAACGGCTTCCTGCTTGTTAGTAAATCCGTAGCCGGGCTTATGGACGCTGTGGATGACGCGTTGCTGGAAAAAGTAGTGCAGACATTGAAGGATAACAAAAAAACAGAATGGATCGACGTGCACAACCTTCGCGTGCAGCAATACGGCTCTGACCTGCACATTGATTGCCATTTGACATTGCCATATTATTGGGAACTGCAGAAAGTGCATGAAACAATTCATAATTTTGAAAACATACTGAAAGACAGCCATAGGGGAGAAACCGAGATTTTCGTTCATGCAGACCCGTGCTTATATCAATGCTGTTACTTTTGCCGGGTCGAAAACTGTCCCGTTCGCGCGCATGCCTTTATCAAGGACATTGACTGGGACGCAGCGAGTCTGGTGAAAAATGAGAAGCTGTATAATGAAGCAAGAATTCACATTCCATAATAAATATAAATCTAAATTCTAACCAAAATGTACGTTTCTCGTCGCGAATTCCTTAAAAAAGCCGGTGCTACGGCCTTCGCAGCAACCGCTTTTTCCGACTTACTAATGGCAGATCCTGCCAAAAAACTATGGTTCGATATTTCACTCGCAGAATGGTCTTTGCACAAAGCACTTTTCAAAAAAGAACTGACTAACCTCGATTTCCCGGCATTGGCGAAAAAAGAGTTTGGCATTTCCATCGTGGAATATGTAAACCAGTTCTTCAAAGACAAAGCGGAAGACAAAACATATCTGAATGATTTGATCCAAAGACAAAAAGACAACGGCGTAACTGCGCATTTGATCATGATCGACGGCGAAGGCGGCCTGGGAGAATTGGACGCTGCGGTTCGTAACAAGGCCGTTGAAAACCATTATCGCTGGGTAGAAGCCGCGAAATATCTGGGTTGCAAAACCATCCGCGTTAATGCATTCGGAAAAGGAAGCTTCGAAGAAATAGCTAAATCTGCCGTAGACGGGCTTGGTAAGTTAGGTGAGTTCGCTGCGAAAACAGGCATTAACGTAATCGTCGAAAACCACGGAGGGTCATCATCCAACGGACAATGGTTGTCAGGCGTAATGAAGCAGGTTAACCTAAAAAATGTAGGAACATTGCCGGACTTCGGTAACTTCTGCATCACCAGAAAAGACGGCGGCTGCGCAGAATCATACGACAGATATCAGGGAACGAAAGAGTTGATGCCCTACGCAAAAGGCGTAAGCGCAAAAACGTATGACTTCGACGAAAAAGGAAACTGCATTGAAACGGATTACACAAAAATCCTGAAAATCGTTAAAGACGCAGGCTTCAAAGGAATCGCTGGGATCGAATATGAAGGAAGCAAGCTTTCTGAGTATGATGGGATTAAAGCGACTAAGGCGTTGCTTGAGAGAGTCGGACCAACGGTTTAGTAGGAGGTTTTGAGTCGACTGACTTTGTCATCGTGAGTGGACCAACCCTGTCACCCTGAGCGGAGCCGAAGGGACGTGTAGGATGCTTGCTGGCATGCTGCATGTCCCTTCGGCTCCGCTCAGGGTGACAGTTGGCTTAGGTTGACCATATTGATCAGGTCACCGGGTAAACGTCAATCCCCTCCCAGAACCTATGGAGATCACATCCCCAAATAACTCAAAAACTCCTTCTTAGTACTCTCCTCCTGAAACTTCCCACCATAAAACGCGGTAACAGTGGAGCTTCCTGAATCCCTTATTCCGCGGGACTGAACGCACATGTGCTGCGCATCGATTACAACTGCCACATCTTCCGTTTCCAACGCTAATTTCAGCTCAGTAGCAATCTGCACGGTGAGGCGTTCCTGAACTTGCGGACGTTTTGCAAAGTATTCTACAATGCGGTTCAGTTTGGAAAGTCCGATCACTTTACCGCTGGAAATGTATGCAACGTGCGCTTTTCCGTAAATGGGGACGAAATGGTGTTCGCAGTTGGAGAACACCGATATATCTTTTTCGACCAGCATCTGGTCATACTTATATTTGTTTTCGAACAAAGTAACCGCCGGCTTATTCTTTGGATCAAGGCCGCTGAAAACCTCTGTGATGAACATTTTGGCAACCCGTTTCGGTGTGCCTTTCAAGCTGTCATCGGTCAGGTCCAGGCCCATGATTTCCATAATGTGGCGGAAATGCTTTTCAATCAGCTCCATCTTCATGTCGTCCTCCATTGCAAAGGCATCTTTACGCAAAGGCGTGTCGATCGAAGAAAATACATGATCGTTTCCAACTTCCTCAACCTCAACCATTTCAGTCGACGGGATATTCGACAAAGTTCCGTTCTGTTTCATATAATCTAACTTTCAGGTCAAGGCCTGAGTCAATTTTTGATCTTAATATGGTATAAATAACGATCGCGATATTTTCCGCGGAAGGGTTGAGTGATTTGAATTCTTCGACGTCGAGATTAAGGTTTTTATGGTCAAAACGATCAAGCACAAATTCCTTTAAAACAGAACTGAGCACTTTCATATCCAGCACATAACCGGTTTCAGGATCAACCTCCCCCGTCACCTGAACGATCAGCTCATAATTGTGCCCGTGAAAATTGGGATTATTGCATTTACCAAACACGCTCTCATTCTTTTCAGCCGACCATTCCGGATTATGAAGACGATGAGCCGCATTGAAATGTTCCTTCCGGAACACCGCCACCTTTTGAGCCATATGATGATTTACTTAAAATAAAATTCGCTTTAAATGTCGTTACAAAGTATGTGTCCAACACACTTAAAGCCTTCGAGCCTGGACGTAATGCTCTTTCTGGGGTCACTTGTGTTGGGTTAACGCTTTGCAATTCCAATTTGTTCATTTTTTAAAATAATCATCACCACTTACAGGAATTTCCATTTCATCTGAATTAATAAAAAAAATTAAAAAATACGGTTATTGAATGTAAATTGCGATCTTGGAAACCATTGTGCCGATGGCAGGCCAACCCCATCCTGAACCTTTAAATGGACAACGTCATGAATAGACGCGACTTTATTCAACAAGCCTCAATGGCCGGACCCGCCATCGGGATATTGCCGTCATTGTATTCCAACGAAGCGAAAGCGGCTGACAAAGTGCGGCTGGGGTTTATTGGTGTAGGACTTCGCGGCCGCAGTCACCTTGAACAGGCACTTTTTCGTCCGGATGTGGAAGTGAATGCAATCTGCGACATTGATCCGGCTGCCATCAACGCTTCCCTGGCACAAATCAAGAAGTCGGGAAGAAAAGCGCCGGCGGTTTATGGTAAGGGTGACGAGGACTTTCTGAATATGGTTAAGCGCGATGACCTGGATGGGATCCTGATCGCAACGCCCTGGCAATGGCACGTTCCTATGACGCTGTCTGCCATGAGAGCTGGAAAGTATGCAGCGGTTGAAGTTTCTGCCACGGTCACTTTACAGGAGTCGTGGGACCTGGTGGACACATTTGAAAAAACGGGCTCGCATTGCATGATCCTCGAAAACGTGTGTTACCGCCGGGATGTCATGGCAATATTGAACATGGTCCGCAAGGGAATGTTTGGCGAAATGACCTACGCGCATTGCGGTTACCAGCACGATCTGCGGTCTGTTAAGCTGAATGACGGCAAAAGCAATGGTGGTGTAGGCGTTGAATTTGGTGAAAAAGGATTTTCAGAAGCCAAATGGCGCACCCAACATTCCGTCGACCGCAACGGAGACATTTATCCAACGCACGGCCTGGGCCCGGTGGCACACTGGATGGACATTAATCGCGGCAACAAATTCTCTTACCTGACTTCCACGGCCACCAAATCGAGAGGTTTACACAAATACATCGTTGATCATGGCGGTAAGGATCATCCTAATGCCAAAGTCAATTTCAAGCTCGGCGACATTGTTACGACCGTAATCCAATGCCATAATGGCGAGAACATCGTACTCGTTCATGACACCAACTCGCCGCGCCCCTACTCGCTCGCTTTCCGTGCGCAGGGGACCAACGGCATCTGGATGAACGACGGACACAGCATATATATAGAAGGTGTTTCGCCAAAAGAACACACCGCCGAACCTGACAAGGCCTATCTCGACAAGAACGACCATCCGTTATGGGAAAAATATGCGAAAGATGCAGAAAGCGCCGGCCACGGCGGCATCGATTATTTCGTATTAAGAGGCTTTATTGAATCTATTAAAAGAAAAACCGCACCGCCCATTGACGTGTACGATGCGGCCACATGGAGCTCCATCAGCCCATTATCAGAAATGTCCATTGCAAAAGGAAGCGCGCCCATTGAAATTCCGGATTTCACCCGGGGCAAATGGAAAACCAACAAGCGCATTTTCGGACTGAATGACGAGTATTAACAGCTATTTTTCATTTTTAAACTGCATAACCCTTACCAATTAATTTAAACCTAAATGGACAACAAAAAAAGCTACCTTGGCCCTCTCTTTATGATTGGCGTTATATTCTTCGTGATGGGTTTCATCACCTGGGTAAACGGTACATTAATTACCTTTTTCAAAAAAGCATTTTCCCTTGATAACACCAGTTCCTACCTGGTGACATTCGCCTTTTTCATTTCCTACACGATCATGGCGATCCCCTGTTCTTATGTTGTAAAGAAGACGGGTTTCAAAAACGGAATGTCGCTGGCCCTGCTTGTAATGGCGGCGGGAACGCTGATCTTCATTCCAGCCGCTGAAATGGCTTCCTATCCTGTATTTTTGGTGGGACTTTTCACGATCGGGATCGGTCTGACGGTTTTGCAAACATCTTCCAATCCTTATGCAACGATCCTGGGACCACGCGAAAGTGCTGCTCAGCGGATCAGTATCATGGGAATTGCCAACAAATCGGCAGGGATACTGAGCCAGGTGATCATCGGTAAATTGCTCTTATCCGGTGCAAGCTCAACAGACCCCCAGGAAGAACTTGACAAAGTGGTTGTACCTTATCTGGTTTTGACCGCGATTCTGGTCGGTTTGGCGATTTTGATCCGCATGTCCAAAGGCTTGGTGGAAGTAAGTGAGGAAGAGGAAGCGCCGGTTGGATCAGCACCGGTTGTAGAAAAAACGAGCGTTTTCCAGTTTCCTAACCTTGTGTTGGGCGTGATCGCATTGTTTTGTTATGTGGGTGTTGAAGTAATTGCGGGGGATACGATCATTAATTATGGTGTTTCGCTCGGTTTCGCAGAAGAAGAAGCGAGGCTTTTTGGAACATATACATTGGGTGGGATGATGTTTGGCTATGTTCTGGGCATTGTTTTGATTCCTAAATATGTATCTCAGCAGGCATATCTGATGTTTTCGGCCGTTCTCGGAATGGTAGTAACCATTGCTGCAATCTTTACAACGGGCTTTGCATCAGTGCTTTGCATTGCAATTTTAGGTTTTGCCAATGCGGTGATCTGGCCTGCACTATGGCCTTTGGCATTGAGCGGACTGGGTAAGTTTACCAAAATAGCGTCTGCATTACTGGTAATGGGGATTTCCGGGGGCGCGGTGATGCCATTGGTTTACGGCGGCATTGCCGATTCAATCAAAAGCACACAGCAGGCTTACTGGATCATGGTTCCGTTGTATATTTTTATCCTTTATTTCGGTCTGGTAGGCCATAAAAAGAAAAGCTGGTAGTTCATGAAGATTTCGACTCCGGGCCGTATATGTTTATTTGGTGAACATCAGGATTATCTTGGATTGCCTGTCATTGCAGCGGCTATTTCCCGTCGGATCAGCATCGACGGGCGCTATCGCGATGATGACAAAATCATCCTGCATTTGCCCGATCTTGGGCTGAAAGAGGAGTTTTCTCTAAATGATACATTTCCATACGTGGTGCAGCGGGACTATTTCCGCAGCACCATTAATGTTTTAAAACGAAAGGGTTTAACTTTTTCAAAAGGTTTCGAATGTGTCATTCACGGCAACATTCCGATCAATTCCGGAACGTCGAGCTCTTCGGCGTTGATCGTTTCCTGGGCGCATTTTCTGGATAAAATGAGCGATAAGCCGGTTGGTTTTTCTCAAAAAGAATTGGGAGAAATTGCCAATGCAGCCGAAGTGCTCGAATTTGGCGAACCCGGCGGCATGATGGACCATTATTCTACGGCCATCGGCAATGTGATTTACCTGGAATCAACACCCATCATTCATGTTGAAGCGCTAAGTCCGACCTTGGGAACATTCGTTTTAGGTGATTCTCTGGAGGCAAAAGACACATTAGGCATCCTCGCGCGCTGCCGTTATGGAATGGAAGATGTGATCAAAAAAGTCACGAACTACAACCCTGAATTTTCCATTTTTACCACGCCTTTTGAAAAAGCTGCTGAATACCGATCAAAGCTGACCGACGATGAGCTGAGCCTTTTAAAAGCAAATCTCGAAGACCGCGACATACTTCTGGAAGGTAAAGTGCTGTTAACACAAAGCATTAATAGTCCTGTTAATGAGGAGTTTGACAAACATTTTGGCGGACTTTTATATAAACATTACAAAAACCTGCGCGACCATAAAAGGACGTCAACGCCCAAGATAGAACGCATGATGAATGCAGCTTTATCGGCGGGTGCATTGGGCGGCAAGATCAATGGCTCGGGCGGTGGCGGCTGCATGTTTGTATATGCGCCCACGCAAGCCGAGGAGGTGGCCGAAGCCATTGAAAAACAAGGCGGAAAAAGTTACATCATCACAGTTGATTCAGGAACGCGGATCGAAAACTGAGGCATTAAAATGCACGATTGTAATTCCGATTGTGTTTTTGTTTTAAGACCTTTGCCAATATCATAACAACTCCATGGCAGTAGTTACAGCTTCTGAAAAAACGACAAATCTTTACTGTCCTTCTCTGACAGCATATAAAAGACGCGAAACCATCACCATTAATATCGGCGACCTGCCTATGGGTTCCGACTATCCCATTCGCGTTCAGTCAATGACGACGGTGGACACGATGGATACGCAAGGATCTATTGATGAGGTGATCAGAATGGTGGATTCGGGCTGCGAATATGTGCGTATTACGGCGCCCAGTGTGAAGGAAGCGCAAAATCTTGAAAACATCCGGAACGGCCTGCGCAAGCTCGGTATTAATGTTCCGCTCATTGCCGACATACATTTCACACCCAATGCAGCCGAACTGGCAGCAAGGATCGTAGAAAAAGTAAGGATTAATCCTGGAAATTACGCCGATCGCAAGCGTTTTGAAGTCATTGACTACACCGATGCTTCCTATGCCGCGGAATTGGAACGGATCCGTGAAAAATTCATCCCGCTGGTGCGCATATGTAAGGAATATGGCACAGCGATGCGCATTGGCACAAATCACGGCTCGCTTTCAGACCGGATCCTGAGCCGTTATGGCGACACACCGCTGGGCATGGTGGAATCGGCGCTGGAATTTCTACGGATCTGCGAAGAATTCAATTATTTCAACATTGCGCTTTCAATGAAATCGAGCAACACGCAAGTGATGGTGGAAGCATATCGGTTGCTTGTGCAGCGTTTGGATGAAGAAGGCTTAAAGCCTTATCCGTTACACCTTGGCGTGACAGAAGCAGGCGAAGCAGAAGATGGCCGGATCAAGTCGGCTGTCGGAATCGGCACATTACTGGAAGATGGCTTAGGCGATACGGTCCGTGTTTCATTAACGGAAGCCCCTGAAAAAGAAGCGCCTGTGGCTCGTGCATTAATCCAGCGTTATGCTAACAGAACACCTCACGATTTCATAGAGCCGGTTGATTCTTGCCCGATCAATCCATTTCAATACACAAGAAGGGATACAACAGAGGTTTATAATTTCGGTCATTTGAATGTGCCGCGTGTAATTGCGGATTATTCCAATATCGAAGTCACCCAACTCGAAAACCTGAAAAGCATCGGACATTTCTTTTTGCCAGTGCCGGATAAATGGGCTATGAACGATCAGGGAGCTGATTTTATATATTCCGGAAAAAACCCTATTCCGTTCATGCTGCCAAACGGTTTGCGTGAGATCCTGGATTTTGAGCAATGGCACCAACATGAAAATGCTGCAAACAAATTTCCGCTTTTCGAGGCAGAACAATGGCTTGAAACCGATAAGACACTCGTTTCAACACAGTTGAATTTTATCAAAGGCACCATACATTCACTGAATGATGCGCTGTTGGAAAGTGTCAGAGAGGCAACCAACATTGTCCTGCTGATACACACCGACAACGCACATGCAATGCCAGAACTGCGCCGGTTTTTTTATAAGCTGGTTGAAAAGGGAATTAAAATCCCGGTAGTCGTCCAGCGTGAGTACGCAACCGATTCGGGCGATGAGCTTACATTATATTCAGCTACGGACGTTGGTGGTTTGCTCGTCGATGGTTTTGGCGATGGCGTGTTGTTACAGCCATCTTTCCCAATGCACATCAATCACACAGACAAGCTGAAAGTTGCCGCCTCATTCAACAGCATAGCATTCGGCATTTTGCAAGCCGCCAGAACCCGGATGTCGAAAACAGAATACATTTCCTGCCCATCCTGCGGACGAACACTGTTTGACTTACAGGAAACAACAGCCATGATCCGCAAGCACACCGAACATTTGAAAGGAGTTAAAATCGGCATTATGGGCTGCATTGTTAACGGACCAGGTGAAATGGCCGATGCGGATTACGGATACGTGGGTATGGGAAAAGATAAAATTGCTTTGTATCGTGGTCAGGAAGTGATCAAAAGATCAGTAACTGCGGCGAAAGCAGTGGAAGAATTGATCGGGTTAATTCGGGAAGACGGTCGCTGGATCGAGCCGGACGAGCGTGAAATATTGGTTTAGCAGGGTTGGTAAAGACAGAAACAGCAAAATTTATGAAAAGATACTTTCAATTAGGCGACGTGTTTGGTTACTTCTTTCGCGTCTTCAAAAAAAGGGATCCTAATGCCCCCGATTCCTTTAACCTTCGCATGATGCATGGTATTAACCGCATCTCCATCGTCATGTTTTTAATTTGCGTTATCATTATGATCGTTAGAGCATTAACAAGATGAACCTGGAATCGCTGAGAGATTTTTGCCTGCAACTGCCAGGCGTAACAGAGGAACTGCCCTTTGGCCCGGACACACTCGTATTCAAGGTAAAAGGCAAAGTATTCCTACTTACCCCCATGGACTCAGCGTCCCACCAGTTCAACGCCAAATGTGATCCCGAAAAAGCAGAAGAGCTCAGAGAAAAATATCCGGACGTAAAGCCCGGATATCATATGAATAAGAAGCACTGGAACACGGTTTACGTCACCGGTAACATTCCTAGTGAGACGTTGTTTGGCTGGGTGAAGGACTCTTATGATTTGATAGTTAAGAGTTTGCCGAAGAAGGATCAGGCCACGTTAGCTGGTGAGTGAACGCCCTTCGGCCGCCCGGCGGCCCGGTCCGCTCAGGGTGACAGGGGCAGTAGCGAGCTGCCAAGACACTTTGTAAGTATAGCGAATCGGACGACCAAAGGCACATGAACAATGCCCTGTCAGTCTGAGCGAACCACAACGCCCTGTCAGTCTGAGCGGACCGGGCCGCCGGGCGGCCGAAGACACAACCACCAAGCCCGAGCGAACCGGGCGGTCGACGACACGGCCGCAGCGCCCTACTTAGCAGCCTTCATCTCCTCATCGAGCTTCTTGCTCAATGTCTCACAAACGCCTTCAATCGCATCTGCCATTACATTATCATTCGTAGCAGTCAGCAACGTATCCGCGATGCCGCTCATGAGTTCGATGTAGAAGCGTTTCATTTCGAAAACTTCCATATCCTTGGTCCAAAGGTCGATTTTTAATGTGCCTCTGTGGTAATGATCCCAAACGGCAATGGCGATGGCGCGGGTGTCGTTGATGCCTTCGTTGGGGTTGTCTGTCGCATTCCAAAAAATCTTTTCCGGTATGTTCTTGTCGTCGAGTTCAACACTAAAATGTATTTCCGATTTTTTCATATGAGGTGTTAATATTTAGACAAAAGTAACCAATTGAGGAAATTTATAGTTCTGAAAGATTACTTTGCTGCCTGCTTGAACACCTTTTTCAAAAGATCGGTAACACGTGCTTTCGGGTCTTCGCGGATTTTCTTCTCTTCCTGTGCGATCAAAATGTATAACCCGTCGATAGTCTTTTGCGTAGCATAACCTTTCAAATCCGGATTCACTTTCTTCACCAGAGGAATTTTGTTATAAGTATCAACGATTTCCTTATAATAGTCCGTCGCCTTGTTCAGATTGAGCGTAGAGTCTACAACAGGAAAGAAGGTTTTATACAAATCTTCATTTGTCGTCTTCTTCAAATATTGCGTTGCCGCATCGTCCTGGCCTTTTAATATGCCCAATGCATCAGGGACGGTCATGGACGTAATGGCCTTTACAAAAATAGGTTTTGATTTCTTTGCGGCATCTTCTGCTGCGCGATTGAGTGATAATGTGAATTTATCCACCTGATCTCCCAGTCCCATCTTCCTTAATGTCTCTGCTACTTTCTGCGCTTCCGGAGGGACGGCAATTTTGATCAGCTCATTTTTGAAAAAACCATCCACTTTGGAAGCTTCTGCAGAACCATTACTAATCCCGACATTCAGGGCCTCTTTCAAACCCGAGACGATTTCATTTTCACCAAGTCCATCGGATTTCCCGCTCACCTTATCCAGCACTTTTCCTAAGTTGAACTGGGCCTGTGAATTAGTCGCTGCCAGGAGTAAAAATATTAATATTGCTAAGATTTTGTGATTCATTACGATTGTGTTTGTTAAATTCTGACTACGCCTTAAACGTACTCAATAACGATTAATTTTACTTATTTTTGGGAAAATAACGGTCTTAATCAACCAATTTCAAACTATGGCTCCCATAATCCGGGCTGAAATTTTAACGATCGGTGACGAAATCCTTTTTGGACAAATTACGGATACGAATACGCAATGGATTGGCTCTCAACTGACTGATATAGGCATTCGGCCGGTTAGAAAGACTTCGGTTGGAGATAACAAAGCCGACATACTGGATGCGTTTTCGGCAGCCAGCCAGCGGGTGAACGTTATTATTGTGACGGGAGGCCTCGGCCCTACCCGCGATGATATTACCAAGCATACATTTTGCGAATATTTTGGGACTGAACTTGAAATCAACCAGGAGGCACTGGAACTGATTACGGCGTTTTTTGCAAAACGCGGACGCGCCATGACTGAGCTGAACATCCAGCAGGCTGCACTTCCCAAAAATTGTACCTACATTCCAAATCTTTGGGGAACCGCGCCCGGAATGTGGTTTGAAAAAGACGACGTAATTTACGTTTCGCTGCCCGGCGTGCCATACGAGATGAAGAGCCTGATGGAGTTTGAGATCCTCCCCAGGCTGAAATCAAGATTTGTTTCAAACATTATTCAACATAAATCGGTACGGACGATCGGCATAGGAGAATCTTTTCTGGCCGAAACGATCGCACCTTGGGAGGACGCCCTTCCTGAACATATAAAACTGGCATATCTGCCTCACTTCGGGCAGGTTAAGCTGCGCCTGACAGGCACCGGAACAGATCAGGCCCAGCTGGATGCCGACATGGCGGAGCAGGTTGCGTTACTGATGCCGTATATTGAAGAATGGGTTTTTGGATTTGATACGGATGAACTGGAAACAGTGATCGGATCGTTACTTGTTCAGCACAACGCGACAGTAGGAACGGCGGAAAGCTGCACGGGCGGTTTTGTTGCCAACCAAATCACGAGTGTTCCCGGCGCTTCGCAATATTTTCAGGGTTCGGTGGTGAGTTACAGCAATGAGGTCAAAATGAATGTGCTCGGCGTTTCACCTCAGACATTGGAAGCATTCGGGGCGGTAAGTGAGCAGACAGCGCGAGAAATGGCCGAGGGCGCCCGCAAAGTGCTAAACACCACATTCGCGATTTCCACAACGGGCATTGCCGGACCGGATGGAGGCACGGCCGAGAAGCCGGTTGGAACCGTCTGGATTGCCTGCGCGACACCGGAGGAAACATTCACCCAATTACTTACCTTGCGCAACAACCGGAAGATCAACATTGAGCTTACCGCTTCTTATGCACTGAATTTGTTGCGCAAAACCATTTTGAAAACCAATCTTGCCGTCAAAGGCTGAGAAGAACATTAATATACATTCGGCAACAAAATAAGCTGCCGCGAATGAAAGATACCAGTTATGAAAATAGTTGAAATGGTAATGCCTCCAATGGGCGAAAGTATTATGGAATGCACTGTCCTTCATTTACTTGCAAAAGCAGGTGATAAGGTTTCGGTGGATGATTCGATATTGGAGGTTGCCACGGACAAAGTGGATACGGAAGTCCCCTGCCCTTTTTCCGGCGTGCTTACGGAATGGCTTGTTGCTGAAAACGACGTTGTGCCCATAGGAAGCCCGGTTGCAAAGATTGAAGTGGAGAATGATGTGGATGAAAGCGATCAGCAGCCAGTGGATCAACCTGTCCATGAGCCGTTTAGCGCCGCGTCAGAGGTGGAAGCAACGGCGGCTGTATTGGAAAAGGAATATGAGGAAGTGCTTACCAAAAAAGCACAGCCTGCGCTGGAATATGCCAAAAATAGCCCGGAAAACAATGCATTCTATTCCCCGTTGGTTCTGAGCATTGCGCGTGAAGAGCACATCACGGAAACGGAGCTGGCCACCATTCCGGGAACGGGCATGGAAAACCGGGTCACCAAAAACGATATTATTTCCTTTCTGGATAACCGCAAAAAGTCCCCTGCAACGGCAATGCCCGTTGCAACTTCACTGAACGGCAGCAACGAGATCATTGAAATGGACCGGATGCGGAAGATGATCTCGCAGCGGATGGTTGAGTCGAAGCGAATTTCGGCGCATGTTACTTCCTTTATTGAAACCGATATGACGCCGGTGGTTCAATGGCGGGAGCATACAAAGGCTGAGTATAGAAAGAAAACGGGCGACAGCATCACCTTTACCCCTATTTTGATTGAAGCTGTCGTAAAGGCGATCAAAGATTATCCGATGATCAATATTTCAGTGGATGGCGACCGGATCATTAAAAAGAAGGAAATTAACATTGGCATGGCCGTAGCTCTGCCGGATGGAAACCTCATTGTCCCGGTTATCCATCGCGCAGACCAGTATGATCTGCCTGGATTGGCAAGAAAAGTAAATGATCTCGCCAAGAGAGCGCGGGAGAACAAGTTGAAGGCCGACGATCTGGCCGGCGGGACTTACACGATTTCCAATATTGGCGCATTTGCCAATCTGATGGGCACGCCGATTATCGTTCAGCCGCAGGTTGCGATCATGGCTTTCGGTGCAATAAAAAAGAAACCGGCCGTGATTGAAACGCCGCAAGGCGATTTGCTCGGCATTCGCAGCCTGATGTTCATCTCACATTCGTATGACCACCGCGTTGTGGACGGCTCCCTTGGCGGACTTTTTCTGAAACGCGTGCACGATTATCTTGAAAATTTCGATACGCACAGAACTATAATGTAATGCTCAGACTCACCTTGGACATGGATGATGTGATGGCGAACACCCACAAGAAACTCGCCAACATTGTTCACAATGATTTTTCAACGGTATATAATGAAGAACAGCTGAGAAAAAGCGCTTTCAGAGATATTTTACACCCCAAGCAACTTGCAAAGCTGCATAAGATCATTGATACGCCTGGCTTTTTTGCAGATATTGAAGTGATGAACGGGGCGGTTGAAACAGTCTACAAGCTGTCCAAGTTTTACGAAATATTTGTGGCCACCGCATGCATGGAATTTCCGACGTCGTTTAACGATAAATTTGCCTGGCTAAAAAAGCATTTCCCGTTTATTCCGTGGACTAATGTTGTGTTCTGCGGTTATAAAAGCATTATCCAGTCCGATTACCTCATTGACGATCACGTGCGAAACCTGAATGCGTTCAAAGGCACGGGCATCCTTTTTACAGCGCCGCATAATGTTAAAGAAACCTCATATAAGCGTGTTTCCAATTGGAAGGATGTTTCTGAATTATTCCTACCCATCGCATGAAGCTACTACTTATTGAAGACGAACCGAAAACGCTGCAATCCATTAAACAAGGGCTGGAAGAAAACGGATATGAAGTGGACATTGCCTATGACGGCCTGATCGGTAGGCAGCTGGCAAAAAACAACACTTACCAATTGATTATCAGCGACATTATCATTCCCGGGATCAACGGCATCGAGCTTTGCAGGGAGATCAGGACGTGGGGTGATGAAACGCCTATTTTAATGTTAACTGCGTTGGGCACGACAGATGATAAAGTCACGGGTCTGGATGCCGGCGCGGACGATTACCTGGTCAAACCATTCGAATTTAAAGAACTTCTTGCCCGTGTGAGGGCACTAACGAAGCGTGGCACAACCGTTTCTCATACCGCGCAGCTTCTGAAATTTGCTGATTTGGAAATATCGTTGGATGCGAAAACAGTTTATAGGTCAGGAAATAAGATCAATCTCACGGCAAGGGAATTCAACCTGCTCGTTTACCTGATCCGTAACCAGGGCCGGGTCATTTCCAAAGTGGAGATTGCGGAGCAGGTTTGGGATATTGGTTTTGATACGGGCACCAATGTCATTGAAGTTTATGTAAATTATCTTCGGAAAAAAATCGATAAGGATTATCCTGTCAAGCTGATCCACACCCAGTTCGGTATGGGCTATGTGCTTAAAGTAGAGTAAATTATGCAGATCCGCACCAGACTTACAGTTCAGTTTTCCCTGCTGGTGAGCGGAATCCTTCTGATCACTTTTCTGGCTATCTATTTTTTTTCCTATTACAATGTTAATGAGGACTTTTACGATCGGTTAAGGTCGAAAGCCAAGTCGCAAGCCGAACTTTTGCTGAAAGTACCGCAAGTGAATACCGAGGTTCTGAAAGCGCTGGATGAAACCAACCGCGATTTGATCTATGACGAAAATACATTCATTTTCGACGAAAAGAACCGCCTCATTTACAGCAACCCAACCAGCCCTCAGTCCAAATCCATTCACGTATCCAACTTCTGGCTGGACGAGATCCGGAAGGCCGGACAGATCCGCTATACGGATGGCGATTATAAAGTTGTAGGGTTGTATTACAAATATCCGTTCAATCGGGCCGTGGTTTTGTTAGGGGCAAAAGATTTGTACGGACAGGCCAATTTATCCAATTTAAGCACCCTACTCACGGTTTTGTTCTTTATCGTGACCATTATCGTGGCACTCGTTGGCTGGATTTTCTCGAAACGTGCATTAAGGCCAATTTCCAAGGTGATGAATGCGGTCGAAAGGATTTTACCTCAAAAACTCGACACCAGACTGGACGTTCCTAACCAGAAAGACGAAATTGGCCGCTTAACGACAACATTCAACAATCTGCTTGACCGGATTGAAACTGCATTTCAAATGCAAAAGATTTTCGTGGCCAATGTTTCGCATGAGCTTAAAAATCCTTTGACCAAGATCCGCTCGCAGCTGGAAGTCAGCATGCTAAAAGAACGAAATACAGCTGATTACCAGCTTACTATTCAATCCGTTTTGGAAGACATTCAGGAGCTGGCGCAGCTATCGAATACATTGTTAGAACTAGCGAAAGTGAGCGAGGATCAAAAAGATCTGCTCACAGAAATCATTCGCGTTGATGATCTTTTACTGGATTGCCGACTGGGCCTCGCACAAGCAAACCCTTCCTACAACATTCAGCTCAATTTCGACGAGTTGCCCGAAGACGACACCTGGCTTGAACTGACCGGAAACTCGACATTATTGAAAACCGCGTTCCTGAACCTGATGGACAATGCGTGCAAGTTTTCGGAGAACAATACAGTAAATGTGAATCTGAAAACATCTGCGAGGAGGTTGACGTTAAGCTTTTCAGATAATGGGAAGGGAATTCCGAAAGAAGATCAGAGTCTGGTTTTCCAACCATTTTACCGAAGTGACAACACGGCAAACATTAAAGGATATGGGATCGGGTTGTCACTGGTGGAGCGGATTGTGAAGCTGCATTCGGGCAATGTTAATATTTTCTCCAATCAACCGAAGGGCACAACATTCGTTGTAACATTTTCGAAGCTCTAAGCAAATTCTAACTTTTTATTAACGCCCTTTTAAGTATTGTATGATTTATTTGTATTGTCTCAATAAGACATGCCGATAAAACGGCAGTTCAAAAGGATTTCATTTTTTGTGGTGTTAATAAGCAAACTTGGCAGGTGTATCTCACACCTGCCAAAGTTTTTTTGTGGCCGCCCGGCCTGTTCGGTCTACCTAGGGAGCAAGCGTTAGGAATTTCACTTCGACTCCGCTCAGTGTGACAGAAAAAAAAACTCCGCTCAGTGTGACAGGAAAAAAACTCCGCTCAATGTGACAATCATCTGTCACACTGAGCGGAGCCGAAGTGAAAGTAGCAAGATACTTACCTAGTTCTTCTTTCGTATCTCAATAATCTTTAACTTATTCAGCATTTTGATCACCGGATAAGTCGGATCAACTTCATACCATCTTGATCCGAAGTTAATCGAATTAGGTCTCTTGTGATGGTTATTCTGGAACAGCTCGCCCATCATTAAGAAATCGAAGATGAGAGAATTCTTTGATTTGTCTTCGTTATCGAAGTTCTGATAACCGTATTTATGACCACTCCAGTTTACAATTGCGCCGTGGATCGGGCCCATCAGGAAGTGGATCGGCAAAAGGAAGAAAAACGCCCAGTGCATATCCAGATAAATGTAAGCCAAAATGTAAAATGCGGTATACAACAACGCCCATCCAGAACGTGAAAGCCACGAATCTCCCAACTTTTCAATAAAGCGCCATTCCGGATAATTCCTTTCGAATTGTGATTCAATTGCACGCTTGCGGCTTAGCACTGCATTATAAATATTCTTCGTTTCCCACATCATCGTAAACACGTTTTTGGTATGGTGCGGCGAGTGCGGATCTTTTTCTGTGTCACTGAAAGCATGATGCATGCGGTGAAGAATCGCGTAAGCTCTCGGACTTAAATAGGAAGACCCCTGGGAAAGATAAGTCAGTAAATAGAAGAACCGCTCCCATGGCTTGCTCATAATGAACATTTTATGCGCAGAGTAACGGTGTAGGAAAAAGGTTTGACAAAAAAGGGATAAATACCAATGTACAACAAAAACGATAAGGACTATATACATGGAACGAGATGAAATGATATTATTTTAAACTTTGTACAAAAGTAAGGCTAAGCGCTTACAAAACCGAAATTCAGAAAACTAATTTGGAATTATTTTATATTACCTGCGCCCGTATTTAGAGAATCATGAAAGCATAACTAAGCAGGTTCGCGCCCATTTGCAGCGCCTTTCTTCGCATTTCCTCAGGATCATTGTAAACACTCTGGTCTTCCCAGCCATTGCCCAGATCTGTTTCGTAACTGTAATAACAAACCAAGCGTCCTTGCCAGATAAGCCCGTAACCTTGCGGCTGCTTGCCGTCGTGCTCATGAACTTTGGGCAGCCCTTCCGGAAACAGATATTTGATCCGGTAAACCTGGTGGTCAAAAGGCAGCTCGACAAATGAAAGCTCAGGAAAAACCTTTTTCATTTCCCGTCTCACAAACTGATCGAGGCCATAGTTGTCATCGATGTGCAGAAATCCGCCCGAGAGCAGATAATTGCGAAGGTTTTGAGCCTCAGCATCGTTGAAAACAACATTGCCGTGGCCCGTCATATGCACAAACGGATAAGTGAAAATGTCCGCGCTACCCACTTCCACCACGTCTTCTGTGGGGTTAATGTTCATTTTCAGCTCCGTATTGCAGAATTTGATCAGATTCGGAAGAGAGGTTTTATTGGCATACCAGTCGCCACCGCCGCCGTATTTAAGCTTTGCAATCTTTAATGATGATTGCGCCAATGTTACCGTGCTTATCAGAACGAATGTGACCAGCCCTAAAAACTTTCCAAAACGCACTACTGATCGGTTCATATGCATTAATGCTTTTATAATATGTTCTGTGCCAGGTTAATGGCATGGCAGCCCGCTACGGCCGCTGTTTCTGTTCTTAAACGGGTCGGGCCGAGAGAAACCGTTGAAAATCCGTGATCAAATGCCAGCGAAACTTCCTTTTCACTGAAATCTCCTTCCGGACCTATTAATAAAGTGGTTCCCTGGCCTTTTTTTACTTTACTAAAAACGTGCTCAACCCTATTATGATCTGGCACATAGGCAATTAATTTTACAGAATCTTTCACATCCCTCACAAACGCTTCATATTTATTGCCCACCGTGATGATCGGCAGATAATGTTGCTGTGACTGTTTCATCGCAGCGGCAGCAATCCGGTTCAGCCTTGTGAGGTTTACGACGCGGTTAATCGTGTCTGTATTGGTATGTTCGGTGATTACAAAATCAATGCGCTCAACGCCTAACTCGGTCATCTTCTCCACCATCCACTCATTGCGCTCGGCCTTGCGCGTGGGCGCGATCACCATATTTACGGCAAAGGGTCGTCTTTCGATCTGCTGTGATTCCAAAACTTCGTAACCCGCCTTTCTGCCCTGAACATTCAACACGCATTTCTGCAATGTGCCTTTGCCATTGGTAACATATATAATGTCGCCGGAGCTGAGCCTCAGCACTTTGGAACTGTGCCTGGCCTCTTCTTCATCCAATTCAAAAATTTTCGAGTCGGGCTGGTAAAATAGATGCATTTAAAAAGTAAATAGGAATTAAGATAAGAGAACCGTCGAACATTATCAAAGCGACGCTCAAATTTACGTGTATGAAGCACATAACCATCAAGGCAGCCTTATATTATTCCGCGAATGCAGAAAAACATGATTTTTGCATTTTGGCAACATTTTGACATGAACTATGTCTGATTGACACCTGGATTTACAGTTTTTGCAAAAATACTCTCCGGATACATCCATTTATAATTTCACCCGTTTTATGAGAATAGTACATCTTTTACTGACAATACTACCATAAACCCAATAATATTCTGTGTATGGTTAATTTTTCTTAGTTTTTATTTTTTGGAAATACATTTTTGCATTAATATTGTGCCGTTATAATAATTCGTCACCACTTTATCTAGTACTATTATGTCAAAATCCAAGCTGGAATATATTTGGTTGGATGGCTACAAGCCGACCCAAAGTTTACGTAGCAAAACCAAAATTGAAAGCGATTTCAGTGGAAAATTGGAAGATTGCAGCAACTGGTCATTTGATGGTTCATCTACTGAACAGGCGCTTGGCGGTTCTTCTGACTGTTTGTTAAAACCAGTTTACATTTGCCCGGATCCATTGCGCAGAGATGCTTATCTGGTTATGTGCGAAGTGCTTAACGCAGATGGAACTGCTCACGTATCCAATGGCCGTGCGACAATTGAGGATGATGACAACGATTTCTGGTTCGGTTTCGAGCAAGAATATTTCCTTTGGGATGTTGATACAAACAAACCATTAGGCTTCCCGGCAAATGGTTACCCTGCACCACAAGGACCATACTATTGCTCAGTAGGCGCGCAGAATGCATTTGGCCGTGAGATCATTGAGGAGCACCTTGACGCATGTCTTGATGCAGGCCTTAATGTTGAAGGTATCAATGCAGAGGTTGCAGCAGGACAGTGGGAATTCCAGATTTTCGCAAAAGGCGCAAAAGAAGCTGGTGACCAGATCTGGCTTGGCCGTTATTTGCTTGAAAGAATTGGTGAAAAATATGGTGTTGCTATCAACTGGCATTGCAAGCCCCTGGGCGAGCTTGACTGGAACGGAAGCGGAATGCACGCCAACTTCTCAAACTCTGCTTTGAGAACGGCTGGAAGCAAAGAAGTTTTCGATAAGGTTTGCGAATCTTTCCGTCCTGTTGTGAAAGAACACATTGACGTTTACGGTGCTGACAACCACCTTCGTTTGACTGGAAAGCACGAAACTGCTTCTATCCACGATTTCAGCTACGGTGTATCTGACCGCGGTGCATCCATCCGTATCCCTGTTCTTGTTCCTCAAAAAGGATGGAGCGGATATTTGGAAGATCGTCGTCCAAACTCAGCTGCTGATCCTTATAAAGTAGCAGCACGTATTATCAAGACTGTTAAATCTGCGCTATAATATTTGCAGAACCCATATAATGTTAAATGAAAAAACCGCCCAAATTGGCGGTTTTTTCATTTAAGACCAATCCCGGAGGGATGCAATATAGGTAGCCGCAACGCGGCGTCAACGGCGATTGCATGGTTAATGCAAAAATCCCGGAGGGATGTAATATTGGTAGCCAAAAACGCGGCACCAATGGCGACGCAAAAATCCCGGAGGGATGAAATATTGGTAGCCAAAAACGCGGCACCAATGGCGATTGCATGGTTAAAGAAAAATCCCGGAGGGATGTAATATCGGTAGCCAAAAACGCGGCACCAATGGCGATTGCATGGTTAAAGAAAAATCCCGGAGGGATGTAATATCGGTAGCCGCAACGCGGCGTCAATGGCGATTGCATGGTTAAAGAAAAATCCCGGAGGGATGTAACGTCTTGCATGATGTTACATCCCTCCGGGATTTTTTGTATTCGGTTGAACTTTGTTTGCTACCGATGTTATATCCCTCTGGGATTTTTATGTTCGGTCAACTTTATTTGCTACCGATGTTACATCCCTCCGGGATTTTTATGTTCGGTCAACTTTATTTGCTACCGATATTAGATCCCTCCGGGATTTTATGTTCGGTTGAACTTTATTTGCTACCGATGTTATATCCCTCCGGGATTTTTTATTCGGTCACATTATTTGCTGCCAATATTGCGTTGCCTGCGGCTAATCAATCCTGCTCTTCGCTTCCGGAGAAGGAATAAAGCGTTGGATCTAGCTGAATGCGGCCGGCGTTAAAGCGGAGGATGAAATCGTTGATGGTTTTATCATTGATCTCTGTTTTGTTCAATCCCACTTCCAGCCCGATTCCATAGTCAAACGTCTCGTCCGTTTCGATGTGCTCGCGGACGGTTATTTCCTCATTTTCTTCGATCTCCTCGATGAATTCGGTCAGCATTAATTCTGCCTCCTCGTCTTGCTCATCGTCACAAACGTAATCGTCCGGGCGCTCGTCAAGGGAAACGTAATTGGGCATCACTTTTTTCAGCCTTTCCAAAGCAGCATCGTAAACCAATGTCGAATGGTGCAATCTCAACGTATAGATCAGCGCGTCGTAGATGACTTCTTTTTCATTATACATTCCTACAAACTGAACGTGCGCGTGTTCGTTGTTGTCTTCTTCATCATCTTCCAGCTCGTCCTCAACATGTATAAAGCTTGATCGCTCCGCCTTACATTCTTGTTTCAGCACTTCAATTTCTTCTGGATCAAATCCCGGATTCATAGTCTCGATAGTTTATTGAATAAAGCGTTTGCTTTAAAATTATTCCAAAAATAACATTTCACGGTATTTTGCCAAAGGCCAGTCTTCATCGTCGATTAATAATTCCAGTTTATCCACGTGATATCTGATCTCTTCAAAGAAACCTTTCACTTCCGAGCCATACATTTTAGCCCTTTCAAAAAGGTCGTCAATGTTGTTGGCAGTCTTGCGCTGATCCGTCATTTCCTGCACAAGCTTTTTGATGACGACAATGTGCGTTGAAATGTCCTTGATGATTTCCTTGATAGGCGCAGCCTCTTCCAGCATTTCCAGATCCGTCAGCGACCGTGCCGTTTGCGCGAGCTTGAACTGATATTTTACAACCGTGGAAACAATGTGATTCAATGCAAGGTCGCCGATCACACGCGATTCGATCTGCAATTTTTTGACATAGTTTTCCAATTCGATTTCATAGCGAGCATGCAATTCACGCGAGGTAAGCACGCCCATTCTTTCAAATGCGGCAATAGTGCGTTCGGTTTTATACGCATGCAAGGCCTCGTAAGTCTCACGGATATTGGTAAGTCCTCTGTTTTTGGCCTCTTCCACCCATTCCTCAGAATAACCGTTTCCTTCGAAAAGAATGTTTTTGGATTCGGTAAAATAGCGTTTCAGTATCTCTACCGTTGCTACTTTCTTTTCCTCTCCTGCCGCAAGGCGTTCATCCATTTCTTTTTTGAATTCCAGCAACTGGTTTGCTACGATGGTGTTCAAAACGATCATTGGCGACGCGCTGTTTTGCGAGCTTCCTACTGCGCGGTATTCAAATTTATTTCCTGTAAAACAGAATGGCGAAGTGCGGTTACGGTCCGTGTTATCGCGCTGCAAATTAGGGATGCGGGTGATTCCCAGTTTGTAGTAAAAATTTTCCCCTTTTTCCAGCGTGATCTCGCCTTTATTCACCAGTTCTTCAAGCATATTCGTCAGCTCGTTTCCTAAGAAAACAGACACAATCGATGGCGGCGCTTCGTTGGCACCCAGCCTGTGTTCATTACCGGCAGAAGAAATAGAAGCACGGAGCAAATCTGCGTGATCGTGAACAGCTTTAACCACATTCATCAGGAATGTCAGGAAGCGCAGGTTTTCTTTTGGCTTGGAGGTCGGTGCGAGCAGGTTAATGCCTGTGTCCGTAGACAGCGACCAGTTGTTATGCTTCCCGCTTCCATTTATTCCGGCAAACGGCTTTTCATGAAAAAGAACCTGGAAATTGTGCTTATCGCCCACTTTCTGCATTAGATCCATCAATAATGCATTGTGGTCGATGGCAAGGTTTACTTCTTCAAATGTTGGGGCACATTCAAACTGGCCGGGTGCGACCTCATTGTGGCGCGTCCGAACCGGAATGCCCAGTTTCAGTGCTTCAAATTCGAAATCCACCATAAATGCATTCACCCGAGGCGATATGGAACCAAAATAATGGTCGTCCAGCTGCTGGCCACGCGCGGGGCTGTGTCCAAAAACGGTCCTGCCGGCCATCAACAGGTCGGGACGGGCATAGTATAGTGCTTTATCAACCAAAAAATATTCCTGCTCGATGCCCAAAGTTGGCGTTACCTTATCCACGTCGCGGTTGAAAAACTGACAAACCGAAGTGGCAGCTTTGTCCAACATTACGAGCGATTTCAGCAATGGCGCCTTGTAATCCAGCGCTTCCCCTGTGTATGAGATAAAAACTGACGGGATACATAATGTCTTCCCTCCCGCCCCATTATCCATTAAAAACGCTGGCGAGCTTGGGTCCCAGCCTGTGTAACCGCGCGCTTCGAATGTTGCACGCAAGCCGCCGCTCGGGAAAGACGATGCGTCCGGTTCCTGCTGCACCAATGCGCTGCCTTTGAATTTTTCGACGGCTTTTCCGTCTATCGTAAGGTCAAAAAATGAATCGTGCTTTTCTGCCGTCGTTCCGGTAAGTGGCTGGAACCAGTGCGTATAGTGCGTTGCTCCTTTGGAAACTGCCCATGATTTCATTGCCGCCGAAACCTCATCTGCAACCTCCCGGTCAATCGTCGAGCCGGAGCGTATTGCATTTGAAATCTTGGTGTAAGCCTCAGCGGAGAGCAATGTTTTCATTACATCATCGCTGAATGTGTTACTACCATACAAGTCGGTAATTTTTTCTGATGGAGGGGAAAGTGAGGGGGCAACCCGGCCTTGAGCAATTTCAAACGCTTTGGAACGAAAAGTCATTTTATTTCTTGATTTATATTAATTCTGCCCAAAATTATTTATTTAAAAGTACGAACAACAATTCCGGGCGACATTTTCACATTTAACCTCATTACATACGGCAGGTTGGCGCATTTTTCAGAACTTTGCAGATTCTCTCTGACACAATGCGCAAAAGATTAGAATTTATTGCCCTTTACGGGATCACCTGGATCATACTCTTCCAATTTTTCCGGATCATATTTCTTGCTTATCATTTTAAGAAAACCCTTGAACTGCCTCCATCTCTTTGGGTTAGCAGTGCCGCGCACGGTTTACAAATGGACATTTCCTTTGCCGGCTATATATTGCTTATTCCCACATTACTGGTCATGTTTACGGCCAGGAAATGGCGCTGGTTTGCCAAAACCCTCTCTATATACAGCTTCATTGTCTCATTTGCAATCGTTTTGCTCGTTGTTACCGATCTGGAATTGTTCAGGGCATGGGGATTCCGCATTGACGGCACATCCTTACATTACCTGAAAACGCCTACGGAAGCCATGGCATCCATGGGTGCCGCGCCGGTTGTACCGCTGCTGATGCTGTTTGTATTACTCTTGATATTGGTCTGGAAGCTGTTGCAAACAATCGTTAAGCGAAGCACTTCGGCCTTTCAGCAAACGGGTTTCGTTTATACCATTCCGGTTTTTCTGGTTTTAACTGCCAGCCTGATCATTCCTATTCGCGGCGGTCTTCAGCTGGCGCCTATGAACGAAAGCGCTGTGTTTTTCAGTGATAAAAGTTTTGCAAATTATGCCGCCGTGAATGTTCCATGGAACTATATGAGCTCGCTCATCAATGCGACTTATCAAAAGAAAAACCCTTTCAAATACTACGAAGAAAAGCAGGCCGACGACATGGTAAGGAAGCTGTATCACGCCGACAGCACTTCCGAAAGGGTTGTTAAGGAGGGCAAAATCAATGTGGTGGTGATCATTTGGGAAAGCCAGACAGCCAAGATCGTTGGCAGCTTGAATGGTATTAAAAATGTGACGCCGCAGTTTGATCAGCTTGCGAAGGAAGGACTGCTCTTTACAAGAATGTACGCAAGCGGAAACCGCAGCGACAAAGGAATGGTCGCGATTTTGAGCGGCTATCCGGCCCAGCCAACCACGTCCATCATTAAGATTCCGAAAAAAACGGCAACGCTGCCGTCATTGCCTAAAATGTTTCATAAAAACGGCTGGTCCACTTCCTTTTATTATGGAGGAGAAACCGAATTTGCCAACATGAAATCCTATTTTCTGCAACAGGAATTCAACCGGATCATTGATAAAAATGATTTTGACAAAAAGGACATGAATTCCAAATGGGGCGCACACGACCACATTGTTTTGAACCGCTTACTGGACGACCTGGACAAGCAGAAAGAGCCTTTTTTCTCCACGCTTTTCACATTAAGCAGCCACGAGCCGTTTGAAGTTCCGGTCAAAACCGCCATCCCTGGCAATGATCCCGAGCATTTGTTTTTAAATGCGCATCATTATACGGATGCCTCAATCGGGGATTTTATAAAAAAAGCAAAAACAAAATCCTGGTGGGATCACACGCTGGTGATCATTATCGCCGACCACGGTCACCCGCTTCCGGAATCAGACAAATCAAAACCCGCCGAATTTCACATTCCCATGCTCTGGCTGGGCGGGGCGTTGGAAAAACAAAGTGCAAAAGTGGATTCGCTCTGCTCGCAAACGGACCTCGCCGCGACGTTATTGAACCAGTTGCATATGCCTTCGGGTTCTTTCAACTGGAGCAACGATATTTTTGCTAAAAACCGCACGCCTTTTGCCTACTTCGCATTTAATAATGGTTTAGGCTGGATGAAACCGGGCGGGTTTTTGGTGCGGGACAACATTGGTGGCAACATTACCGAGAAATCAGGGGCGCTGACGCCGGAAGAAGAAAAAATGGGAAAAGCATATTTACAGTCTTCTTTCAACGATTATTTAAAGCGTTGAAACTAAAAGGTGTAATTTTGCAGAATATTTGAAAACAATGAAAAAAGTCGCTTTCTATACATTAGGCTGTAAACTGAATTATTCCGAAACATCGTCCATAGGAAGGATGTTTGAGCAAAAGGGATATCAAAAGGTTGAGTTTAATGAAACACCTGATATTTTCATCATCAACACATGCTCCGTTACAGAGAACGCGGATAAAAAATGCCGCAAGATTGTCAGGGAAGCCCAGAAGATCAATGCGGATGGTTATGTGGCCATCATCGGTTGCTATGCGCAATTGAAACCAAGGGAAATATCTGAAATCCCGGGTGTGGACGCTGTTTTGGGTGCAGCAGAAAAATTTCGCCTGGTCGAACTTATTGACACATTTGAAAAGACGCCGCTGGGCCAGCCTGCTCAGGTGATTGCGTCAACAATCGACCATGCCATTGAATATCACACGTCCTATTCCCTGAATGACAGAACGCGGACATTCCTCAAAGTGCAGGATGGCTGCGATTACCCTTGCTCCTACTGCACCATTCCATTGGCCAGAGGCAAAAGCCGTTCCGACAGTATAGCGAACATTGTGAATGCTGCGCGGGAGATTGCTGCCAGGGACGTGAAGGAAATTGTTTTGACAGGGGTCAATATTGGTGATTTTGGCATACAAAATGGCGAACGAAAAGAGACATTTCTGGATCTGGTGAAAGCATTGGACGAAGTGGAAGGCATTTTGCGTTTCCGCATTTCCTCTATCGAACCAAACCTGCTTACGGATGAGGTCATTGAATTTGTGGCTCAATCCAAGCGTTTTGCGCATCACTTTCATATTCCGTTGCAATCGGGCTCCAACACCATTTTGGGGTTAATGAAGCGTCGCTACAAACGCGAGCTTTATGCAGAGCGCGTTGCGAAAATCAAATCGCTTATGCCTGAATGCTGCATTGGCGTGGACGTTATAGTAGGCCATCCTGGCGAAACGCAACAGCTATTTGAAGAAAGTTATCAGTTTTTGAATGAGCTGGATGTTTCCTATTTACACGTATTCACCTATTCGGAAAGAGAAAATACGGCGGCTTTAAGCATCAGGCCGGTTGTTGCCAAGAATGTAAGAGCGGATCGCTCGAAGATGCTGCATATCCTGTCAGAAAAGAAGAAGCGCTTCTTCTACGAGCAGCAAGTCGATAATCAGGGGTTGGTTTTGTTTGAAGACGAGATTCAGAACGGTCAGATGCTTGGTTTTACAGATAATTATGTGCGGGTCGCAGTGAAATATGATCCGTTACTCATTAATGAGACAAGAGCCGTGCGATACGACCACATTAATGATGCAGGCTTAATGGAAGTGACGGAATCGGAAGAAGAAGTTTTGATCCATTCCTGAATATTAGGCCATAACAAAATCGTTATATAACAACAAAAGCCCGGAACATTCCGGGCTTTTGTTGTTATATAACGTTGAGAAAAATTATGCTTCTACAAGAAACTCGTCATGCTGACTTACATCCAATCCAGCTTTTTCGTCTGATTCAGATACACGTAGCGGCAGGATAAGGTCCGTGATTTTAAGCAACAGCAAGGAACCTCCGAATGCGAATACAGATACACCTACCAAAGCAATCACGTGGTTGATGAACAATGTTGTTTCGCCGAAAGCAAGACCCTGATCCGTAACCAGTGAGTTAACACCGCTTGTCGCGAACACGCCTGTCATCAGCATACCAACCATACCGCCTACACCGTGGCAAGGAAACACGTCCAATGTATCATCCAAAGTAGAACGGGTGCGCAGGTGAGCAACGTAGTTACTGATTACCGCAGCAATTGTTCCGATGAAAAGAGAAGCAGGAACCGTTACGAAACCAGCAGCAGGCGTGATAGCCACAAGACCTACAACCGCACCGATACAGAACCCAAGCGCTGACACTTTTTTGCCTCTTGCAACATCAAACAAAACCCATGAAAGACCAGCGGCACCAGCAGCAGTGTTAGTAGTAGCGAAAGCAGAAACGGCCAATGGAGAAGCTGAAAGCGCAGAACCTGCATTGAAACCGAACCAGCCGAACCAAAGCAAACCTGTTCCCAAAAGAACGAAAGGAATGTTAGCAGGAGGCAAAATATGATCTTCCAATAATGACTTACGTCTTTTCAGATAAAGTGCGCCAGCCAAAGCAGCCCAGCCAGCAGACATGTGAACAACAGTTCCACCCGCGAAGTCAAGCACGCCCATTTTGAAAAGGATGCCATCTGCATGCCAGGTCATGTGTGCCAATGGAGAATAAATAAAGATGCAGAACAAGATGATAAACAACACATAAGAACGGAAGTTTACGCGCTCAGCCATAGAACCAGTTACCAGTGCAGGCGTGATAACCGCGAACTTCATCTGGAACATTGCGAACAAAGCGAAAGGAATTGTGCCCCAAACCGGACCATCCAATACGCCTTTGAACATGAAGTGCGTCATTGGGTTACCAATAAACCCGCCGATGTCGTCACCGAATGCAAGACTGAAACCAATAACAACCCAAAGGACACTGATAACGCCCATTGCGATGAAGCTTTGAAGCATTGTCGAGATAACGTTCTTGTTATTCACCATTCCGCCGTAGAAGTAAGCCAGACCAGGGGTCATGAGCAATACAAGCGCAGCAGACACGAGTAACCAGGCGGTGTCACCGGAGTTGATCCCCTCAGTAACGATCTGAGTCGGAACGTTGGGAATGAAGGCACCGAGAATGCTGATGGCCAGCAGGATAATCAGCGGAATGAAATTACGTTTTTCCATTTTAGTAAATTGTTATTATGGGTAGATTAAGAAGGTATGTGATTGAATTAGAATTTGTAAATGAATGCTAGTCCGAAGGTAGTCTGACTGTTTTTTGTAAATGAGCCGTTTTCGTCTTCAAACTGCTGTAATTCGTTTGCACCGCTAACTTTTGGATAAGCATCCAGACGGAATTCAGGTTTTACAAGGATATGTCCGTCAGCGAGGCTGATGTTTCCTGTTAAAGTAATGGAGTTGACACTTGTTCCCATGCCGGCAGGTGTAAGCAAGCCGCGCACGCCGCTGTCATTGTTGAAGTATTCGTAACGCGCACCGATTCCGAAGTTGTCAGTTAATGCAGTGTTGGCATAAACAGCTACACCACCCCAGGTTTCTGTGTCGGCAGGTCCGCCTGCACCCTGGTAATCTCCTTTTTGGCTTCCGTAAGCGGCATTTAGTCCAAGCAGGAATTTCTCAGTGATCTGGAAACTTGTAGTGAGGTCAAAAACCTGGTAGAAAGCAGATGGCTCTTTGAATGTAACCGAATCAGGATTAGCCTCGTTGCTTCCGATGTAGTTCACATATACGTTCCAGTTTGCGACAGGCTGGAAGTAAAACTGACTGATGATCCCTTTTTTACGGTTGTTATCTCCTAGTCCGTCCACATTGTTCACAACCCCTACCATTAAAGATGCCTTGTCTGAAAAAGCATAAGTTGCTTTCAAACCGGCGTGGTAGAATGGTCCGTTGTTGAAAAGGTTAGACAGTGAGTAGTTGAAGTTGGCCGGTGCGTCGATCACTTCATATCCGATGTTGGTCCCGAATTGTCCGGCTGTCATCGAAAATTTGTCTGTGAATTTGTAAGTAAAATATGCCTGCTTGATAGCGAGTGCGGTGCTGAACAAAGCATTTCCATAATTACCCATGTTTGCATTAGGGCCGAATGTCAGGTCAACAACGGCTTCTGACTTCGCATTGGTATAAGCAACTCTTGTTTGTACAAGTCCCAAAGAAAACTGACCTGAACGCTGATCAAAAACCCGTGCATTGCTTCCTCCCATGTTAGAACGTGAAGCGGGTTTATTGAAATTGGCCATGTAATAGGAATCAAGATATCCCGAAAACGCAAAAGCACCCTTCGCATCCTCCTCATCCTTCGCCTCTGTAACCATTAATGTATCAGCCTTGGCAGCTTTCTTGTCTTCATTTGACTTTGCAAAACCCAAAAATGATACCATCAAAGATAATACTGTACAATAGACTTTTCTCATAATTATATTCTGTTTAAGTTAATATCACTATCCGGCTCGATTGATGAATCAAATATTATATATAAATTGTATTAATCAAATAACAGAACCAAAATTTATCTAAAAAAACACAATTATCACATTTTTCTACCCAAAATTCTTGTTTTATGAACATAAAACGGGGCGTTTGACAAAATTTATACAAATATTTAAATTCTGCAAAAATATAGATATACAGAATTTTATAAATTACACTAGACCGGATGAACATTGACTTTTTATGATAAAAGTGCCATTTTCATTTGGTTAGGGCACAAAAAAAGCCCCGCTGTGGGCGGGGCTTCAAAATCTTATTTGGTTAGCAGTTGCTACTCACCATGCATCCATGCCTTTTTGGCAAGTAATGTGTCTTCTTCCTCTTCGTTGTCAGGATCCGGAACGCAGCAATCGACAGGGCAAACCGCCGCACATTGTGGCTCTTCATGGAAACCTACGCATTCGGTACATTTATCTGAAACTATATAATAGAATTCGTCAGAAACCGGCGACTGCTTTTCCTTACCGCTTACAATGGTTCCATCGCCGAAATCCACCTCGTCCAGACTTGTCCCATCACCCCAGGTCCACTCCACACCTCCTTCATAAATTGCTGTGTTAGGGCACTCTGGCTCGCACGCCCCACAATTTATGCATTCATCGGTTATCATTATAGCCATATCGCCGGATTGTTTATATTTGTTGCTATTTCTTCTGTTTAGAGTAACAAATATAACTATTTATAGTTTCCCAACAATCAGAAAAATAAAAACGAATACCTAATTTAACTTTTCAGCGTTCAGTCAGAATGATATCGAGAGCCCAGCGGATCAATGCATTTATAAATCTTGGAAAATTCATCACAAACCCTCAAAACGAACCGGTAATTGAAGAGTGGATCGCCCGCGCCAACAGCAGGAACAACTGGTTCACCCCCGAAAACGTAGCACGCTCCCTTAATGCGATCGCCCACCAATTTCTGAATCCGGATAAGCTGAATGCCTGGACCGCACAATATCCGGAGCCTGTATCTTTTCAAAAAATAGGCGTTGTAATGGCCGGCAACATTCCGGCAGTGGGATTTCATGACGCATTATCCGTCATCATCAGCGGACATATATTAATGGCGAAACCGAGCTCAGACGACCATATGCTTATTCATGCCCTGCTGGATAAGCTTATGGAAATTGAACCGGGACTTAAAGAGCACATTCAATTTGTAGAGCGGCTCAATGATGCAGATGCTTACATTGCCACCGGAAGCGACAACACGGCGCGTTATTTCCATTATTATTTTGCCAAAAAACCCAACATTATCCGCCGAAACCGGACGTCCGTAGCCATCCTGACCGGCGAGGAAAGCACGGAGGAACTGGCGGCGCTCGGGCGTGATGTGCTGCAATATTTTGGCCTGGGATGCCGGAATGTTTCCAAGCTTTTTGTTCCCGCCGGATATGATTTTACCAAGTTTTACGAATCCATTCAAGACCTGGATAAAACCTATTTGCATCACCACAAATACTTCAACAACTACGAGTACAACAAGTCGATCTTCCTGGTGAACCGGGTGCCGCATTACGATAACGGTTTCCTGCTGCTGACGGAGAGCAAAGCGCTCGTTTCCGCTATCAGCGTGTTGCATTACGAAACATATGAATCACTTACAGATATTGAGGCGCCATTGAATGACCAGGCGGAAAAGATCCAGTGCGTGGTGACCAATGCCGATATCGCACTGCCAGGACTGATCCCATTTGGTAAAACGCAGAAGCCGGGTTTGTACGATTATGCGGATGCCGTCGACACCATGGCGTTTTTAGCAGAATTCTAATTTTCTGTTTTCTTATTAAAGCAAGCGATTCTTCTCCGAAGCCCACCTCAAAAAACCGGGGAGCGCTTCGGACCAGGTTTTGAGGTTATGCTCGCCAAAAGCGATCTCAGTGTAAAATACATCGCGGTTCCAGGCGTAACCTTTCTTTTCCAGCTCGGCAATACATTCCAGCGTATCCTGAATCGAATCAATGACGCCGTCACCATCGCGATCGTCGTATTCATCCAGCGAACCACATTGAAACCAGAATCTCAGATCCTTTTTAACGCTGGCATTACGAAGCTGCGCGTGCATGATGCGGTCGGAATCGCTGTAATCGTCATTCAACGCTCTTCGTCGCCACCACAATGCACCTGAAAATACACCTGCTTTGGCAAAAATCTGCGGATTGTTCCAGACAATGTCCAAAGCCATCAACCCGCCCAGCGAAAACCCGCCATAAGCAATGCGTTCTTGCGAAATGTTGTACTCTGCATGTAAATGCGGGATTAATTCTCTGACTACAAAGTCCGAAGTCGCATTTGCCCTGTCTCCCCGCCCTGCATAGTCCGCCTCACCGGAAACACCATATTCAAAAATGCGGTTTTCATTGGCATGGATACCCACAATTAGTACAGGATCGAATTCCCCGTCCGACAGCAAATCTGTCAGGATCGATGCCATTCCCAGTCCTTCAAAATCCTGGCCATCATTGAACAAGACCAGCGGATAATGCTTCGAGCGATCATAATCTGCGGGCAGAATGATAGTAATCACCACCTCTCTTTCCAGAAAGACAGAAAATACATTTTTGACAATGGTATGAACAGGATTGGTGTCGAAACTCAAATCAGCGCGATTAAAATAGTTGTAATAAGAGCGCGCAAGTTAATAAATGCCCATAATTTGCTTCCGTTAATTTGTTTTGTATATTTCAATATCAATGGTTTTACCTAAATAACCTCCTTTTGGAAGAGAAGCATATCACCTATTATTCGCATCATCTGGACAGGAATGTGGACATGCTCGTCTATGGTAACTGGGGCTATCCGCTCCTGCTCTTCCCTACTACGCTCGGGCGCTATTACCAGGCAAAAGACATGGGCCTGATCGAAGCTGTGAGCGGATTGGTGGAATCTGGAAAGTACAAAATATACTGTGTGGACTCCATTGATGCAGATTCCTGGTATGCCAAACATTTAAATCCGCAATACCGGGTGCTGAACCACATTCAGTATGACAAATTCCTGCATAATGAACTGGTTCCCTATATAATGAGTGAGTGCCATGTCGGCAAAATCGGTGTGGCCGGATGCAGCTTTGGCGGGTTTCATGCTGCAAATTTTGCATTCAAACATCCCGACCAGGTTGCCTATATGATCAGCATGAGCGGCGCATTCGACATCCGCAGCTTTACCGATGGCTTTTACGACGACACGGTTTACTTCAACAATCCCGTTGATTTCATGCCTAACGAACAGGGATGGCGTTACGGCCATATGAAAATCGTTTTGGGGACTTCGGACTGGGATATTTGTCTGGATAGTAATTTAAAGATGTCCAAAATCCTCAATGACCAGGGCATTGAACATTGGCTCGATATTAGAGGGTGGGAAAAACACGATTGGCCACTGTGGAACAAAATGTTCCCGGACTACCTTTCGCGGATTATGTAAATACAAAACAAAAACCGGATATGAAAAAAATTGGCATTTTGTTTGGAATGGAAAACACTTTCCCGAACGCATTTATTGAAAGAGTGAATAGCAAAGACAGCGGCTTCATCGCAGAAGCCGTGACGATTGATAAAGTGGTACAAGCCGATCCGACCGAGTACGCGGTGATCATTGACCGGATCTCACAGGATGTGCCTTTTTATCGTGCATATCTGAAAAACGCCGCATTATCCGGCACGGCTGTCATTAATAACCCTTTTTGGTGGAGCGCAGACGAGAAATTTTTCAATAACGCACTGGCCGAAAAGATCGGAGTTCCCGTACCGAAGACGGTGCTGATCCCTTCCAAACAGCGCCCTGAAAACACAACCGAAACATCCTTCCGCAACCTGGCTTTTCCGATGGCCTGGGAAGAAATATTTGAATATATCGGCTTTCCCGCCTATATGAAACCACACGACGGTGGTGGATGGAAGAGTGTTTATAAAGTGGTTAACCCGCATGATATGTGGCATAAGCACGAGGAAACCGGCCAGTTGGTGATGATGTTGCAGGAAGAAATCGAGTTTACCGATTATTTCCGTTGCTACTGCATTGGCCAGAAAGACGTGCTGATCATGCCTTATGAACCCAGAAACCCACATCATTTACGCTACGCAGCCGAAATGAAGGCGACCGGCGAAGAAGGGGAAAAATTATTGGAAACAATTAAAGACTATACATTAAGATTAAACATTGCGCTGGGCTACGATTTCAACACCGTAGAATTTGCCGTGCGGGATGGCATCCCCATCGCCATCGACTTCTGCAACCCTGCCCCGGATGCCGACATTTATTCCGTAGGCCGCGATAATTTTGAATGGGTGGTAGAAGCTGCCGCCAATCTGGCCATTGAAAAGGCCAAAGCCCATGTGCCCGGCCAAACCAACCTGACCTGGGGAACATTTGTAAAGGATGCGATAAGCGTTCACACAAACGTGGGTGCTCCTACAAGCATGAATGCTGCTGAAAACACGGGCGCTTCTGCAAGCACTGACGCTCCTGCCGATAGCATCCCGGTAAGCGATACTGCATCCGCAGAGACTCCGCTGGCAGCCCCGGCTTCTGCCAAAGAGGTGAAGGTGAAAGCCATTACGCCGAAGAAATCGCCAAAGCTTGTGGAGGATAAAGGCAACCAGCCCGTTCCGAGCGAGCCGACCCCGAAAATCCCAACCAAAAAAGCGGCTGCTACCAAAGCACCTGCCGCCAATTCTAAATTGAAAAAACCTTAAACTAACCGCATACGCACGCTTTATGGCCACTTTCACGCTGGGAATTGAAGAAGAATTTCAGACCATCGATCCTGTCACGAGGAATCTCAGGTCACATATGTCAAAGCTTGTTGAGGACGGAAAGATTACGCTGAAAGAGCGTGTGAAAGCCGAAATGCACCAGGCTGTTGTGGAAGTAGGCACCAACATTTGTCATAACATTCAGGAGGCGCGTGAGGAAGTTACCTATCTGAGGAAGATGATCCTGGACCTGGCCGACAAGCAGAATCTGCAGGTGGCCGCCGCCGGAACACATCCGTTTGCAGACTGGGTTGAACAGCTCATCACGCCCGACCCCCGTTATGACGAAATCATCGATGAAATGCGCGACGTAGCACGCGGCAACCTGATTTTCGGGTTGCACGTGCACGTTGGGATTGAAAATCGGGACGAAGCCATTCAGATTATGAATGCGGTGCGATATTTCTTGCCGCATATTTATGCATTGTCAACCAACTCGCCGTTCTGGTGCGGTCGTAACACAGGTTTTAAGTCTTACAGGTCCAAGGTTTTTGATAAATTCCCCCGAACCGGCATACCGGATTCGTTTTCAAGCGCAGCCGAATACGATGAATATGTCAATCTGCTGATAAAGACTAAATGCATTGATAATGGTAAAAAGATCTGGTGGGACATTCGCGTCCATCCGTTTTTCGACACAATTGAATTCCGCATGTGCGACGTGCCTATGCGTACGGATGAGACCATTTGCCTGGCTGCCATTATGCAGGCGCTCGTTGCTAAAATCCATAAATTGCACCGAATGAACCTGACATTCAGGCCCTATCACCGCATGTTGATCAATGAAAACAAGTGGCGGGCCGCCCGCTACGGCATCCACGGCAAGCTCATCGACTTTGGTAAACAGGAAGAGGTGGAATACAAGATGCTGGTCGTTGAGCTGCTGGAATTTATAGACGATGTTGTGGATGAGCTGGGAAGCCGGAAAGAGATCGACTATATCCATCAAATTATGGCCATGGGAACGGGTGCTGACCGCCAATTGGCTGTGTTCGAGCAAACTGGAAGCATGAACGCGGTGGTGGATTACATCGTTTCTGAAACCAGAATCGGGTTAGATTGAGGCATCTTTTTTCTGCTCGCGGCGAACTATTAGCGGGTCAGGTTGTTAACCATATTTACCCTATCTATTAAAAATAATGCTAACGGCTGACGTTAAATAAGCAGCTTTTTAAGATGAACGATAACAAAAAACATTTCCGGATTGCCATTCTGGATATGTACGATGGCTTCGAAAATGAAGGAATGCGTTGTATTAAAAAAATTATAACTGCATTCGGTGAGCAGGAATCTTTGGACGTTGCCTACACTGTTTTCGACGTCCGACAAAGATTGGAGATTCCCGGAATGGATTTCGACGCATACATTTCAACTGGCGGCCCCGGTAACCCATCACCGGTCGGCGCGGCCTGGGAGAAGAAATTTTTTGGATTTTTGGATCAAATGCTGCGGTTCAATGCCAGCCGGCATAACAAGGTCAAAAAACACCTCTTCCTAATTTGTCATTCGTTCCAGATGGCCTGCATTCACTGGCAATTGGCGAGCGTGAGCAAGAGACGGAAAACTTCCTTCGGCACATTTCCTGTATACAAATCTGCTGCTGGGCGCAAGGATCCTCTTTTAACAGCTCTGGCAGATCCGTTCTGGATCGTTGATTCACGCGATTATCAGGTTACACAGCCTAACCAATTCGCTTTTGATGATCTGGGCGCTAAGCTGCTTTGTTTAGAAAAAATCAGGCCGCATGTGCCGCTGGAACGCGCTATAATGGCCATCCGTTTCTCCAAAGAGATCGTAGGAACACAGTTTCATCCAGAGGCGGATGCCGAAGGCATGCTCCGATACTTTTTACGTGAAGACAAAAAAGCCGCCATCATTGCCAATCATGGCGAAGCTAAATACAATGATATGATCATGCACTTGAATGATCCCGATAAGATTATGATGACTGAATCTGTGATCATACCCGCGTTTCTAAAAAATGCTTTGAACAAAACTTTTCAGCCTGCCTATGCATAAGCAAGCGCGCAAAGCATTCAATGACTCTTTCACGGAGGATAAATATGAAAAATTCGTAAAGTCGTTCGAGCTCGATTTTCCCGATCAACTTGATTTTCGCGTAGCCGAAACCCCGATTTTTGTTCCGAAAGGTTTGCTCGAAAAGATCAACATTGCTTCGGAGCAAATTATCAAAACATTGCTTTCGCCCGAATTTATAAGTCAAACAGAAAGGGCCGTTCCGGCCGATCAAGCCGTGCCTAATGAGAATGAGCACACATCTTTTCTGGCGATCGACTTTGCGATTTGTAAAGATGAGAAAGGAAACCTCGTTCCGCAATTGATTGAATTACAAGGCTTTCCTTCCCTATTCGGCTATCAGGCTTACTTGTCCGAAAACTTCAAAAAGCATTTCGACATTCCTGAAAATTTCGGTTACTGCTTCGGCGCCGATTCGTATACAGCTTATGTTGAGAAATTGAAAGAGCTGATCCTGGCTGGTGAAAAACCTGAAAATGTCATTCTCTTAGAGATCTTTCCGGAAAAGCAAAAGACGCGCGTCGATTTTGCGGTAACAGAAGCAATGCTGGGCATCAAGGCTGTTTGTTACACCAAATTGATTAAAGAAGGAAAAGATCTATTTTACGAAGACAATGGCAGAAAAATCCAGGTTAAAAGGATCTATAACCGCCTCATATTCGATGATTTACTTAACTATCCCGACCTGCAAACGAGTTACCGTCTTTCGGACGAAGTAAATGTAAGCTGGGTGGGTCATCCGAACTGGTTTTTCAGGATCAGCAAATTTTCAATTCCCTTTCTCCAAAGTCCATACATTCCGGAAACGCGTTTTGTAAATGATTATAAAGGCAACTTTCCTGCTGATCTGGAAAATTACGTTTTAAAGCCGCTTTTTTCGTTTGCTGGCTCAGGCGTACAATTGCACATTGCGGAATCAGACTTAGCATCATTGCCAGATCCGGAAAACTATATTTTGCAAAGAAAAGTGACCTACGAACCTGTCATTCAAGCGCCGGATGGGTTGGTTAAATGTGAAGTCCGCATGATGTACGGCTGGAATGACAATGCGGAAAAACCGGAATTGTTCATCGCGCTGAGCCGACTGAGCCGGGGCGAAATGATCGGGGTCCGCTACAATAAGGATTTTACGTGGGTTGGCGGAAGCGCAGCCTTTTTCGAAAAGTAAATTAAGTTTTATAAAATTAAATAATAAAATACTTTTCAAAAGTATTGAACATTTAGAATGCATATATCCCACCGTCAACACTTCTTCGATCACCTCGCCCAGACATCCGATTACCCGCTTGCGCTAGAAATTGTGAAAGCCGAGGGCGCCTATATGTACGGCCCGGACGGCAGGAAATACATGGACCTGATTTCCGGAATCGCGGTCAGCAATGTTGGTCACAGGCATCCAAAGGTGTTAGCAGCTGTCCATGAGCAACTTGAAAAGCATATGCACTTGCTTGTGTACGGTGAATATGTACAAAGCACGCAAGTGCAGCTTGCAAAGGCACTCACTGAAACATTACAATTATCGAGCGCAAATCCTTCGCCATATGGTTTGATTGATAATGTATACTTTACAAATTCCGGGACGGAAGCAGTCGAAGGCGCGATGAAACTGGCCAAACGATTTACCGGTCGTGATGAATTTGTTTCTTGCTTTAATGCTTATCACGGGGCTACGCAAGGTGCATTAAGTCTGGCCGGAGCAGAGTTTTTCAAGCGAAATTTCCGCCCGCTGCTTCCCGGCGTCACGCACATTCAGCATGGTTTTTTGCACGATATTGAAAAAATAACAAATAAAACGGCAGCAGTTATCATTGAAGTCATTGGCGGAGAATCCGGAGTGCGTGTACCGGGTGATGACTATTTTCCTGCACTTCGAAAAAAATGCACCGAGACCGGCGCGCTTTTAATTTTTGATGAAATTCAGTCAGGATATGGCCGTACGGGATCGTTCTGGGCCTTTGAGCAGTTTAATGTTTACCCTGACATATTGCTCAGTGCCAAAGGAATGGGCGGCGGCATGCCGATTGGCGCATTCATGGCTTCGCAGGAAATTATGCGTGTTTTCAAAAACAATCCAATACTTGGCCACATTACCACATTTGGCGGCCATCCCGTAAGCTGCGCGTCTTCGCTGGCGGCACTCCAAGTAACATTAGAGGAAGGCCTGGCGGCGTCCGCCGCTGAAAAAGGCGCACTTTTCAAAGCATTGCTGGTCCATCCGGCCATTAAGGAAGTAAGGGGAAGAGGATTGATGCTCGCGGCGGAAATGGAATCATTCGCAAAGTTGAAGGATACCATTGATCGCTGCATTGAACGCGGCGTAGTTACCGATTGGTTTTTGTTTTGCGACAACGCCATGCGCATTGCCCCGCCGCTTACCATTACCGAAGATCAGATCCGCGAAGCTTGCGACGTAATATTATCCGTTTTGAACGATAGCAACATATGAACTACTCAATCGAAAACCATTTTCTAAAAATTTCCGTGCAGGAAAAAGGCGCAGAACTTTGCCAGATCCAGTCAGCCATTACAGGGAAAGACTTTTTATGGGACGCCGATCCGGAGGTTTGGGCGAGTTATGCACCGGTACTTTTCCCCGTAATCGGAGCGATTAAGGATGGTTTTGTAAACTACAAAGGCAAGCAATATGCAGTCCCGCGCCACGGTTTTATCAGAAATAATACGGACGTAAAACTTGTCGACCAAACGAACGACAGCCTGACATTCGGGCTTAAATTCAGTGAAACAACATTAGAAATTTACCCATTCGAATTTGAATTCCGCATTACTTACAGCCTGCAAGAAAAGCGGATCATTGTCAATCATGAAGTGATCAATCATGGAAATGAGGAAATGTTATTCTCGCTGGGTGGACATCCCGCATTTAAATGCCCTATGCATGACGATGAGGTTTACGAGGATTACTATCTTGAATTCTACGCTGTTGAAAATGACGCAACCTGGCTGTTAGAGAAAGACGGCCTGGTCGGCAACACCACAAAGCCTGTTTTCGAAAACACCAATATCCTTCATTTAAACAGACATTTGTTTGACAACGATGCGCTGATTTTCAAACATTTAGTTTCAAAACAAGTAAGTCTCCGAAGCACAAAATCTCCACAAGTTATTACCCTGCATTACGACGACTTCAAATATCTTGGCATCTGGGCAAAACCCGGCGGCAACTTTGTTTGCATCGAACCCTGGCTAGGGATAGCCGACAGCACCGACTCGGACCAGAACTTTGAAACCAAAGAAGGCATTTTAAAGCTGGCTGCCGGCAACAAGTTCGAAGCGAAGTTTGAGATTGAAATTAGCGAATAGACTGATCGCTACAATTTCAACGCCAGAAGCTCACTGCCCAGTCGGTGCAGTGCAGCTTCAATCTTTTTCGCTTGCGCGGGACGAGGCTTTTTCAAACCGGAAGCATAGTGGTTAAGCTGTTTTTCATTAATGCCAGTCAATCGAGCTATGCCGGACTGGCTGAAAATACCTTTATAGTATTTCAAAAAGCTTCCAACGTCGAACTTCCAGACAATTTCATATTCACCTTTCAAAGCTGCGGGAATATTTCTATCGTCAAAGGACTTGATGATCTCGATGCATTCCAGAACCGACTTTTTAACCTCGTCGATCGTCTCTCCACCTCCATTTAACATCTTAACATTCTCAGCATACGCGCCGTAGAAATCCTTGCTCCGCTCGATTACAACTCTGATCTTTTTCATCTTAGTTCTAAGTTCATTCCTTTAATTGCTTTCAACCTTGTTCCTTCCGGCATTTCTCTTGCACCATGATTTGCAACCGAATAAGTTTGGCCATTTTTCTGATAAATACAATGACTGCCTCGCGTTCTGATATGCAACCAGCCATTACGCCGTATGATACGGTGAAACTCTGAATATTTCATTGATAGTGTGAGCAAAGTGTTGAATCCAAAGGTATATAATTATATACCATTTCCAAACTAGTGCTCACAAAAAAAGCTTCCGGATGGAAGCTTTTAGTCTTTCTACAAAACGCTTACTACTAAACAGTAGCCTCGATTTGTGCGTTTAATTTATCTTCTAAAGTTGTTTTTGGCACAACACCTACAACTTTATCTACTAATTGTCCGCCTTTAAAAATCATCAATGTTGGGATACTGCGAATACCGAATTTAGCTGGTATCGAAGAGTTCATATCCACATCCATTTTACCAATAACTGCTTTGCCCTCGTATTCGCCAGCCAATTGTTCTACAACCGGTCCGATCATCTTACAAGGACCGCACCATTCAGCCCAAAAGTCAACAAGTACTGGTTTATCTCCTTGGATGAGATCTTCAAAGGTGCTATCGGTAATTTCAAGTGCTTTTCCCATGTCGAAAAAATGTCTAATGTTTTTTTATAAATCTGATATAATAAGGATTATAAGTAACTAAAAGTTCCTGATTCTCCCTGCATCAGGTTAGTTTAAAAAGAATTTTACCCCATGAAATCCATTGAGCACTTTGAACAGTTCATTCGTAGGCGCAACCCGGTAACCGCGCGACACCATTTCCACTTCCAAATGCGTTTCAGGATCTACAACGGTCATATTTACCGCGCACGCACCGGGGTGATTACCAAAGGTTTCGTTAAGCAAATGAATAAACTGCGCGTCAATCTGATCCAAAGTCAGGTTTATACGGATCTTGCGGCACATCTTCTCACGGATTTCGGTCAGCAGCTGGATCTGAGAAATTTTAAACTCAAACTGATCTTCCTGTTTCCAGCGGTTCTGCACCTTGCCTTTAATGTACAGGAACTGGCCAACCTGTAAGTAATTTTTGAAACGAATGTAATCCTCACCACCCAAAAGCATTTCCATCGAGCCGCGGTAATCCTCGATTTTGAAGATCATAAACAAGCTGCCATTCCGCGACATGCGTTCCTGCGCACTCGTTACGATTCCGCCCACATTGATTTCCTTTCCAAAGTATTTCGGTGCCCGTTCGTTTTCACCGATCTCCATCACCTTGTCTACCGTGCAGTTACAGAAGTTGTCAAGCTCTACCCTGAATGTATCCAGTGGATGCCCGGAAATATAAAAACCAACCACATCCTGCTCGTAACGCAGCTTCGCCAGATCATCCCAAGGCATAACCTCGGCTGCCTTCGGCTTAGACATCAATATTTCATTTCCACCAAATGCACCAAAAAGCGACGACTGTGCCGAGGCCTTCTCTGCATGATAATTATTGGCGTAACGGATCAATTTTTCAATAAACGTTCCTGTTTCCCCCGGCTCGGTTGCAAAATACTGCGCACGATGATATTCCGGAAAACAGTCGAATCCTCCTGCATAAGCCAGACTTTCTATCGTCTTCTTATTAACAGTTCGCAGATTGACGCGAATGATAAAATCAAATATGTCTTTAAACGGCCCGTTCTGATTCCTCTCCTCGATGATTGATTCCACTGCCGCGTCGCCGCTTCCCTTCACACCTGCCAGTCCAAAACGGATCTCACTTTTCTTGTTTGCATTGAACTGCCTGTCAGACTCATTAATATCCGGCCCTAAAACCTTCAATCCCTGCGCTTTACATTCCTCCATGAAGAATGTGATCTTTTCAATGTTGCCCAGCGAGCTCGTCAATACAGCAGACATGTATTCTGCGGTATAATGCGCTTTCAGATAGGCTGTCTGGTAAGCAACGAAGGCGTAGCATGTCGAGTGGGATTTGTTAAATGCATAAGATGCAAAAGCCTCCCAGTCCGTCCAGATCTTTTCGAGCTTTTTGGTATCCAGGCCTTTCTCCGCGCCACCTTTCATGAAGTCGCCCTTCATTTTGTTCAGCGTTTCTATCTGCTTCTTACCCATTGCTTTACGCAATGTATCAGCTTGTCCTTTGGTGAATCCGCCCAGCTTTTGAGACAGAAGCATAACCTGCTCCTGGTAAACCGTAATCCCGTATGTATCAGCCAGATACTCTTCCAGTTCCGGCAAATCATATGTTACTTCCTCCAATCCATTTTTACGGCGGATGAAGTTCGGAATGTAGGCGATCGGACCCGGGCGGTATAATGCGTTCATGGCAATCAAATGCTCGAAACGATCGGGGATCAGGTCGCGCATGTATTTTTTCATCCCATCGGATTCGAACTGAAAAATCGCGTTGGTTTCGCCTCTCTGGAACAATTCAAACACTTTCGGATCGTCCAGCGGAATGTCGTCGATCACTATATCAACATTATGGTTCTGCTTGATCAGCCGCAATGCTTCCTTAATGATCGTCAGGTTTCGCAGACCCAAAAAGTCCATCTTAATAACCCCCGCATCTTCAATAATCTTCCCCTGATATTGCGTAATCAGGAAGTCGGAATCTTTGGATGTGCTTACGGGAATGATTTCAGTTAAATCACTTGGAGCGATAATGATCCCTGCTGCGTGAATTCCCGTGTTTCGCACAGTTCCTTCCAGCCTTCTTGCTTCTTGCAAAACGCTTGCCTGCAAGTCGTTGCCTAGTGCAATAGCGCGCATTTTCTTCACATTATCCAACTCTTCAGGCGCAATTCCTTCTTTCTTCGTCAAACTCCCCTCTCCTTCCAGCGGCGCTGTGAAGATCCGGTTAAGCGTCATATTATAGGTAGGCTTGTCCGGAACGAGTTTCGCGAGCATATTAGCATCTGCAAGTGGCAGGTCCATCACGCGCGCCACGTCCTTGATCGCCGATTTGGCGGCCATTGTGCCGTATGTTACGATTTGCGCAACCTGGTTATAGCCATATTTTTTAACCACATAATCGATCACTTTCTGACGGCCTTCATCATCGAAATCCGTATCAATATCAGGAAGTGAAATACGGTCCGGATTCAGGAAACGCTCGAAAAGCAGGTCGTACTTGATCGGGTCAATGTTGGTGATCCCGGTGCAATAGGCCACCACGGAGCCGGCCGCCGAACCACGTCCGGGACCAATGAAAACGCCCATTTTGCGGCCTGCGTCAATAAAGTCAGCCACGATCAGGAAGTAACCCGGAAAACCCATATTCCGGATCGTTTGCAGCTCAAAGTTCAGGCGGTCTTCTATCTCAGGCGTTATCGTTCCATATTTGAACTTCGCCCCTTCGAATGTCAGGTGTTTGAGATATTCCCACTGGTTTAACACATCGGCCGTAAGTTCCTTCTTACCAAACATTTCCGACAAAGTATGTGTCTTAAATTCTTCGGGAATCGGAAAATTAGGCAGCAGAATATCTTTCCGCAGATCCAAGGCTTTTATTTTATCTACAATTTCATTCGTATTGTCCAGCGACTCGGGCAAGTCGTTGAACAGCTTCATCATTTCGCTGGTGTTTTTGAAATAAAACTGATCATTGAAAAACGCGAAACGCGAGCCTTTCGGAATGCCTTTATCATCGTCAAAATCCTTTGCCGAAGGTGTGCTTTGCTTATCGCCCGTATTGATACACAGCAAGATATCATGCGCATTCCAGTCTTCCTGATCCACATAATGCGAGTCATTGGAGGCGATGATCTTAACATTATATTTCCTGGCAAATTTAACAAGAACCTGATTCACAATTAATTGATCGAAGATCTCATGGCGTTGCAATTCCACATAGAAATCGTCACCGAACAGATCCAGCCACCATTTAAATTCCCTCTCCGCTTCCTCTTCACTCTTTTTTAAAATGGTCTTCGGAATAATAGCTCCAATGCAGCAAGTCGTGGCAATAAGTCCCTTATGATACTTGACAATCAGCTCTTTATCAATCCGCGGATACTTGCCGTACATTCCCTCTATAAAGCCGAGCGAACACATTTTAACCAGGTTTTTATATCCCTGTTCGTCTTTCGCCAGCAGCAATTGGTGATGCCGGACGTCCTTTTTATCTTTTGTAAACTGTCGGATATGCCGGTCTTCCACCACATAAAATTCGCATCCCACAATCGGCTTAATGCCCTGCTTATTGCCTTCCGCCACAAATTCGAACACGCCAAACATGTTTCCATGGTCCGTGATGGCAACGGCAGGCATATTGTCTTCCTTGGCCTTTTTGAAAAGCTTTTTTATATCCGCCGCACCGTCGAGAAGAGAAAATTGGGTGTGGCAGTGCAAGTGTGAAAATTGCATACGCTAAAATGTAAATTGGAATTGTGGACTAATCAGAAAGGCAGGCACTTAAATTCAGGACTCCGCAGGCTGTTCATATATAACATAATTCATATAATCCGTAAAAGGTTTAAGGATTGAAATGCCTTCTACGACCATTTTTCCAAAGTCCCTGGAAGCCACTTCTTTATCTGTGAAAGTGTGAGAGAAAAAAAGTTGCTTCTGTTTCAGGAGCTCAATCTCCGGATGATCTTTGGCGTAACCTTTTGGCGTCGTTTTCAAAGCCTCGCCTTCGATGTTCGGGTAATAGGCATGAAATTCTTTGTCATGGATAATCTGCTTCAACTCATCCGCATTGTAATCGATCTCCTGACGAAATCTGGCCAGTTGCTCGGGTGTGGTTTCCCACATGCCGCCGCCCAGAAACGTCTTGTTACCTGGCTGTATTTGAAGATAATAGTCGATTTTCCCGGAGCCCTTTCCACCCGGGCCGATGCCCGCGCTCAGGTTATTTTTGTATGGTGCTTTATTTTTTGAAAACCGGATATCGCGGTTGATCCTGAAAATACATTCTTTGACTTGCAAATTGCCCAGATCCTGAAACTTGCCTACTTCCTGAATCAGGTAAGCGACCAGTTGCTCCAAATCCGCCTTTGCTGCATCGTAATCCTTTCTATTTTGCTGGAACCAATCCCTGTTATTATTTTCGGCTAGTTGACTTAAAAAGTGAAGTGTTTTGGATTCCATCGTATCTTGGTGAAGCTATAAAATTCAAATTTACTACGTTTTGTGATTCAATTTAACGAATTTTGACAAATTAGAAATTGGAAAATCTCTTAAAAACTGATAATCAGGAGAAAGCTATGAACCGTCCATTTTTGTCCAAAGAAGAGAAGAAGAAGCCTGCTGTTTCCAGGCTAAATAAAGACCTGCCGGACTTGAAAGCAAAGGCAGATAAAAAGGAAGCAGACAAGCAGTGGCTATTTGAATCGCTTACCAGGGCTTTAAAAGAAGTAAAGCTCATGGAAGAAGGCAAATTGCCCAAACCTGACATAAACGATCTATTCAAAGATTAAAGCTCGTTACCAATGATTGAAATCACTTACACACATGAATTTTTAAGAGAGTATAAAAGACTTGCAAAAAAATATGCATCACTAGAAACAGACGTAAAGTCTCTTATTGAAACTCTATCCGCGAACCCCACAACTGGCACACCGCTCGGATCACAGATTTTCAAAATTCGTTGGCAAGTAAAAAGTAAACGCAAAGGCAAAAGCGGCGGAATGCGGATTATAACATATTTCAAAATCCTAAACAACGAGTTGTTTCTTCTTGACATTTATGACAAATCTGAGCGAGAAACAGTTTCTCTTAAAGACATTCGTTTTTTTGTCGAATCAATAAAATAATAAGTAACAATATATAAATGGCCAGAATCCTAACAGGCATTCAAAGTAGTGGAAGGCCCCATCTGGGGAATATTTTGGGAGCTATCGTTCCCGCTATTGAACTTTCAAGAAGCCCTGACAATGAATCCTTCTTTTTTATCGCTGACCTTCATTCGCTTGTTTCTATTAAAGATGGAAAATTAAGGCATGAATATGCCCGTGCTATTGCGGCAACCTGGATAGCATTCGGTTTCGATTTTAAGAAAAACGTCTTTTGGAGACAGTCCAGGATTCAGGAACATACTGAACTGGCGTGGTATCTCAATTGCTTCACGCCGTTCCCAATGCTGGCGAATGCGACGTCTTTCAAAGAAAAATCAGAGAAGCTGGCAGATGTGAATGCTGGCTTGTTCACTTACCCGGTTTTGCAGGCTGCGGATATTTTGCTTTATAATGCGAACATTATTCCGGTAGGAAAAGACCAGAAGCAGCATCTGGAAATGACAAAGGACATTGCCACACGCTTCAATCAGATCGCCGGAGAGGAAATGCTGGTATTGCCCGAACCGCAAATAGATGAGCGCATCATGACGATCCCGGGTGTCGACGGCCAGAAAATGAGTAAGTCTTACCACAACTACATTGATATATTCGTTCCGGAAAACGAGTTGAAAAAATCGATTAAAAAGATTGTTTCTGACTCCACGCCCTTGGAAGAACCAAAGGATCCCGAAACAGACATTACATTTAAGCTGTACAGCCTCATCGCCCCTGAAAGCGACGTTGCCACCATGCGTCAGAACTATCTGAATGGCGGTTACGGCTACGGGCACGCCAAACAAGCATTATTGGAATGTATGCTGGAAAAATTCGCTGAGCCACGCCGCATTTTCAACTATTATATGGAAAACGAGCAGGAGCTGGAAGCCATCCTTGTAGCGGGCGAGACGAAAGCGCGCGCTATTGCGCAGGAAACGATTGCGAAAGTCCGTAAAGTTCTCGGTTTCAGCTCATGACAGAAAGCGTTGACATGCTGATCAATTCCGACCAGGATCTTTTTCTCTGGTTAAACGGTCAGCATGTGCCCTGGCTCGACACCTTAATGTATTGGATCACATACAAATACACGTGGATTCCCATGTACACTGTCCTAATTGCAGTCCATTTAAGAAAGGATTGGAAAAAAGGACTGGCAGAGCTCGCCGTAGTGCTGATTGCAGTGATCATTGCTGATAAGATCACATCCGGATTTATGAAGCCTTATTTCGTTCGGTACAGGCCTTGTCACGAACCCGAATTGCAGGGTTTGGTGCATCAGGTCACGGGTTGCGGCGGACTTTATGGTTTTGCATCATCGCATGCTTCCACAAGTTTTGCTGTGGCAATGACCTGGTTTGCTTTTTTACGGACAAAATTGCCGTACATGTGGTTCCTGTTCATCTGGGCCGCTATTTATTCGTATAGCAGGGTCTATGTAGGCGTACATTATCCCGCAGATATTGTGATCGGATGCATGATCGGCCTGACGGTCGGGTGGCTTTGTTTGAAACTTTACCATACTTTTTTGACCAGATATTACCGTATCTGATCGATTTTATTTAATTTTGCGCAAATTTCAGTTTGGCCAATGGGTTCATTTAATACAGTAAAAATATTTTCGGGAAGTCAATCCGAATATTTGGCCAAAGACATTGCCAGGTATTATGGCAAAGAGCTGGGAGGTTATACATTAAGGAAATTCAGTGACGGAGAGCTTTCGCCCAGCTTCGAAGAATCGGTTAGAGGGTGCGACGTTTTCCTGATCCAATCCACTTTTCCTCCGGCTGACAATCTGATGGAATTGCTTTTAATGGTGGATGCCGCACGTCGCGCTTCTGCTCATTATGTGACTGTGGTAATTCCTTACTTTGGTTACGCTAGGCAGGACCGGAAAGATAAGCCACGTGTGGCGATTGCTGCGAAAGTGGTTGCTAACCTGCTTACTTCTGTGGGCGTGGATCGTCTGATGACAGTTGATTTGCACGCAGGACAGATCCAGGGCTTTTTTGACCTCCCTGTTGACCATTTGGAAGGAACGTCTATTTTCGTTCCCTACATTAAATCCCTGAACCTCAAAAACCTGCTGATTGCATCGCCGGATATGGGTGGAGCAGCCAGGGCGCGTAATTTTGCGAAGTTTTTGAATGTTGATATGATCCTTTGCGATAAGCACCGGAAACGGGCAAATGAAATCGCGAGTATGCAGGTGATCGGGGATGTGGAAGGCATGGATGTTGTACTGGTGGATGATTTGATTGACACCGGTGGCACACTTTGCAAAGCTGCTGAATTGATTATCGAAAAAGGGGCCAATTCTGTGCGGGCCATTAGTACCCACGCGATTATGTCGGGTAAAGCGCACGAAAATATTGCCAATTCTGTTTTGGAAGAGCTGATTATCACTGATACGATTCCTTTGAAGCAACAGAATGATAAAATACGCGTGTTGTCGGTTGCAGAATTATTCGCAAAAGCCATAGGCCGTATCCGTGATCATGAATCTATTAGTTCTTTGTTTATAAATTATCAGTAAATTTTTTTATTTTTTATCTTCTTAATTAAATATTCTTATGAAAACGCATGAGATTGTAGGGTTTAAAAGAGCGAATCTCGGCAAGACGGAAGCGACCGAACTACGTTCACAAGGTTATGTTCCGTCTGTGCTGTATGGTGGAGCTGAGCAGGTTCATTTTTATGCACCGGCTATGTTGTTCCGCGAGTTGCTTTTCACACCGGATATTTTTAATGTTACGCTCAATATCGAGGGTACTCTATATAATGCCATCTTGCAGGAAAGACAATTTCACCCTGTTAACGACTCATTGATCCACGCGGATTTCTTGCAGATCGTTGACGGCAAAGAAATTAAAGTTGACGTTCCCGTTAAATTGACTGGTACATCATCTGGTGTTATGAAAGGTGGTAAAATGAACCAAAAATTGCGTAAATTGCGTGTACAAGGTTTGGCTGAGAACATTCCAGACTACGTAGATGTTGATGTAACTGAGCTGGATTTAGGAAAATCTGTTAAGGTTGGTGCAGTTAAGGCTGAAAATTTCGTTATATTAACAGCCGCAAGCAACCCGATTGCTTCAGTTGAGATCCCACGTGCACTGAGAGGTACACTTGGTAAGTAAGTATTTTATTTTTCATGGCTAATAGATGCAAACGTGCCGACCTTTGGTCGGCATATTTGTTTATAGCCGGTTCCGTTTTGACTGTGACAGTTGCTGTTTGGTTTGTTGACAGTCGCTGTTTTGGTCAGATCCAGCTCCGTATCTGTTCAATCAACACTTCATTGATACGTACGTAGCTCTCATGTGTCCAGCCTGCAATGTGCGGGGTGAGCACTACATTATCTGAGGCACGCAGGTAATCGAATGTCTCCTGTTGCGCGTCCGTCAGTTTGCTGATCTTTTCATTTTCCAACACATCCAGGCAAGCACCCAGGATCTTACCGGACTTTAATCCATTGACAACTGCGTCAAGGCTCACAGTTTCACCCCGGGAAAGATTTAGCAAGTAAAATGGTTTGGAAATATTGTTTACAAAATCATCATTGACGATATAACGCGTAATCTCCGTCAATGGAATGTGCAGGCTTATAACGTCCGCTTGCTGCATAATCTCTTCCAGACCGGATTCAGTGGCGTAGGCGTCGCTGTAATTGTCACGGTATTTGTCATACGCAAGCACGCGACAGCCAAATCCGCTCAGTCGCTTGGCAGTGGCAGAACCATTGTTTCCGTAGCCAATAATGCCCACGGTTTTTTTCATAAGCTCCACGCCTCTATTCCCTTCCCGGTCCCATATTCCGCTGCGAACCTGGCGGTCGGCCCGTAATATGTTGTTAAAAAGGGCAAGCAGCATTCCAACTGCATGTTCAGCCACGGCATCGCGGTTCCCAGTTCCGGCGTGGAAAACTTCTATGCTGCGCTTTGCAGCGGCTTCCAGATCGATCAGGTCGAGCCCTGCTCCTGCCCTGGCTATAAAGCGCAGCTCGGTTGCCGCAGCAAGCATCTCTTCGTCAACATTCGTCTTGCTGCGGATCATGAGCCCCTCATAACCCGCAATGTTGTCTAAAATATCTTCCCGGCGGAATTCCGGGTGATAGGAATAATCCCAGCCTTCATCCCGTAACATTTCAAAAAGCGAGGGATGCATAGAGTCTGCGATCAGGATTTTCATAGGAGCACGGGATTTTTTGTAACTTGCCGGTCAGACATTGCGCAAAAGTAATACAGAATTACTCAGAAGAACAGTTACAACAGCATTAAACCTACATGAGCGATCAAATCAGCGATAAACCTGTTATAGGAATTACATTAGGCGATTACAACGGAATCGGGCCGGAAGTTATACTCAAAGCATTAGAAGGGAATCAGTTAGCAAAATTGTGCACACCCATCATTTACGGATCGTTGCGCGTGCTTAACCAGTATCGAAATCTGTTTGAAATGAAAGAATGGACGTTACACGGCATTCAAAAAGCAGATCAGGCCAATCCGAAACTTACTAACGTCATCACTTGCTGGCACGACCATCAAACCGAAATCCAACCAGGAAAGATAACCCCGGAGGCAGGACAAGGATCTTTTGCATCATTGAAAAGAGCCGTCGAAGACCTGAAAGAAGGAAAAATCCAGGCGCTGGTAACAGGGCCGATCAATAAGGACAACATTCAGAGTGAAGATTTCAAATTTCCTGGTCATACGGAGTTTCTGGCGCAGTCTTTCGGCAAAGAAGATGCGTTAATGTTTATGGTCTCCGGCGAACTTCGGGTTGGTGTTCTGTCTGGGCACATTCCGCTTGACAAGGTCAGCACCAATGTTACAACCGAGAAGCTGACGGCTAAAATTGAGCAGATGCTGCAATCATTGAAAGGCGATTTTGGAATAAAAAAACCCAAACTGGCCTTACTGGGGCTTAACCCGCACGCAGGGGAAAATGGTTTGCTGGGAAACGAAGAAATAGATGTCATTACGCCCGTAATCAAGAATTTTAAAGAAAAAGGCAACCTTGTTTTCGGTCCTTTCCCGGCAGATGGCTTCTTTGCTGCCGCTACTTACAAGCAGTACGACGCCGTCTTGGCCATGTATCACGACCAGGGTTTGATTCCTTTTAAAACCCTGGCATTCAATGAAGGTGTGAACTTCACAGCCGGACTTGCGGCGGTAAGAACTTCTCCGGATCATGGAACGGCCTACAACATTGCAGGCAAAAATATAGCAGAACCCGGCTCATTGCTTCAAGCCATTTACCTGGCATGCGACGTTTCCAGGTTCCGGGTGGTGAACGAGGATATTAACAAGCACGCATTAATTTCAAAACCACAACAATCTGAAAGCCAGCATCCTGCCAAGTCCGGGGGAAAGCAGCGGTTTAATAACTAACACTCGGCGGCCGGCTTACGGGGCGGTGCTTTACATCCATTTTACCTAGATCAAAAACCAATGTTAAAATCAATGACCGGATACGGTGTATCCAACATCGAATCCGATTCCATAAATGTTACGGTTGAAATAAAAACGCTAAATTCTAAGTTTCTGGACATTTACTGCCGCATTCCAAGGCAGTTTTCTGAACGCGAAATCGAGATCCGCAACTTACTCACTCAGTCGCTTGAACGCGGTAAAGTTGAGTTTACATTGACAGTTCAGCCGGTTGGAAAAACAGTTGCTTCAACTTCTGTTAACAGAGCGCTGGTAAATGCCTACTATACAGACCTTTCTGATACTGCGTCAGCCATTGGGTTCAGTCCGGATTTTACGGAATTGTTCCGCATTGCGTTGCAAATGCCTAATGCTTATAATAACGAAACGGTGGATGATTCCAGCAAAGAAAATGACTGGACGCAGATTAAAGTGGCTGTGATGGAAGCGATCCGCAAATGCTCGGTTTTCAGGGAGCAGGAAGGGAAAATGACCTCTGACAAGTTCACAGAGTATATTAACACCATTCAAACTTTGCTGAACAGCGTTTCCGAGCAAGACAAATTAAGAATTCCGGCTGTTCGCGAGCGGCTTGAAAAGCAGATCAGGGAGCTTCTTGCAGATGATAACTTTGATACTAACCGATTTGAACAAGAACTGATTTATTATGTAGAGAAATTTGACATTTCAGAAGAGAAAATCAGGCTTGCCAACCACCTTACTTATTTCACAGAAACATTGCAATCGCCTGAAAGCAACGGTAAAAAGCTAAACTTCATAGCACAGGAAATTGGCCGTGAGATCAATACAATCGGCTCGAAAGCGAATGATGCGACGATCCAGCATTTGGTTGTTCAAATGAAGGATGAGCTTGAAAAGATCAAGGAACAAACCATGAACATTATCTAACCGGTGCCGGATAGCATACTGCCATTATCTTTTTACGCTGCTTATGACACGCGCTCGCTGGCGGAGAAATTACTGGGCTGCGAGCTCGTTCATGAGAGTCCGGATGGCGTTACCAGCGGGATTATCGTAGAAACCGAAGCTTATCTTTCCGATGATCCTGCCTGTCACGCATACAACAGGCGCACGGCGCGTACGGAACCGATGTATGGGGTTGCGGGCACGAGCTACGTATATCTGATCTACGGTATGTACGAATGTTTTAATGTGGTCAGCAACCACGAAGGCATCGGCGAGGCAGTGCTGATCCGCGCATTGCAGCCAGTAAAAGGCATTGAGCTGATGGAATTGCGCCGGTCGCTGATCCCCGGAAAGACGGCCCCGAAAATCCGCACGAAGCAGTTGAAAGTAAATGAGTTGTGCAAAGGTCCGGGAAATCTGGCAAGGGCCATGGGTATAGAAAGATCGTTGCACAACAACATATTATTGACTGGCGCGCGGCTGTACATTCAGGATCGGGAAGTGCAGGATCTTGAAATCGGATCGTCTGTACGCATTGGAATCAATGTCGGTAAGGAGTTGCTTTACCGGTTTTATATAAAAGACAACCCTTTTGTAAGTAAATTGTAATTTTTTGCGGGAAATATACCACATCCCTCACTTTTAAGGCACGATAGTCCTGCGCTTTTATAATTACTTTTTATCTTTGGATCTCTAATCTACACTCGACGACCTATATGAAAACCTACACTTGCTGCTTCTGGTGGCCCATTTTACCCGTAGCGGCAGTTTAGTCTATGGGTAATTTGTACAGACTTTTAACGATCTTGTCTTTGGCAACGCTGGTAAGCGGGAGTCGTTGTACTTCTGTTTCTGACCATAATGATAGTGTTGGTGCAAAGAAAGACGTCGTTGAAGCTGTCCCCGTCGAGGGTTTTGCAGAAGACACCGTCCTGATCTTAAAATATCACCAGTTCGCGAAAGAGTATTTGTTTCAGGATGCTGAAAAGGCCATGTTTTATTCCAAACATGTGTTGAGACTTTCACAGAAACACCGGTGGAGCAAAGGTAAAATACTCGCTTACAATTTATTAAGCACTTACTATCTGATGGATGGCAGTTATGACGTGCTCCGGGAGCTCTCTAACGAAACCATGTCGCTGTCCAAAGACCTGCCCTTTTACACAGCTTACTCAAAGTATTTCCTTGCCGAAAGCTATTCCGAATACCGGCAGTGGGATTCCGCCCAGATAAATTACCGGCAGGCCATCGCCATTTTTGAAGAGCTTGGCGAGGATAGCTCGGCTGCGACTTGCATCAATGCCCTGGGAAATTCTTACCGGGAAAAAAGCTTGTTTGCAGAGGCGATCCCCTATTATGAGCAGGCTTATGCGCGTTTTGACAAGATGAACTCGGATTGGGGCCGGGCTACGGTGCTCCAAAACCGGGGTTACCTGCACGTCATCCGGAAAGAACGCGAACAAGCGGAGGATTTGCTGAAACGCTCGCTTGTGCTGTTTCAGAAAATAAACAACCGTTACGGAGAGCTTAATGTACTGAATGATCTGGCCAACATTTATTGCCTGAGCAATCAGAATGAGCTGGCGATCACGACTGCCGCACGCGCGCTGGATTATTCAACAATATTCCACTCTTCGCAGCAAACCAACTGGGCGTTACTATCGCTCGCGCGGGCTTATAAGAACAAGAAAATGTTCCGGGAAGCGCTGGATTACATGGAAAAGGTGATCTTCAACCGGCGTATGCTTCACACGGAATATGTTCAGAGACAATACACCATGTTTCAGCTGAGCTATGACAATCAGATCATGGACTCGCAAATTCAGAATAAGATCATTGCCGAGCAGCGCACTGTGCAGCGGTTTCTGATTGGTTTTTCATGTCTGATCATTGCATTTGCTGCATTTCTCTGGTTTAATAACAAGAAACTGCGCAGGAAGAATGCGGAGATCAGCGAAGCGATGGCGCGTGGGCAAGCGATTGAGCGTAAACGTGTTGCAGCCGAACTCCATGACAACCTGGGCGGAACGCTTGCCTCATTGAACTGGTATTTGTTTGGTATTGATAAAAAAGTGCTTTCACCGGAAGAGCAAAAAATCTACGAAAGCGTACATCAGATGGTAGGCGCAGCTTACCGGGAAGTACGCAGCCTGTCACACAACCTGATGCCGCCCGAACTGGAAGAGCACGGGCTCGTGATGGCAATGCACCGGCTGATCGACAAGATGAACGAGAACAAGAATATCGAATTCAGTTTTAACGTTTCCGGCATGTCGCATCGTTTGAATAACAAGACGGAATTTGAGCTTTACAGCATTGTTCTGGAACTCACCAACAACATTATCAAGCATTCCGGCGCGAACAAGGCAAGCATTAACCTCACCGAAAACAAAAACATTCACCTGACGATCATTGACAATGGCAACGGCATGGTGGAGCCTTCGCGGCAAGGTGTAGGGCTTAAAAATGTGAAGAACCGAGTAGAAAGTCTGCGCGGGAAAGTGCAGATCATCAGTCAGCAGCCCAAGGGACTGAAAGTTGACATTGAGATCCCGAAGACCCTGATTTAACGAACAAGAGCATCCCTATCTATGAATATTTTGCCAAGAGTAGAAGAATTTATTAACGCATTTGAACAGAGTATTTCAAACAATTCCTTTATAAAGCTCTCCCTCGGGAATTACAAGGGATCTGAGGAGAACCTGAAAAACATTTATGTGAGAAGGGTTCTGATTAAAAAAGAAGAGAAGTTCAGTTTTACTTACCGATATAAAACAAGGGACATTGTCAAAAATTACAGTCTGGACGAAACCAGAACACTTTTTGAAGAGCTTATTGCAAAGGACTTCCACGTTGGCACACTCTTCACCGAAGCAGAAGAATTGCAATTCGAGATTTTGAAAAACAACAAAATTACCCTTAAAAAGAAAGTTACCGATACAAAGGAAGTGCCTCTTCCTGAACACGATCACAGCAAAAGCAGGCTGATCAGCAGCGAGAATAAAAGCTATTTGCATGAGCTGAACATTACCGACAAAGACGGGAATGTTTTCAAAAAGGCGCAGGACAAATTTCGGCAGATCAATCATTACATTGAAATTTTAAGCGCGCTGATTAAAGAAATACCTACCGATAAGCAGCTTAATGTGGCCGATATGGGCTCAGGAAAGGGTTATCTCACATTCGCCCTTTACGATTACCTGAAAAACGTCCTGCATGTCGACGCGCATGTTACGGGTGTGGAATTCCGGCAGGACCTTGTGGCATTATGCAACGAGATCGCGCAGCATTCAAACTTTGAAAATCTGCATTTTGAGGAAGGGACAATTGAAAATTTTGACAGCAAGAACGTTAATCTTCTCATTGCGCTTCATGCATGTGACACAGCCACGGACGATGCCATCTTCAAAGGCATTTCCGCCGGCGCAGACCTGATCGTTGTGGCGCCTTGTTGTCACAAACAGATCCGCCGGGAAATGGAAAAAAGCAAAACCGGGAACGATGTTCAGTTTCTTACCCGATACGGGATATTCCTCGAACGGCAGGCTGAGATGGTTACGGACGGGATCCGGGCAATGATCCTGGAATACTTCGGATATAAAACCAAAGTTTTTGAATTCATTTCTGACGCCCACACACCGAAAAATGTCATGATTGTTGGCACAAAAGACAAGCGCAACATCGCTGATCAGCCGGGAATACTTAAAAAGATTCAGGAGGCCAAGCAGTATTTTGGCATTGGTTACCATCATCTCGAAAAAATTGCCGGTTTGCAAAGTCTCTAAATGTCAATTGGATCGTCTTTTGTAAACATCTTCAAAGCCGGATATATCTCGTGAAAAGTCTCACTTTCGCTTCCCTGTCCGTATATTTGCACCTTTTTGTGGAACTGACTAATTTATTATGTGGAATAAAATAGCAACTTACATTATCCGCTACCGGCTTTTGTGGGTTGCACTGGTATTTGTTTCAACGGTTTTCATGGCATATCAGGCCAGCAAGATCGAACTCTCTTACAATTTTGCACGAATATTGCCTTCCAACGATCCGGTTGAAAAAGAATATCAGGATTTCAGGAAACTCTTCGGAGAAGACGGCAGCGTGATGGTGATCGGCTGGCAGGATCCGCAGCTTTTTGAGATCAATAAATTTCGCGACTGGTGCAAGCTAACTCAGCGCATTAAGGACACCGAGGGCATCAAAAATGTGCTAGCACTTGCAAATGTCTATAAGATCAACCGTAACGATAGCCTCCGAAAGTTTGACGTCGCGCCGGTTATCAAGCAAATTCCGTCCACGCAGGCCGAGGCGGACAGCATTCAGAAAGAAATCGCCAACCTGCCCATTTACGAGGGACTGGTCCTCAATAGTAAAACCAATGCAACGCTCATCGTCGTAACATTCAACGACAAAGAACTGAATTCAAAGCGCAGGCTTACTATTGTCAGCGACATTGAAGCAATGGCCGAAGAATTCGGGACGAAATATCAGGCGGATCTGCATTATTCCGGGATGCCTTATATCCGCACGGTAAACATGAAAAAGATCTCCGGCGAAATGGAGTTATTCATGGGACTGGCAGTTTTTGTGACATTACTGATCCTTTGGGCGTTTTTCAGGTCGCTCAGACTAACATTGTTATCCATTGTTGTGGTGCTGATCGGGGTTGTGTTTTCTGTCGGGATTTTGCACCTTTTTAATTACAAAATCACTGCCCTTACCGGCCTTCTTCCTCCGCTTTTGATCGTAATTGGTGTTCCTAACTGCGTCTTTTTAATCAATAAATACCAGGCAGAGCTCCGATCGCATAATAATAAGGACGAAGCTTTGCTTGAAATGATCCGGCAGATCGGCTTGTCGACGTTCCTTGCCAACATGACCACCGCGATTGGATTTGGCGTATTTTACTTTACAAACAGCATTTTGCTTGTCGAATTCGGCGTTGTGGCGGCGATCAGTGTAATGGCTACTTATGTGCTTTGCCTGCTGCTTTTGCCGATCACATTGCATTATATGAGCGTTCCAAAAGCGCGCCATCTGAAACATCTCGATGGAAAATGGGCCTCCGGTTTCCTTCGAAAAATCGATTACCTGGTGCATAATCGCCGTAAGGAAATTTACATGGCGATGGTTTTGCTGATCATCATTTCGGCTTTTGGAATGACGAAAATAAAGACCATCGGTTACGTTGTTGACGATCTTCCCAAGAAAGATGTCGTTTATACGGATTTGAGATTCTTTGAGAAAAACTTCAATGGTGTGCTGCCGTTTGAAGTGATGATTGATACCAAACAGCCAAACGGGATTTTCGCTGACCAGGCCGAAGTGCTCTATAAAATAAAGGCTTTCCAGAATGAGATGGCCAAGTTCCCTGAGTTTTCCAAACCTCTTTCGGTGGTGGAAGCTTCAAGGTTTTTATACCAATCTTACCGGGGCGGCGATGCTAAATATTATGCATTACCAGGCGTTTTAGAACTGAATAAGCTTACTGGTTACGTGCAGGACCAGCAGGGCGCTGCGAAGCAGTTGAATGCATTTTTGAGCAAGGACAAAAGCGTTACACGTGTCAGTTTTCAAATGGCCGACGTTGGTTCTGAGCGCATTAAGGAGCTGATGCAAAAAATCCGCCCCAAAGTGGATTCCATATTTAGTCCTGAAAAATACAAAGTGAGCCTTACAGGTCATAGCCTTGTTTTCCTTAAAAGCAATGATTATCTGCTTAGTAATCTGTATGAAAGCTTGCTGATCGCGATCGTTCTGATCGCCATTGTCGGCATGGTGCTTTTCAGGTCCATCCCGATCATTTTGCTTTCCAAGCTGCCTTGTTTAATCCCATTGGCCCTTACAGCCGGGATTATGGGTTATTTTGGCATTTATTTCAAGCCAACCACTATTTTAATTTTCAGTATTACATTCGGCATTGCGTCGGACGGCACTGTCTATTTCCTGACGCGATATCGCGAGGAGTTGCATAAGAACGGCCTTACGCCGTCACAGGCTGTAACGCAATCCCTTTTCGGAACCGGGCTTAGCATGATTTACACGGCGGTGATCTTATTCTGCGGATTTTCTATTTTCGCGGCATCAAGCTTCGGAGGAACGGCGGCGATGGGTGTGATGGTTTCCATAACCCTGCTGGTCGCCATGTGTACAAATCTTATTCTCCTCCCCGCATTACTGCTTTCCATCGCCAAACGGCAAGGAAAGAATGTAAGACCTACCTAATGTCCGGGTTCATAAATATCCCGTTTAGAAATTCACATGACCTTATAAACAACAAAGGCTGCCCAAATGGGCAGCCTTTGTTGTTTATACTATTTTCTCGAAACTCTGATCCATCCATTCTTCGGGAATGTCGTCGAGCGCTTGTTTCAGCTTATCGGCCCAGATATCTGAAATCTGTTCCAGATCTTTCTTTTCATAACGATGTTCAACAATTTTGAAGCTGTCCTTTTTGTAAAGGACCACGTCAATGGGAAAATCAACATCATTATTACTAACGCGCGTCGAGTCAAACGAGAGGAAACCAGCTTTTAAGGCCTGCTTCATGGTGGATTCGCCGTTCAACACGCGGTTCAGGATGGCTTTTCCCTGACCGGAGTTTCCGATGATCACATAGGGTGAACCTTCGTCGAGTTCCACCCAGTTCCCTTCGGAATAAAGCAGGAACAGTTTGTGATCCGTATCGTCCTTCAATTGTCCACCAACGATGGTGTTCAGGTTAAATTTCAATCCTGCACGTTCCAGCGACGCCCTATCCTCTTCTGCAACACGCTTAATCTGCTCTCCGAACGCATTCACAGCTTTGTAAAGCTTATTATAAACAACGCCCTCGCTGATCAGCTCTTCGAAATAATGCACCGCCTTGTCCCGCACGGAACGCAGTCCGCTGGTCATGATAAAAAGCGAATAATTATCCTTTTGCGTTACATACATCTTCTTTTTTACAGTCGTATTGGTGCCAGCTGTAATGCGGGTGTCGGCCAATGCCACAAGCCCTTCTTTCACTTTTATCCCTAAACAATAAGTCATTATCTGCTAAAATTAAATCGCCCGAATCACCGTTCTGAAATGGTCATAAGCGGCTTCAACGAGATTAAATACGCTCAAAAGTACCAAAATGACCGATGGCACGGGCAAAAAACATACATTTAATGGTGATTTTTTTGAATTGGAACCACCGCAAAGCACTCCTGTAAACAAACAATCGAGATGAAGCTTCTTCAAATATTCTTTTTATGCACCGCGCTGCTTACCAGTTGCAGCAAAAAAGCGGATCCCGGTAATGCATACAATCCGGGCAGCACCGAACCTGGTGCAAAAATGCTTGCCTTAGGCGATTCCTATACAATCGGGCAGAGTGTTACGGAAGCCGAGCGTTGGCCGGTTTTATTGGTTAAAAGCTTGAAAGAGAATGGAATTCAGTTTCGTTCACCGGACATTGTTGCCACCACAGGCTGGACGACGCGGGACCTTATTTTTTCAGTTGATAATGCCAAACCCGCGACGGATTATGATCTGGTGTCGCTCATGATTGGCGTTAATAACCAGTTTCAGGGCAAAAGCATTGACGAGTACAGGACCGAATTTCGCATTTTGCTGACCAAAAGCATCGCGCTAGCCAGCGGCAAAGTGGATCACGTTTTTGTGCTGTCAATTCCGGATTGGGGCACAACGCCCTACGGAGAAAGTGACCGTGCGAACATTACCAAAGAAATTGACGCGTTCAATCTGGTTGCAAAAGAAGAGTGTGATAAGTTGAAAGTCATTTTCATTGATATAACCCCCATTTCAAGGCAAGCATTAAAGAACCCTACCCTGCTGGCGCGTGATAACCTTCACTATTCGGGCAAAATGCACCAGCTTTGGGTTGATAAGGTTGTGCCGCTGATCAAGTCTAGGATATAAATACACTTCAAACTAAAAACCTCCGCTTTATGAAGGCGAAGGTTTATGCACTATATTCCAAAATTCTATAACCTTAAATTACGCTTCTTGCAAGGCTTTCAACCGGATCACCAGGCCGTTCATCTGATCATTGCAGCGGAGCTGGCAGGCCAGGCGGCTGTTTGATTCGGCGTCCGGCAAAGTATCCAGCGTTTCCAGTTCATTGTCGTTCAGTTCGGGCAAACCTTCTCCTCCTTCCAGCACGGCAATGTGGCATGTTGCACATAGTCCCATTCCGCCGCACGTCGCCTGAATGTCGTATTCATACGCTTTAAGCATTTCCATCAGGTTTAGCCCCATATCCACAGGCACTTCCAGCTCCTGACGGTCTCCGTTGTTATCTTCTACTTGAATATTTATCATGGCTAAAAAGCGTTAACTCCGTTGACAGTTGTGTATTTAAAACTTAATTTCTGATCCGGATACACATATTTGAACGCGCTCTGCATCATAATGGCCGCCTCGTGGAAACCGCAGAGAATCAGTTTTAATTTGCCCGGATAAGTGTTAATGTCGCCTATGGCATATATACGCGGGACGTTGGTGGAGTAATCCAGTGTGTCGACTATAACAGCCGATTTTTCAACCCCCAGATTCCAGTCGGCAATCGGGCCGAGCTTGGGGCTTAATCCAAAAAGCGGGATAAAATGGTCGGTGGGAATGGTGGTTACGTTCTTATCATTGCCTGTAATCGAAATTTCTTTCAAAACACCATTTCCGCCCAGGCTGCTTACCTGGGATTGCAGGATTAGGTCGATCTTTCCTTTTTCGGCAAGCTCAAAAACCTTTTCGGCTGAATCCGGCGCGCCCCGGAATGTGTCTCCCCTGTGAACCAGTGTTACGCGTGAGGCAATGTCGGCAAGGAAAATGGTCCAGTCCAGTGCAGAGTCGCCGCCACCCGCCAGCACCACATTCTGGTTGCGGAACTGTTCAGGTTTTTTGACCATATAATGCACGCCTTTGCCTTCGAAATATTCCAGTTTTTCAACGGCTGGTTTTCTGGGCTCAAAGCTTCCGAGGCCAGCTGCAATCACCACAACTTTGCAATGCACTGCAGTTCCCTCATTCGTACGGACAATATAACTTTCATCTTCCTGCTTTTCGAGCGCTTCCACGCGCTCGCCCAATGTGAACCCGGGCTTGAACTCCTCGATCTGCAACATCAGGTTTTTAACAAGATCTTCGGCGATAATGCCCGGCGCACCAGGAATATCGTAAATAGGTTTTTGAGGGTAAATTTCGGCAAGCTGGCCTCCTACTACGGGAAGCGCATCAATTAAGTGGCAGCGCATTTTCAGCAAACCCGCTTCAAAAACTGCGAACAAACCGACGGGGCCGGCGCCTATTATGCAAATATCTGTGGTAATCATGAACGTGATGAGATTGAACTTTGGAATAATTTAATGTCCCAAAATTACCTCCTCACCGCATGTTATGCCAATCACATTTGCTTATCCACCATAACCAAAAGTTATTGGTCTGCGCGTTTTGTTATCAGAAACTGCAACATGTTAGGTTGAATTTCAATGCGGACTTCAGCGGGGTTTTCGAGCTTGATGCGCTCATCATCAATATGCATATCCTTACCTTCCCAGCGCAGCGTAATATTCTTTGCCCTGACAGTCGTGAAGTCAAACTCCTTATCCTCACCATTGATCAGCGCCAGAATGTATGTTTCCAACTTCTTCCTTTGCGTTTCCGGGATCATGACGATTTCCAGCTCTCCGTCTCCCGGATCTGCCCCAGGAGCCAGAACCAGATTGGGCCCGATAGACCTGATGTTCATGACTTCCACCATCAGGTATTTACCCGAGTATGAAACGCCATCTGCTTCCACCCTGCATTCCTTTGCATCGTAGTTCAGCACAACATCGTAGAGAACCGCCAGTGCCGCTTTCAGCTTTTCCTCCACCGTATCACCAATCTCATCCTCTATTTTCTCCATCACTTTCATCAGGCGCGGGAATACGCCGTAGCCAAAGCCTTCCAGGAAAAAACGGTCGTCCTTTAAGCCGTATACTTTACCAATGTCAAAGGGCTGCAAATGAACTTCGTGCCAGCGTTTTGCAATTTCTTTGGGTTTGCCGCTGATCTGCAAAGCCGTAGCAATGTTATTGGCCGTTCCATGCGGCAACAGGGCAAGCGGATATTGCTTGTCCAGCCGCTTCCGGGCCATAAGCGCTTTGGCAACGCGCCTTACAGTCCCGTCGCCGCCTGCAATGATAAGAAAATCTGTCTCTGTTTTGAACTGGTCCCAGCCTTCCTCTTTTACAGAGGAATATTCGCAATTAAAACCTTCCGCCTCAATCTGTTTCACTAGTTGCTTTTCGGAAAAATCATTATCCCCGGCTGTGGGGTTATGCAAAAGGTTTGCGTTTTTCATAGAAAGTATTTAGGATAACGTACCAGGCATAAAAAACATACCAGGCATAATTTTATTACCCTGAACCCTAAAAAAGATATCATTATGAAAATCCTGGTGACAAACGACGATGGAATATACAGTCCCGGACTCGCTGCCCTGGCAAAAATTGCGGCGCGGTTTGGAGAAGTTAAAGTGGTAGCCCCCGATGTAGAACAATCATCTATGGGCCACGCGATTACAGCTTCCCGGCCACTTTCTTACAAAAAATCCCCGATCGAATTTGACGGCATCGACGCCTGGCGCGTCAACGGAACGCCCGCAGACTGTGTGGCGCTGGGCCAGCACTTATGGGACAAGCCGGATGTGGTGCTTTCGGGCATCAACATGGGGCCAAACCTGGGAAACGCCATGTGGCATTCCGGAACGCTCGCCGCCGCCAAACAGGCCGTATTATTTGGCATGAAGGGAATTGCCCTCAGCACGCCAACCGATAAGGAGCCTGATTTCGACGCATTAGATCCTTTTGTTGAGAAAGCACTGGCCCTTTTATTTCAAAATGAACATTTGAACCTGGTGAATGTCAACTTCCCGCATGATCCGCAAGGTGTGCGCTGGACAAGGCAGTCGGTAAGGCTATACGACAACCAGATCGTGCCTGCGCTTGATCCTATGGGTCGGAAACATTACTGGTTTACGGTAATTCCAATGGAGCCGGCAGAGGAAGGAACGGACCGCTGGGCGATTGAAAACAATTTTGTTTCCATCACGCCGCTCCGCCTCGACCTCACCAACGAGGCCGACCTGGAAAAAGCACAAAAGGACTATCCTGTCAACTAGTTAAATGTTGAGATAAAGTTTCTGAAAAATACATTCTCCCGTCGCTACAAGCCAGCTTGTTAGTGGCGGGAGTCTTTTTTATTGGCCGCCGCGCAATGATTTTAAGGGGTAGAATGATTAAAAAACAGTCTTCTTTTCGAACAAACAGTTTTTACATCCTGAATCCGAAAAAATCGATTTACCTCTCACTATGGAAAAATCCAAAATTGGCAATTACCGTTGGGTCATTTGTGCATTGTTATTCTTCGCCACCACAATCAATTACATCGACAGACAAATCCTGGGCTTACTGAAACCCACGCTCGAAGTGGAGTTCAACTGGACCGAAACTGACTATGCGAATATTGTCATGGTATTTGCCGGATGTTATGCCCTGGGTTATATCATTTTTGGAAATTTCATCGACCGGATCGGTTCGAAATTAGGATATTCTATTTCCATCATCATTTGGAGCATTGCTGCCATTGCACACGCATTTGTCAAAAGCACATTCGGCTTTGGAGCGGTTAGGGCACTTTTAGGCCTTGGAGAAGCCGGTAACTTTCCGGCTGCTGTAAAAGCGACAGCCGAATGGTTTCCCAAGCGCGAACGCGCATTGGCAACCGGTATATTCAACTCCGGAACGAGCATCGGCGCCGTTGCAGCGCCCATAATGGTTCCCTGGTTACTCGGCGCTTACGGCTGGCAGGAAGCATTTCTGATTACAGGTGCGCTGGGTTTCGTGTGGCTGATATTCTGGTGGTTGTTCTATGAAATCCCTTCCAGACATAAGAAAATCAAAACGCCTGAATTTGAATACATTCACAGCGATAGCGAAGACATTGCTACACCGGATCAAAAACCGATCAAGTGGGCTAAGCTGGTCCAACTTCCCCAGACATGGGTTTTTATCAGCGGAAAATTGCTCACCGATCCCATCTGGTGGTTTTTCCTCTTCTGGCTTCCTTCCTACTTTGCTACCACGTTCGCACTGGATCTTAAAAAACCAAGCTTGCATCTGGCGGTCGTATATACGGCAACAACATTCGGCAGCATTGGCGGCGGTTATCTTTCGTCCTATCTGATCAAAAAAATGGGCTGGGCACCATTGCGGGCGCGGAAAACGACATTGCTGGTCGTTGCAATCGCTGTATTACCGATCATTCTGGCACAATTTGCGACTGATATCTGGGTGGCCGTGGGCATTATCAGCATTGCGGCAGCAGCGCACCAGGCTTGGAGCGCAAATATTTTTACGATTGTTTCCGACATTTTCCCAAAACGCGCGGTAAGTTCCGTCGTAGGAATCGGCGGCATGGCCGGGTCCATTGGCTCCACGCTGTTTCCATTGCTGGTGGGTTCTTTACTGGACTATTATAAGGCAGCGGGGAACATTGGTGCAGGGTACAATATTTTATTCATTATATGCGGCCTGGCCTATCTGGTAGCATGGCTCATTATTCATTTCCTTACCAAAAATATGAAACCGGTTGAAGAAGCGTTAAGAGATTGATTGTTTGGTTCTTCCAACCTGCTATATTTAATTTCACCATTACTGCAAAGAGGTTATTCATTGAAATGAAAAAGTCCCGATTCTATATTCTTTTCCTGACAATTTCGGTCACATTGTTTTATTGTAAGTCCAATAAGCAAACCGGCTCACAGCAGGTCGTTACCGAAAAAGTGGAAAAAGAAGTGCCTGCCAAGGCTGAGGTTTCAGCATTGTCACCATTTATTTCACCCGAAAAGACCATTGCAAAAATGCAGGTGGAAGATGGTTTTGAAGTAAAACTGATCGCCGCCGAGCCGCTTGTAAGTGCGCCCGTTGCCATGCAGTTCGACGATAAGGCGAGAATGTGGGTCGTGGAAATGACGGGTTATATGCCCGACACCATTGGTACAGGCGAAGATATTCCGAACGGGAACATTGTGATCCTGGACGACAAAAACAAAGACGGCGTGTATGACGACCGCACAGTAGTGATAGATTCCCTTGTTCTTCCACGCGCGATCTGTCTTATTGAGAATGGCATACTCGTGGCAGAACCAACCAGCCTCTGGTTTTATGAGATTAAAAATGATAAGGTCGGAAAAAGAACATTAGTCGATCCGAAATACACCGAGGGCGGTAATGTTGAGCACCAGCCTAACGGGCTTTTCCGGGCGCTGGACAACTGGATTTACAACGCCAAATCAGACAAGCGTTACCGCAAGCGCGGCAACAAATGGGAAATTGAACATACGCATTTCCGCGGCCAGTGGGGCATCAGCCAGGATAATTACGGACGCCTTTATTATAACAACAATTCGCAAAACCTGATCGGCGACTATTTTCCGGCAGGGCTTGGTGCTTCCAACAAAAACCAGAAGAATGTGGCAGGTTACAATGAAAAATGGGTGGCCAATAACCGCGTTTTCCCATTGCATCCTACACCCGGCGTGAACCGCGGCTACATGAAAAATGTCCTTGACGACAGCCTGCGCCTGACCAACTTTACTGCAGCAGCCGCGCCAGTAGTTTACCGCGGCGACCTGTTTGGCGACAGCTACGCATTTAATGCGTTCGTTCCCGAGCCTTCCGCAAACCTCATTAAAAGGAATGTGCTCAGCGAAAACGGCTATGTTGTTAAAGGAGAACAGGCATATAAAAACAAAGAATTTCTCGCCAGCACAGATGAGCGTTTCCGTCCGGTAAGCCTGTACAATGGACCGGATGGCGCCATGTATATTCTGGACATGTATCGCGGCATCATCCAGCACAAAACTTATCTGACGCCCTATCTGAAAGACCAGATTGGAAAGCGAAGCCTTACACAGCCACTTTCCAGCGGACGTATTTATAAAATTGTCCCGAAAAACGCAAAGGCCAAACCGGTATTGATTCCCTCGGGCGCCGATGACCTTGTAAAATTGCTGGGCCATGCCAATGGCTGGGTAAGAGACCGCGCACAACAGAAGCTGATCGATGGGAAGTATAATCAGACCGTTCCTGCTCTGCGTGCAGCGATTAAGGAGACAACAAATCCGCTGCTTGCTATTCATGCATTATGGACATTGGAAGGCCTTAACTCCCTGAAAACAGAGGAAGCTTTGGCATGGCTTAGACAGGCTGACTGGAAGTTCCGTATGCAAGGCCTTGCCGTTTCGCCAGTATTGATGACGCCCGGTTCCTATCAGCAATTTGCTTCGGCATTCAATACTATGGTGGATGCTAATGATACATTAGCAGCACCTTACATTGCGCTTGCAGCAAAAACCATCCAACCATTCGATACAACCGCTGCCCGCGGACTGCTTACCAAGCTGGCTGCGAAATATCCGAACAACCGTTACGTCAGCGACGCCATTATCAGCAACTTACAGGATCAGGAAGAAAGTTTCCAATCCGAAATTTCAGCTTCCCTATCCAATCCCGACTTTGTGTTGAACAAGCAATTGCAACGGGTTATCAGCACTGTGCAGAGCGCACGCGGCAACCGGAATCCCGACATGCTGAAAAAGGAATTTCCCAAAGGCGAAGCATTGTTCACATCCATTTGCCAGACCTGCCACGGCGCAGATGGCGCTGGGATCAAGTCGCTCGCTCCGCCATTGAACCAGTCGGAATGGGTTACGGGGAATAAAGACAAGCTCATTTCCATCATTCTTTATGGCTTAACCGGTCCTGTTAAAGTAAATGGCCGCGTGTACCAAACGCCCGAGGTAAGCGGCGATATGCCCGGCATTGGCTACGATAAGGATATGCCTAGCGAAGACATTGCCCAGCTACTGAGTTTTATCAGAAAATCATGGCGCAATGATGCGGACAAAATCACTGCTGAGGAAGTTGAAAAAACGCGCCAGAAGTTAACCGGGCGTGAAAAAGCATTTACGGAAAGTGAGCTGAACGGAATATAGGCGATTAAGACAGAAAGCACTAAGTTTGTTATTTTAAAATAAAACAAAAGAGCTCACCGCCGAAAGCTCAAATTCACGCATGTCATATTTCACAACACCTTCCCGCGTTATTATCACTTGTCACAAACGCCTTGCGCCCTATCTGGAACAAGAGGTTAAGGACCTTGGATTTGATATCGAGGAAGCATTTATTACCGGATTACGGATCAAAGCATCTATCAATGAATGCATTAAGCTAAACCTTAATCTCTATTGCGCAAGCCAGGTTTTGTATAGTCTGGGTTCATTCACAGCGCACCATCCTGATGACGTTTACCGGTTTCTGCTGCAAATGCCCTGGGAGGATATCATTGCCGACGAAGGGTATTTTTCCGTTACCAGCAATGTTCAGAACCCGACGATCAATAACAGCATGTTTGCAAACCTGCGTGTTAAGGATGCCATCGTAGACCGTTTCCGCGATAAAAAAGGAACGCGACCAACCACAGGTTCGGACCTGATAGGCACAGTGATCCACTTATTCTGGAAAAATGATTCTGCTGAAATTTTTATAGATACATCGGGCGATTCGCTCGCGCGGCATAGTTACCGGAAAATTCCGGGCAGGGCGCCCATGCTCGAAGCGTTGGCCTCTGCCACAATTCTGGCCAGCCGCTGGGACCGGAATTCGACATTCATTAATCCGATGTGCGGATCCGGAACATTGGCCATTGAGGCTGCTTTGATCGCTACCAACAGCCGCCCGGGCCTGTTCAGGGATAACTTCGCATTTATGCACGTGCTTGGCTACGACCAGGAAATATATTACGCTGAGCAGGACAAGCTGGAACAGCAGATAAGGGAAGTGCCCGGCTTACGGATTATTGCAACAGATTACAGCAATGTGGCCATCGCCAATGCAAAGAAAAATGCCATCGCAGCCGGCGTAGCCGAACTCATAGAATTTGAATGCTGCGACTTTGCCGATACAGAAGTGCCGAAAGAAAATAAAGGCGTATTTTTTATCAATCCCGAGTACGGCGACCGGCTGGGCGAAATCGCAGAGCTGGAAGAAACATATGCGCGGATTGGCGATTTTATGAAACAAAAGTGTGGCGGATATTTCGGATATGTATTTACCGGAAACCTGGACCTTGCGAAAAAAATCGGATTGAAAGCCAAGCGCAGAATTGAGTTCTATACCAGCACAATAGACTGTCGCTTACTGGAATACGAACTTTATGAAGGAACTCGAAGAGAATTTAACAAGGAGCCCGCACCGCTGGCATAATTTTTAAAATGTAATGTGCATAACCAAATAAAGATTGTCATGAAACAGTCACAAAATTCGGGATCGATGCAACAAACGCAGAGCAACCGCAAGCCTGACAATAAAGACAATATCGACAGCAGGCATAAGGAAGAGGAAATGGTTAAAGGAGACCACATTACAAATAATCACAAAGAGCAACATAGCAATTCAAAACAGCAAAAACAGCAGCAATAGCCGTTGTGCAAATGCAGTTTTGTGAAGGTAGGCCAGGATTCGTTCCTGGCCTTTTTTGCAATATATCATTTCAAATTTCACTAACAATATGATTGTTAATTATCAGGAAAATGGCTGGCAGATCATCTCACAGCGCGCGCACGGGCTGCTTTCCGGGCAAATCTGCTTTCACTGGAAACAGGACCTAAGGCCTGAACGATGGCTGGAAACGATCATTGCCACAACGGAGCATGACGACGCATTCAACGAATTTGTGAACGATAACATGCTCCTGAATGAGAATGGCGGGCCTGTGAACTTCAAGATGCGGAAATTTGATGAGGACAAATGTGAAGAGCTGCTGCAACTCGCGTTATCCAAAAGCAGATTCATCGCATTGCTCACATCGCAGCATTTGCAGTTTTTATACGAAAAAGAAACCGACAAAAAGATCACCGCATATTGTGCCAAACTCAAAAAGTGGGATCAAAAATGGCTTAAAGAGGCGCAGCTGGATGAGAAAGAGATCAAAACGGCTTATGCTATCCTCGAATGGTGCGATGCATTTTCCTTGTTGCTATGCCAAAACCTTGTCCCGCCCGAAGGCCGCAAAATAGAGATCAGCGCCGGGCCGGATCAGCAGAACTATGAGCTCTGGTCACCGGCCGAAAATGAACTCAGCGTTACTCCGTGGCCTTTTGATGTGGATAATTTTCAGATTAATTTTGAATCAAAAACAATGACACAGCTGCAATTCAGCAATGTGGAAGAGTTTCGGGAGAAACTGAAAGACGCGCCGCTCACATTCCATACTTACATGATTGCAAAACACTGATCACGCACTTTGTATTTTATTCAATTTTAAGCTCAACCATTCGTTCATTAGCTGATTATCGGTTAAACTTTGCCGGTAATGCAGCACATTGTTATGAGAACAATCCTTTTTTGCGCCATTCTGCTGGTTGCCACCATATCCTGCGACTGGATTGGCAACACACCCAGCTTCGGTGATGATTTTATCACTTACACCATTAAAGCCGGTGACCATGAGGTCGAGAAAAATGCTAATACGCCCTTCACAGCCAGCTCAATGCGTTTTCAGGTCGTTTTCGACAGTTCCTGCATTTATCAGACAGCCATTCCTGAAAACCAGTTTGACATCAATAAGCTCTATGGATTTTCCGATTGCAGCTCCCAACATCAAAACAACAGTGCAAGATTCGGCTGGAACTGGTTGGAGGGCAACATACACATCTATGCATATACCTACGCAAATGGCATCCGGGAAGTAAAAGACCTGGGCACTGCCGAACTGAACGAGACCAACAGCTTCAAAATAGCTTTGGAGGATAATGCTTACATATTTTCTTACCATGGGGTGGATACAAAAATGCCACGCCACTGTTCAGGCGGCGTGGGCATTGCTTATAAGCTCCTTCCCTATTTTGGCGGCGACGAAGTGGCGCCGCATGAGATGAAGATTAAAATACGGAATCTGTAAAAATAGCAACGCTCTCCGGCGGCAGCATAATCAGTCGGTCAGCCGGCGGCTCGGTAACATTCCCCAATCCATTCCAAACTTTGTCAGACGACGCAATCAGCTTTTTCCATCCGTCTGCCTGCTCTGGTAACCACATTTCGCGTACCGTTTTAGAGAAATTCAGGACAGCGACAATCTGCTGTTCCGAAGTCCAGCGAAGCAGGGTAATCGTTTCATTTACCGTGTTCGGCTCAACCTCCAATGCTTCGCGATCATTGCTCCTTAATGCTGGTTGTGATTTTCTCAGACGGATCAGCTCTTTGTAAAACTGCAACATTGTCTTATGCTGACCTTCTTCCGGCAGTGACCATTGAAGTTTGGAGTTATTGAAAGTTTCCTCAGACATCGGGTCCGGAGCTTCGCCATCCAGATGGAATGCTGCGAACTCCCGCTTCCTGCCTTTTCTGACAGCTTCCGCTAGTTCAGGATCAGTATGGCTCACAAAATACTGAAATGGATTGCTCTCGCTGTATTCTTCACCCATGAAAAGCATCGGCAGATAAGGGCTCACAAAAACAGCACCGGCCAGCAATTTCTGCATTTCAAACGAGACAAGCTGACTTGTACGCTCACCCAGCATCCGGTTTCCAACATGATCGTGATTCTGAGAAAAAACCACAAATTGCTCTCCGGAATTCCCATCCGCCTTCACACCGAACTTGCGCTTGCGGTGTTCAGAAAACCCTCCGTCATATACGTAGGCGTCCTTATAAGATTTAGCCAGGGATGTTATAGGCTCAAAATCAGAGTAGTAACCGCTTCGCTGCTGGCCTGAGGAAACGCGCAATGCATGGTGAAATTCATCTATCCACTGTCCGTCCATGCCGTAACCGCCTTTTGCAATTGGATTAATGTAACGTGTGTCGTTCAGGTCCATCTCCACGATCAGGTAATGACTTTTCCCAGTCTGCTGAGCCAGCTCATCAACGTGCGTCCTCATTTCCTGCAAGATATGCACAGGACTCATGTCCTTTATAGCATGAACCGCATCCATCCGCAGCGCATCAATGTGGAAGTCCCGGAACCACATCAGCACATTTTCGACAAAATATTCCCGGACGCCATCGCACCAGGGAGAGTCAAAATTGAGCGCGTCGCCCCAGGGTGTGTTGTATTTATCTGTAAAATAAGGGCCGTACTGCGGCAGCACATTGCCTTCAGGGCCGATGTGATTGTAAACGACATCCAAGATAACCGCGATTCCCTTCTCATGACAGGCATTTACAAGATGCTGTAATGCCTCCGGCCCGCCGTAAGAATCCTGGACACAATAAGGAAGAACCCCATCATAGCCCCAGTTACGCGCGCCCGCAAACTGCGAAACAGGCATAATTTCAATCGCATTAATACCGAGTTCAACCAGATAATCCAGCTTGCTTTCCATTGCTGCAAACGTGCCTTCCTCTGTAAAAGTCCCGGTATGGAGCTCATAGATAATGTAATCTTTCAGCGCCAGTTGCGGGAGGTCCTTATCGGTCCATTTGAAATTACGGACGTCGTAGGCAGCGGAAGGTCCGTGAACGCCCTGAGGCTGCCATAGGGATGCGGGATCCGGCTGTGGCTTATCTTTTACTACAAACTGGTAGAGATCACCCGGTTTCAGCGCATCGGTCCTCAGCAGCCAGTAACCCATTTCCTGCTTTTTTAGCGGAAGCTGCTCCTGTGTTTTTTCCAGCAGCAATGCAATTTCTTCTAATTCGGGAGCCCAAACGACCACCTGCGCCTCACCGAATTCGTTGAACCGTACACCCGGTATCAATTTTTCGTTATCTATCATATTTTCTGTTGTTCCAATGCATGTTTAAATACAATGATCGACCTGCTATCCACCGTCACCGACGTATCTGGTCCGAATAGTTCGCCTTCTTCGTTCACTGTGCCTTCACTCGTATCAATTACTTTTCGCCATTCCGTCCCGTATTTTTTTGGAGGCAGCGTGTATTCAACGGGTTCATAATGCGCATTGAAGATCATATAAAAGCTATCATCATAAATCGGTTCGCCCTTTTTATTCACGTGACGGATCCCCTTGCCATTCAGGAAAACGGCCAGTGATTTGGCGTAGTCGTGGTTCCAGTTTTCTTCCGGCATCTCGCTTCCATCAGGCAGGAACCATGCAATATCCTCCAATCCTTTTCCCTTGATCGGTAAGCCCCGGAACCAGTCCCTTCTTCTGAACGAACGGTGCGCCTTACTGAAAGCAATGAGCTTTTGCGAGAATGTTAATAATTCGGTATCCGCCTTGTCCCAGTTCAGCCAGGATATCTCATTGTCCTGGCAGTAAGCATTGTTATTTCCGCCCTGCGTCCTGCCCCACTCGTCCCCGGCAACCAGCATCGGAACACCTTGTGATAAAAACAGGGTTGTCAGGAAATTACGTTTTTGCTTGTTTCTCAATGCATTAACCTCCGGGTCATCCGATGGTCCTTCAACCCCGCAGTTCCATGAGCGGTTATGGTCGTCTCCATCGTTATTGTTTTCACCGTTGGCAAAATTACGTTTATCATTATACGATACGAGGTCATTCAATGTAAAGCCATCGTGTGCGGTGATGAAGTTAATGCTCGCCGTAGGCCTGCGGTATTCTCCTTTGTATAAATCCGAACTTCCTGTAAAGCGCTCTGCGAATTCGGCGAGCATACTGTCGGCACCACGCCAGTAATCGCGCATACAATCGCGGTATTGCCCGTTCCACTCGGCCCATCCGATCGGAAACTTCCCTACCTGATAGCCATTGAAACCAATATCCCACGGCTCGGCGATAAGTTTCACCTGCGAAATGATCGGATCCTGGTGAATAATATCGAAGAATGCGCTCAACCTGTCCACTTCATGCAACTCTCTGGCAAGCGTAGAAGCAAGGTCGAACCGGAATCCATCCACATGCATTTCGGTGATCCAGTAACGCAGGCTGTCCATGATCAGGCGAAGCACGCTCGGAAGCCGGGCATTCAGGGTGTTACCAGTTCCCGTGTAATCCATATAGTAACGGCCTTCCATAAGCCGGTAATAAGACATATTGTCAATGCCCCTGAATGATAAAGTCGGCCCCATATGGTTACCTTCTCCTGTATGGTTATAAACCACATCCAGGATCACTTCAATGCCCGCCTTATGCAATTCCTTCACCATATTTTTGAACTCAACCACCTGCTCGCCAAGCGTCCCGGCACTGCTGTAACGCACATCCGGTGCGAAGAAACCAATGGAATTATAACCCCAATAGTTGGTCAGTTCGCGCTCTTTCAAATGCCGGTCGGCAATAAAATGGTGAACCGGCATCAGCTCAACTGCGTTTACGCCGAGTTCTTTGAGATATTTAATGGTGGCCGGATGCCCCATAGCAGCATACGTTCCCCGTATTTCCTCAGGAATCTGTTCGTTCAACACCGTAAAACCTTTTACGTGCGTTTCGTAAATGATCGTATCATGATAAGGAATCTCGGGTGGCTGTACGCCCTCCCAGTCAAAACCCGAATCGATCACCACCGATTTAGGAATGTAAGGAGCGCTATCCAGCTCGCTGAAACTGAGATCTTCGTTTTCATCACCAATCACATAGCCGAAAAGCGCGTCATGCCATTGGATTGTCCCGGAAATGGACTTTGCATAAGGATCGATAAGAAGTTTATTGGGATTAAATCTGAACCCTGCTGTGGGGACGAAAGGCCCGTGGACACGGTAACCGTATAATTGACCAGGCTTTAAACCAGGCACATACACATGCCACACATGATGCGACGCTTCCTGAATTTCAATCTTGATATGCTCCCGTTCACTTTCCTGGCTTTCGAACAGGCAAAGCTCAACACCAGTGGCATTCTCGGAATATAATGCGAAATTAACTCCTTCACCGTCATACGTTGCGCCCAATGGATAGGGTTCTCCGGGGTATACTATGACGTTACTATGTTCTGATTTCTTGACAACGGTATTATTGGATACTTTTTTCATTTTTAAAATTTTTGTTACAAATTCTCCTTCTTGCTCATGCGGAAACAGCCGCCTGAACATATATTACACAGACCATTCTCGCCGGAATTTTTGTTTGAGAACACAATTTGCTATAAAATTATGCCAGTACGGCACCGATGGATTCGGGAAAATATTCCACAAGGGCGCTTATTTGACACATAACAACAAGGAGATGGACAAAAACATGCAGCCGGAAATGCTGGCATTTCTGCAAAAAGTAAGTGAAATGAATGAGGATACGGTTTACGACTCTTCCGAGGAATATCTGGTACAAGCCATTATCAAAATGGTCGACGAAAAGGGATATAGTTCGATTTCAGAAGATTTTAATACACCCTTCATTCATCCCATGATCACCATTCAAAAGTGGTCGGAAGAACTTAAAAAAATTGTGCGTGAAGGCTAGGTCATTACATTGCGCGAATTCAACAAAAAGTGCCTTTTGATGCAAATTTGGTATGATTTTTGTGTTAAATCTATAATATCGATTACCTTACATTGAATTTTTTGACTTGTTGCTATCACTCTATCTTAACTAATTGAATTACAGCGTATACACATGCAGGTTTAATTTAAGGATACTAGATCACTTCACAGCTGACATTAGCAAGGATTTGAATGGATAGTTTTTTACCCATATTATGATTCTGATTGTCGACGACAGGCCCGAAAATATACTTCCACTTAAAAAAATCCTGGAACTGCACGATTTCAAAACGGATAGTGCGGAGTCAGGAGAAGAGGCGTTAAAAAAAATACTGAAAAACAGCTATTCTGTGATCATTATGGACGTCCAGATGCCCGGCATGGACGGCTTTGAGGTTGCTGAGGCAATTTCGGGTTTCGGGAAAGCTAAGGATACACCCATCATTTTCCTTTCCGCTGTTAACAAAGAGAAGAAATTTATTACCAAAGGTTATTCCTCCGGTGGCATTGATTATCTTACCAAGCCTGTGGATGCGGACATTTTGCTGCTTAAAGTAAAGACTTTCTACAAACTTTATGAACAGCAGCAGGAGCTGAAAGCAATTCAGCACTCGCTTCAATATGAAATTGAAATAAGAAAAAAAGCCCAGGAAGAACTCGCCGGGAGAATGGAGGAGTTGCGGGTTATACTTGAATCGCTTCCCCAGATCGCATTCACCATTGGTGTGGATGGAAAAATAGAATTTGTAAATGAACATTGGTTTCAGGTCTCGGCGGATGCAAACGTATTTCCAGAATCGCATCCCGAAGACAACCTGTATGAGCGCTGGGAAACATCATTCAGGAACGGACAGGAATTTACCGGCGAAGCAAGGTTAAGACATTTAGAAACGCAGGAATACAAATATTTTCTGATCAAAATCATCCCCATTCTTCAAAACGGGATAACCATACGCTGGGTAGGCACATTTACAGACATTCACCAGCAAAAAATGGCGAATGAGCTGCTTGAACACAAAGTAGAAGTCCGGACGAAGGAGCTGCTTGACAAAAACTCGGAACTCGAAACGACCAATCACGAGCTGCAACAATTTGCCTGGGTTGTTTCACACGACTTGAAAGAGCCATTACGTAAAATACAGACTTTCAGCCATTTGGTAAAAGACAAGTATCTGAATGAAAATGCGGAGGCCGTTTCTTATCTCAACCGGTCTATCAGCTCGTCGGCCAGAATGTCCCGCCTGATCAGTGACCTGCTCGATTATTCCAGGCTTTCGGTTAAAGCCCACTTCCAGCCTACCGACCTCAATTCCTTACTGGACGATTTGCTTTCCGACTTCGACGAGATCATCCTGAACAAGCAAGCAGAGATTAGGATCAGCAAGCTGCCCATCATCGATACCATACCGAGCCAGATTCGACAGGTTTTCCAAAACCTGATCAGTAATGCACTCAAATTTTCCAAAGAAGGAATTCCGCCGGTCATAAACGTGACATCCACGATCATTGCCGACAAGCACGTGGACGCAGCTGAGCACTATGAAGGGCAATATTGTAAAATCGTGATTGAAGACAACGGCATCGGCTTCGACGAGAAATTTCTGGACAGGATATTCGTCATTTTCCAGCGGCTCAACAATATGAACAGCTATGAAGGGACGGGAATCGGGCTGGCGATTGCCAAAAAAATTATGGACAAGCACAATGGCGTCATCTCAGCAAGAAGTGCGGAGAACCGCGGCGCTCAATTTATTCTCATACTGCCCCTCGTCCAGGAGCAGGCACCAAACGAAATCAAAACTGAAAAATCAGCTATAAGCGCAGATGAAAAAAACCTCTAACTCGATAATTCAGCAATTACAAATTGTATTCTCCTTTTCCATTCTGCTGCTTATATTCAGCCTTTTGGCCTCCTATTACAGCACTCAGAAGCTTATCAATAATTCAGAACTGGTTAACCACACCAACCAGGTCCTCATAGAAGCCGAATCCATTATCTCATTCGTTAAGGATGCGGAAACGGGCCAGCGAGGATATCTGATCACCTCAGACGCAACATTCCTGGATCCATATAATGATGCGTATGCGAAAACAACCAACAGCTACAACAATCTTAGCGAGCTAACCGCCGACAACCCGGCGCAGCAAAAAAACCTGCGGGAAATAAAAGCATTGTATGAAGCCAAATTCGGGCAAATGCAATACATTATTGACCAGACACGCCGGAATAGCAACTTTGCAGATGATCAGAACGGCAGGCTGCGCGAAATGGTCAAAGGAAAAAAGATCATGGACGACCTGCGGCTGACAACAGAGCGCATTAAATCCGAAGAAAATAAAATTCTCCAGACCCGACTGGAACAGCAGCAGATCTACATTCAGTACACGCCTATCCTGCTCGTTGTGGCCGCATTGATCTCGATCCTGATCACGGTGTTTGCATACATGCGCATCAAGAACGATATGGACAAGAGACTTGCTCTGCAGCTTTTGGAAGAAGAAAAATACAGAACCACAGAACGCAGGATCAACCGGATCGAACAGATTACAAGGCAGGTTTCGGAAGGCGATTATGCTGTAAGATCTCAGGATGAAAGTGATGATGACATTGGCCGCATCTCAGCAGCGCTGAATAAAATGACCGCTTCCCTCGAACAGACATTCAATGATCTCAACACCAGGAACTGGATGCAAACCGGAATGGTGGAGATCAGCGATGCGATCCGCGGTGAGCGAATTTTGAAAAAACTGGCGGCGAACCTCATCGAAACCATTACGCGTTATTCCAAAGCACACCTCGGAACTATCTATATCCAGGATAACGACTGGAACTTCAAATTAGCAAGCAGTTATGCTACGGAGAATGCGCCGGAAACCATCACTCCCGGAGCAGGGCTCGCCGGGCAGGTGATCCATAGTAAAAAACCAATCGTGGTATATGATGTACCCGAAAATTACCTGAAAGTAACGTCAACGCTCGGCGAAACCAAGCCAGCTGCTCTGGCGATCCTGCCGCTTATTTACGCCTATGAATGCATCGGGGTGATAGAATTGGCCTTTCTTTCGAAACCGGACAAGCTTGAAATCCAGTTTTTGGAAGGCAGTCTGGAATCCATCGCTACGGGCGTCAACTCGGCATTGGATTACCTGAGATTGCAGAACTTCCTGGAAGAGACACAGGCCCAGTCTGAGGAATTGCAGACGCAGCATAATGAGCTGGAAAATCTGAATGCCGAGCTCGAAGCACAGTCGCAGAAATTGCAGGCATCCGAAGAAGAGCTGCGCGTGCAGCAGGAAGAACTCCAACAAACCAACGAAGAACTGGAAGAACGCAGCGGACTGCTGGAAGAAAAGAACGCGGAGATACAAAAGAAGGCCGAGGAACTGGAATTGACGACGCGTTATAAGTCCGAATTCCTGGCCAATATGTCCCACGAGCTGCGCACACCGCTAAACTCTATTTTACTACTGAGCCGGTTATTGTCCGAAAATGACGAGAAAAACCTGAGCACTGAACAAGTGGAATACGCAACCGTGATCCAATCTTCCGGAAACGGATTGCTCGGGCTGATCGACGAGATCCTGGACCTTTCCAAAATTGAGGCTGGCAAAATGGAGCTGGACTATGTTAATGTTACGGTAAAGGAAATTGTGGACGATCTGAAAGGTTTGTTCGCCCCGGTTGCGCGGGAAAAAGGACTTGATTTTGTGGTTGACATTGAAAACGGTGTTCCCCTGGTGATTGAAACGGATAAAATGCGTTTGGAACAAATACTTAAAAATTTGATTTCCAATGCATTGAAATTCACTTCACAGGGTTCCGTCCGCATTGATATCAAGCGCAAATCCGGCTCGGAGAATATGCTCAGCTTTGCGGTAACAGATACGGGCATAGGCGTGGCGCCGGAGAAGCAACTGCACATTTTCGAAGCATTCCAGCAAGCCGACGGTTCTACAAAAAGAAAGTACGGCGGAACCGGACTGGGGCTGTCCATCAGTCGTGAGCTTGTTAAACTGCTGGGTGGTGAGATTGAACTGTCAAGCAAATTAAATGAGGGCAGCGTTTTCACCCTCTCCATTCCTGTTGCAAAAGCTTTTGCCGGAAACAACAGCGAGCCAAAAACATATTTCCTGAACCACAGCGAAGAAGCGTTAAAGACCAAGCCGGAAGGAAACGATGCACGTTTCATCAGCACGGTAATCCCGGCCAGCATTGCCGACGACCGCGACAATATTCAGGCCGCCGACAAAACGATTCTGATCGTGGAAGATGATACCATGTTCGCCAAGTCGCTGCTCGATTACACCCGGAAGCAAGGCTATAAAGGAATCGTGGCCGTTCGTGGAGATGAGGGGCTGGAACTGGCACAAACCTTCAAACCGATGGGCATTTTGCTCGACATTCAGCTTCCTATCCTGAGCGGCTGGGAGGTCATGGACGAATTGAAATCCAAGCCGGAAACCAGGCACATCCCGGTGCACATTATGTCATCGCACCGCATGAAAAATGAAAGCCTGCTGAAAGGCGCTGTCGACTTCATTGATAAGCCGGTTGCCTTCGAGAAGATGGAAGAGATCTTTAAAAAGATTGAGTTTGTAGTCAGTAAGCAGAGCAAGAAAGTGCTTATCGTGGAAGATAATTCCATGCATGCCAAAGCGCTTGCCTATTATTTGTCCTCTTTCAACATTAATTCCCAATTGAAAAGCGACATTGACGAAGGGTTGCAGGCTTTGCAAAACAATGAGGTCGACTGCGTGATCCTGGATATGGGCATACCCGACAAGAAAGCTTACGAAATGCTGGAAATGGCGAAAATGAATCCAAGCTTCGAACATATCCCGATTATAGTTTTTACGGGAAAAAGCCTTTCGATGACCGAAGAGCTGCGTATCAAGCAATATGCGGATTCCATCGTGGTGAAGACTGCCCACTCCTACCAGCGTATGCTGGACGAAGTTTCGCTTTTCCTGCATGTGGTTGAAGAGAGTAAAAAAGCTCCGCAAAAAGCTTCGGACAGGCAGAAACTGGGCGGCCTCAGTGAAATCCTGCAAGGTAAAACGGTGCTTATTGCCGACGACGATGTGCGGAATATCTTCTCGCTTTCCAAATCTTTGGAAAACTATAAAATGAATGTGTTAACCGCACTTGACGGAAAAGAAGCATTGCAGCGGCTGGAAGAAAATCCGGACGTGGACGTGGTGCTGCTGGACATGATGATGCCGCAGATGGATGGTTATGAAACCGCCAGACGTATCCGGGAGAATTACCAGTGGCGCAACCTGCCGGTAATTGCCGTAACAGCCAAAGCAATGACAGGTGACCGCGAAAAATGCATTAATGCCGGCGCGTCCGACTACATTACCAAGCCTGTGGACATTGACCAGCTGATGTCACTGCTGCGCGTGTGGCTGTATGAAAAATCCTGAACCTGGAAAATGGCGTAAGATCCGGATCCAAAGAAAATGACCTTCCATATGAATAAGAAAAAAGTGCTGATTATCGATGATGATTCCAGGAACATATTCGCCCTGAAAGCCACGTTGAAATCCAAATCCTACGATTGCATTTCCTGCACGGGCGCTGCCGAGGCATTAGAATTGCTTAGGACAAATGAACCTGTCGATGCGATCCTGATTGATATGATGATGCCCGAAATGGATGGTTATGAAGCTATCCCATTGATTAAGAACATAGAAAGCAGAAGAAATACGCCTGTGTACGCAGTGACCGCGCAAGCCATGGTAGGCGACCGCGAGAAATGCCTCAAAGCTGGTGCGGACGATTATATCTCCAAACCGATCAACGTCGACAGATTATTGCAGGTTTTAAAAGACATTTAGACGAAATGATTGAGGACGAGGAAGTTGAGATACTGCTGACAGACTTATTGGACATCTATGGCTACGACTTTACGAGCTATTCCAGGGCGTCCCTGAAAAGACGCATTGTGCGGCTTGTCTCAATTGACAAATTCCCAAGTTTCGCGGAGTTTCGATACAAGGTCAGGACGGATGAAAACTACCTGAAAAGGTTTGTTGAAGAAATTACGGTGAATGTGACCGAGATGTTTCGCGACCCCACTTTCTACAAGTCGTTACGTGAAGATATTTTGCCGGTTCTGGGCACGAAACCCTTCATAAGAGTATGGCATGCAGGCTGTTCTACTGGTGAGGAAGTATTTTCAATGGCTATTTTGCTGAAAGAAGCCGGACTGTTACGGAAATCGCTGCTATATGCGACCGATCTTAATCCCAGCGTGCTGGAAAAAGTGCGGAAAGGGATTTTCCCAATGCACCAGATGAAGCAATATTCGGAAAGTTACATTGAATCGGGCGGCCTGAAAGACTTTTCGGAATATTACACAGCCAATTACGGACAGGCGAAATTTGACAAAGAGCTGTCTGAAAAAATCATTATTTCCACGCATAACCTGGTCTCCGACAGCTCTTTTAATGAGTTTGACCTGATATTATGCCGGAATGTGCTCATTTACTTTGACAAAGACCTGCAAGACAGGGTTTTGAAGCTCTTCGATGCCAGCCTGGGAACACTGGGTTATCTCGCATTGGGAACAAAGGAAACATTAAAATTTTCGGTGATACAAAACAAGTATAAGCAGCTTAACCGGGAAAAAATATGGAAGAAAGTGATGTAAAAAAACCTGTTAAGGCGCTGCTGATCGGAGGATCTGCCGGAAGCTTGCAGGTGCTCTTCCATCTGCTTCCGTTGTTGAACAAAACCCTTCCGTTCGCCATCATTGTGGTGCTCCACCGCCGCCATTCGGCAGACTCATCACTTTCTGAGTTGCTATCTACAAAAACTGCATTGCCTACCCAAGAAGTAGACGACAAAGACGTGATCCTGCCAGGGCATATATACCTCGCGCCGGCGGATTACCATCTGCTGATCGAAAAGGGTGAGACTTTTTCACTGGACTATTCAGAAAAGGTCAATTTCAGTCGGCCCAGCATAGACGTTACATTTGAATCTGCGGCGGAAGTATATGGTTCTTCACTGGCTGCATTGTTACTGTCGGGTGCTAATGAGGATGGGACAAAAGGTCTCTTAGCTGTGAAGAAAACAGGGGGAATTACCCTCGTTCAAAACCCGGAAACAGCTCAGATGCCCTACATGCCGAACTATGCCTTGATGCACGCCGTAATTGACCACGTGTGCGACATTCCACAAATGGCACATTTCATTAACACCTTGCACTGAGCTGCGCCGGGTTGTCCGGAAAATTGGCACGGGTTTTATAGGCGATCGTTGATCTGTACCACAAAACCTACCATCAGTCTTTCTTTCTGAGCTGATTTCTCGCGTAATTTGTGTTAATCCAAAACTTCAACACCATGGCAAAGCCAAATAAACTATATAGCGTCCTTTTCAATAAATGTCCTAGATGCGGTGTGGGCGATTTTTTTATTTCAAAAAGCGCCTATAACCTTAAAACCTTTGACAAGATGAATAAGCACTGTCCGCATTGTGGCGAAAACCTGGTTCCCGAGCCCGGCTTTTACCAGGGCGCGCTGTACATGAGCTACTCTTTTTATGTAGCCTTTATGGTGATCTATTTCCTGATCTTCGTCAACTTTTTCGAGGAATATCTGGACTACTTTTTAATGTCGATAATTCCTGTATTGATCATCCTGACACCCTATTTTTACCGGTTGGCGCGTCGTTCCTGGCTGGCTTTATTCATCAAGCCGGCGAATCAGGAAACCGTTAAGCGCTAAGGTTTAACGGAGTGGTTGGCAGACTCAGCCCGGAATGCTTCCGGTGTCATACCGGTTTCTTTTTTAAAAAAGCGGGAAAAATAAGAGTTGTCATTAAAATTAAGCTTGTAGGCAATCTCGGACACTGTAAAATCCAGATTGATCAATAATCGCTTCGCTTCCAGCGCAATGCGGTTCCGGATGACCGCTCCTGCTTGCAGGCTTAAATGTTCCTTGCTCAGCGCATTCAGGTGATTGGGCGTAACATGCAGCATTTCAGCATATTCACCCGGCTGCCTGATTTTGATGAAGTTTTTCTCAACGAGTTTCTGAAAGTTTTTGATCAAAGGATTCTGCTGGTTTTTGACCTCTTGCTTTTTCTCTTGCGCCTGGCCCTGTTCGAGCAAAAGGAAAATGTGCAGCAGTAAAACCCTGATGATATCTTCCCGGAATTTGGCCTTCTTTACCTGCAACAACAGGTCGTCAAATAGTCCCACAACATTCTTCTGAATATCATACGGAACGGTGATGACGCTATTGTTGCTGTCCCCGTCAAAAAACGAAAAAGATTCCAGATAATCAGGTTTTAGCAGGAAAGAACGGAAAAAAGCCTCGGAAAAATTCACGACAAATCCTTCCATTTCGCCCTCAAAATGCCAGGAATGCACCTGACCGGGAGTCATGAAATAGATCTGTAACGGGTTTACTTCAAAGTGGTTGAAATCAATGGTATGAAAGCCCCCGCCCTTCGTAAAGAGGACCAGATGGTAAAAGCCATGCCGGTGCGGGAACACCAGGTTCTGGTGCTCTGCCAGGTAATCCTCAAACCGGCTGATCATTACATCATTCTCCTTATACTCAGATAGCGGGCCAATGTCAAGCCGCGGGAAAGTTGTCTGCATGCAAAAATAGATCGGACATTATCTTCCCGGCAATTTAACAATATAGTCTCTCACTGCCGACCAATCTTAACAACTTTCCTGTCCTGGTAAACGGATGACATATTATCGATCATATCGGCGCAGGTAAGATCCCAGGAGATTGTGCTCAAAAACTTGTCAACATTTCCTAACCAGTCCTTTTTATCCTGCATAGCAATCCAATACGCAATCGCTTCCACGAAATCCTTGCTGTTGTTACCAATAGACACCAGGTTTTTGGTCCCATATGGATTTACGACATCGCGGATGGGTGTGGATACAACCGGCTTTCCGGCGCACAGATATTCAGGCGTTTTTGTCGGGCTGATGAACTGCGTGGATTCGTTCAGCATGAATGGCACCAATGCAACATCCCATCCGGAAAGATAAGCCGGTAACTGCTCATAAGATCTCGCTCCCAGATAATGAATGTTAGCCTGACGCGGCAATGTAGCCGGGTCAATTTTCACTACGGGACCGATGAGGATAATGTTCCAGTCGGGCCGTTCTGCGGCGATGTCGCGAATAAGATCAATGTCAAAACGCTCGTCGATCACACCATAGAAACCAATCTTTTTTCCTTTGATTTTCGCCTGATCGGCTGGCTCATAGTTTCGTTTTCTTGCCTGTCCGAAATGCTTTTTATCAATGCTGCTCGGGAACGGATAAATATTTGCGTGCTGATCGCGTTTGGATTCGAACAGAGAATGTCCTCCCGTAAAAACAACATCTGCCCGCGTCATCAATTCCTTTTCCAGGCTTTTCAAGGATTCAGGTGCAAACTTGAATGCCGAAAGCTCGTCCATGCAATCGTATACGGTAAGCCCCGGAGACAGATGCGATGAAAATTCAAGCGCCATGGGCGTGTAATACCAGAAGATGAATTCGTCAAGCTTTTTATTGATGAAAAATACCCGGATCAGTTCCCGCAGCTGTGCGTTCACCTCGTCCTTGGTGAGACCGTCGGCCAGGTGCGGCACGCAGACCCAGAGTTCCGGAAGGCGCTGGGAAAAAGTAAGATATGGAACATCGGTCTTGCCGAATATCGGCTCCTCCAAAAAGTAAACCGCAGCAATGTCTGAAAACCGCGTGAGCAAATGCTGTGGACGTTGGTAAACAAAATCCCATCTGAGATGAGAAAAGCAAAGCAGGTTCCTGGGGAGCGAATCCTGCTCCTCATCTCCCGCCAGGGTCAGGTGCTGCAACTGTTTTGCGGAAAAATCGTTGCTGATTGGGGTATCGATCATTATACAAATGTGAATGTTGATGAATGTGCGATCCGCTTTCTTTTTCTGTAAAAATCCAGATACTAAAACGAACCAGAATGTGCCCGTAACATAAATTACTATGCCAGAAGCTTTGCTGGAAAATCGCCCGGTCATAAAGCGGAACGTGTTCAACTATACGCAATACAGCCCGGATAGCGGGAAAACTGATTTTTTCTGTAATATTATATGAGCAAACTGAACCCGTTGCCGATGCCCAAAACCTTTACCTTCCTGCTTCTTGCATCCCTGCTGATACTTGCTTTCAACCGAAGAACAGCGTCTGGTAAAATAGGTGTGGAGCAAAGCATTGCGCGGTTCAGGGTCGATTCCAAATCTTATGCATCAAGCCTGGCAGATCTCAAACAAGCCGTTGAGGATATGGTCCCCGGTGCGCCTGAAACAATTGCCAATGTCAAGACTAGATTGATATACAGCAGGTTGGCTTACAAACGGATCGAATATTTTCTCGAACATTTTTTCTACACTTCATCCCGGATTTACAACCGCGCACCCAAAAACGAAATTGAGGAACCGCATCTGGAATACATGGAACCAGCCGGTATGCAGTATATGGAAGCTATTTTATTTGACAGCATTACAACCGATTCCAAGAAAGAATTGCTGGTTCAGGCGGAGTTGCTGACCAATGCAGCGAATGACCTGCACGCATTACTATATAAATTTGAAACTACTGACAAGCAATTGCTTGCCGCCGTCCGGCTTGAATTAATCCGCATTATCGCACTCGGCATAACAGGTTTTGACGCACCCCAGTTGAAGAGCAGCATATGGGAATCTGCGTCTGCCATGGAAACAATTGCCCTCACATTGAAACCTTACCTGGACCACAGCAAGCAGGACAGCGTGAGGCATTATCTTGAAAGTTCGGTCCGCTTCCTCCGCGTTAATGAAGAATTCGATTCATTTGACCGGCTGAAATTCCTCACCGGGAATGCGCTGCCGCTCCAAAAGCATCTAAACCTGATGATTCGCGAAATGGGCCTGGACACGGCAGCGCCCGGGATGTTACGCTATGATGCGCCGCATATGTTCAGCCCCGGGGCGTTGCAACCGGCCGATTCGGTGCGAGATGAGGGTTTATCTTCAAAGCGGGCTGCGCTTGGGAAAAAGCTGTTTTTTGAAACACGGCTGTCCGGCAACAGTTCCAAAAGCTGCGCTTCCTGTCACAATCCTGCCAACTATTTTACAGATGGCCTTCCAAAAAGCATGGGCATTAAGGCGCATGCAGTCGTAAAAAGAAATGCCCCTTCGCTATTTTATGCAGCAGCGCAGCATAACCAGTTCTGGGACGGACGCGCGAAAACACTGGAAGCGCAAATTGAAGCCGTAATGCGCGATTCGTCCGAAATGAATGCGAGTCCGGCGGGTAGCATGCAAATGTTGCTCAAAGACAAGTCGTACAAACTTTTGTTTAAAAAGGCTTTTCCAAACACAAGCAAAAAGAAGCGGGATGAGCAGCAGATTTTTTCAGCACTGGCGGAATTTATCAAAACATTAAATCCCTATGCATCTGATTTTGACCAATATATAGCAGGAAACCGGCAAGCCATGACCGACTCCCAGATCAGCGGATTCAATTTGTTTATGGGTAAGGCCCAATGCGGGACCTGCCACTTCGCGCCCCTGTTCAATGGCCTTATCCCACCATTCTACGCACTGACAGAATTCGAGATCATCGGCACAACGGCCACAGACGATTTTTTGAAGCCGAAAAAAGACACGGATAATGGTCGCATGGATATCCGCGCGACTCCTTATTACGAAGCCGCATTTAAAACACCGACGGTCAGGAACGCTGCGGTAACCGGCCCCTACATGCACAACGGGGCATTTACATCGCTCGAAAAAGTAATTGATTTTTACGACCAAGGCGGCGGTGCAGGGCTTGGGCTGGACATTCCCAAGCAAACACTTTCAAAGCTTCCGCTCAATCTCACAGATCAGGAGAAACAAGACATTATCGCTTTTATGCATGCCCTAACCGACAAAATATGAAGAAATATTTACTCCTCATTGTACTCATTTACATAGCGCCATGTGTGCAGGCGCAGACCGCGTTGCTGCGTGGACCTTACCTGCAATCGGCCACGTCCACCAGCATGGTCATACGCTGGCGCACGGACATAGCGACCACGAGTACGGTTCGTTATGGCCCCTCTTCTGCTGCATTGACCATGCAGGTTAACCTTGCCGCAAAAGAAACGGAGCACGAAGTAAAATTGTCGGAACTGGATCCGGCCACTCGTTATTATTATGCGATTGGTTCTGGGACCGAGCCCCTCGAAGGCGGTGAAGACAACTATTTCGAAACTGCGCCAGAACCGGGTACAAAAGGAAAATACAGATTCGGGGTGCTGGGCGACTGCGGGACAAATTCAGCCACGCAGGACATGGTGCGTGAAAGGATTTCCAGCTATCTGGGGCAAAATTACATGAACGCGCTGCTGCTGCTCGGCGATAATGCATACGCTTTTGGAAAAGACGCCGAGTATCAATCCAATTTTTTTAATCATTACAAAAGCAACTTCCTGAAAAAGAACCCGGTTTTCCCCACTCCGGGAAACCACGATTACAACAACGACAATTCGGACCGCCAGAAGGATCATAATGTTCCCTATTACGACATTTTCACATTGCCCACGCAAGGTGAAGCAGGTGGCGTACCGTCCGAAACGGAGGCTTTCTATTCCTACGATTACGGCAATGTGCATTTTCTGTCCCTCGATTCTTATGGAAAAGAAGACCAGGCGACGCGCTTGTATGACACGCTCGGCAGGCAGGTGCAGTGGATCAAAAAGGACCTGGCGGCTAATCAGAACAAGGATTGGATCGTTGCTTACTGGCATCACCCACCCTATTCCCAGGGCTCGCGCAATTCGGAAACCGAACTTGATATGATTAAAATCCGTGAAAATTTTATCGGCATCCTGGAAAGGAACGGCGTTGATCTTATCCTTTGCGGGCATAGCCACGTATACGAGCGCTCGCGGCTTATGGAGGGACATTATGACAAAGCGGACACATTCGATCCGGCAAAACATAACGTCAGCAATTCCTCTGGCCGATACGACGGGTCACAAGAATCTTGTCCTTATTTAAAGAAATCGGGGATCAATAAGGGCACCGTATATGTGGTTTCGGGCTCGGCCGGACAGCTGGGATCGAAGGCCGCCGGTTTTCCCCACAATGCCATGTATTATTCGGATGCAGAACGCTCGGGCGGCATGGTGCTGGAAGTGGAAGGAAACCGCCTCGATGCCAAGTGGATCGGCGTTGACGGAATAATTTATGACCAATTCACTATTGAAAAAGATGTAAACAATGAGACGACCATTGAAGTTGATGCCGGCGAAAGCATCGAATTAAAATCTTCTTTCATAGCGGAATACGTTTGGAACAACGGTGCCAAAACATCCTCCATAACCGTTTCCCCGGACAAGACAACTGATTATAATGTAAAGGACGCCCAGAATTGCATTACTGATGTATTTCATGTGACAGTAACGCTTGCCGACCCCGTTAAGCTCATTAGTTTTTCCCGCGAAGCGGACGCTGCGAACGTGGTTACCCTGTCCTGGGCGACCGAGTTTGAAAATGCGTTTTCACATTTTCTGATCGAGCGAGCACAGGATGATCTCAAATGGGCAGAAGTAGGCCGCATGGCCGGCGGGCCTACTTCTACCACCATCAAGAATTACAGTTTCAAAGACGAACAAAGCCCAAAGCTTGATCTGAACCAGTCGATTTATTACCGCCTTAAAATGGTGGCGCTCGATGGCCGGATTTCCTATTCACGCATTACAAGCATTCGTTTGCAAGAAATCATTCTTGCTGTAAATCCCAATGCAAAACCATTCGACATAGAAGTTATTCCGAACCCTTCCTCGGCTCGGCAAATGCAGGTCAAGCTTTCGGAGAGTGCTTCGTTGAAAGTGGAAATGCAATTGATGGATGTTTCCGGAAGGATTTTGGTTGAAAAAACAATGACACTGACCGAATCGCCAGTGCTATTCTTGCCAGATAATGTTGCTGCCGGGATTTACTTATTAAAAGTAAGTGTGAACGGGCGGAGCGTTGTGCGCAAGCTGGCAGTTTACTAGTCTGGTTGTAGCAGAGAATGGTAAGCTGCTTCCATTTCTTTGACTGCTATGGCAATGTCGGCGGAAGTTGTCCGGTAATTAACAAATGCTGCACGCACTGCGCTCTTGCCATCTAACATTGTCGGGGTAATAAAGACCTTACCATTCTGGTTCAGTTTTTCCAGGAAACCAGCCACCTCATTCGATTTTTTCAGGCGGAAACTGACCACATTAAGCCTTACGGGCGCTGCCAGCTCGAAAAGTTCGCTTCCTATAATATAATCACCCAGCTCATGTGCGCGAGCAATGCTGTTTTCCACGATCCACTGAAATCCGTTCCGTCCGTAAGCCGTCAGCGAAAACCATGCGGGTAAAGCACGGAACCGGCGAGAGTTCTCGGGCAAACGGTTCAGGTAAGAAAAATTCTCAAAAGTGTCGCCCAGATACGGCGCATTGCTGTTCTGGAAAGTCTCCACCTGCAATCGATCATGTTCTTTTCGCACCAGGATCACGGCACTGTCGTAGGGCACATTCATCCATTTGTGACAATCAATGGTAATGCTGTCGGCCTGCTCCCAGCCTTTGAGCAAGTGAATGTGCGCAGGAGAACAAGCCGCGAAACCGCCGAATGCAGCATCAATGTGCAGCCAGAAATCGTACTTTTTCTTCAATCCGATAATTGCATTAATGTCATCAAAATCTACTGTGTTAACAGTGCCGGCACTGCAATTCACGATGACCGGTTTTCCTTTATTCTCATTTAATTTCGCTTCCAGATCCGAAATGTCCATCGCCTCCCGGCCCGGCAATGCATCGATTTTCACCAAATGATTGCTGCCAAATCCGAGCATAGCAAGTGATTTGATCACCGAAGAATGCGGCGTTGCAGCCATTACAACAAGGCCAGACGACATTCCTTCTTTGGAAATATCAATCCCCAATTTCTTACCAGCCCATTGCCTTCCCACGGCAAGGCCCGTGAAATTGGACATGGTCGCACCCGTGACAAAACCGCCGTTAAAATCCTCAGGCAAGTTGAACAGCTGGCATAACAAACGGATCGTTTGCTTTTCCACAATCGCAGAAACATCGCATGTTCCGCTCGTACTCTGTGTGTTTTGATCAAAAACAGCTGTCAGCCAGTCACCCGCAATGGCAGCTGGGGTTGCACCTCCGGTAACGAAGCCCCAAAATCTCGGCCCCGAACTTGCTACCATCAGTTTCTGATATTTTTCTTTGAACCGTTCCAGGCTTTTCTCAACGCCTAACCCATTCGTTCCCAAAAGTTCAGCATCGGCTTTCTGATCTTTTACATAGGTAGGCAAGTCACTCAGTTGCGAAAAAAAATCAAGACTTGTGTTCTTGACATTCTCTAAAATCTGATCCAGCTGCGCCAGATCTTTTTGTAATTCAATGTTCATATTAATCGTTGTAATGCGCTTTCACTAAATTGATTTTTCCGGCCTTATCAAACTGCTTAAAGCGTCGAGATCCATCTTCGGTGATAATTGATCTGGCCCAAGTGGTATGATAAATGGGTTGATAAATGGGTAAGAACCAATGCAGTGGTTTGATTGGCGAACATATCCAGGACATTCCGGGGATATTCGGCATCGAGCTGCGCTTCGGACAGGCTCGCGACGGAATTCACTACAATAGACAGCAATTTATCCAGTTCATCGAGCAAGGTTGTTTGGGTGAAGAGTCGCTCAGCAAACTCTGCGTCGCGGTTCCTCACATAATGCACCTGGCCTAGTGCAAGCCCCACATAAGTCCTCAGATTCCCGATCAAATGCTGGCAAAGGTTGCCACCCGTATTGATCGTCCCAGGCAATCGGACCCATAGTGAATCATCGGAAGGATATTGTTGAATTTCGTCCCGTAATTTTTTAAGGTCTCGTTCGAAAAGTTGAATAAGGATTTCAATTTTCATAGCTAACAGTTTTATTAATGTGCAGCGTAATGTAACAAACATTCCGGATAAGGCACTTACGGAGGCCATTCGCGCCCGGCTATCGCGTGGGCTGGTGCATTCCGGGGAAATTTCGGGATCAAGTGCTCACCAATAAGATCACGCAAACCGTTTCCTCGGCAACCCCCACACACGCTGCTATCGGTAACTTCTTTGAAACAGGTCGTTATGAAAGTCAGGCGAATAATGCTTTAACTATATCCAGCACGCCTTCGGAAGTCTCGGCGTCCAGAATGCCGATCTTCTTGCTGAGCCTCACTTTATCAACGGTCCTGAGCTGATCCAAAGCGATCTGCCCGGCTTTGTTTGCTACGGAACAGGCAATGCGTGTAGGGTATTTTTTGATGGTGGATGTAAGCGGTGCTATGATGACCTTGTTGAGCGACAGGTTGACTTCGTCGGGAGAGATCACGACGCACGGCCGCGATTTCTTTATTTCACTTCCGACGGTAGGATCAAGAGAAACAAGATAAATTTCAAATCTTTTGATCACCATGTCCACTCGGCGTCATCGAATTCATTGGAAAACCCCTCCATCAAATCTTCCTCACTCCCTTTATTAGCCAACTCAAATTGCTGTTCCCAACCCGCCCGCGGACTCTGCGTGGCAGGTTCAATGACAATGGCATTTCCTTTGACCTCCACATTCACAAGGTCCTTGATATTGCACTGTTCCATCATGTTTTTTGAAAGGATAACGCCCTGGGAGTTTCCGATCCTACGCACTCTGACCAACATATTCCAAAGTTATAATATTGTTATAACAAATCAAATTGTCAACTGAAATTCAGCCGGATGCAAAAAATCCGGTGTTCTGCTGACCGGATCAAACGCATCAATTCCACTGCAACAGCATTGCAATTAGCTGATTTTCAGGACTTGTAACCCTGTTGCACGGTGTTAGCGCATATATTTGCTATGTTGTTATCGAATGCCGGTTACAAATGATTGCGATAACGCAAACACCTTTTGATTATAATGCAATGAAGATTGACACAGATAAAAAACATATACATCAGGATAGCAAGGATTGCTGTTCGGCAGATATGCCGGTTTTGATAAACCATAAAAAAGAACATTCTCACGCAGCACATGACGGGCATGACCACTGGGATAACGATGACCACGACCACGATCATAGCCACGACCATGGCAGCGGCTCAGATGCGGGATTGCTGAAAAGCCGCTGGATGCTCTGGGTGAGTTTGGCCATCTTATTTGGTTTTCTTTTTGCCACGTTTATTTTAAAAATCGAGGTTGACCGGAATGCTGAGATCGTCCTCATGCTGACTGCATATGTGCTGGCTGGAAACAAAACCATTGCAACTGCCTTCCGTCGCGTGATGCGCGGCGACTTTTTCAATGAATTTACATTGATGACCATTGCGACCATCGGTGCTTTCTATATAGGCGAATTCAGCGAAGGCGTTGCGGTTATGATCTTTTACGAGATCGGAGAATTGTTCCAGGATCTGGCTGTTAGCAGGTCCAAGCGGTCAATTAAGGCGCTTCTGGACATCCGGCCCGAGCAGGTTACTGTCATCCGCGATGGTAAAGATATTCAGGTTGCTCCCGGTTCTGTGGCCGTTGGCGAGACGATTGTCGTGAAAGCGGGCGAAAAAGTGGCTTTGGATGGCACATTAAAATCGCTTAACGGCACATTCAACACAGCCGCTCTTACCGGCGAATCCGTTCCCGACCAGAAGAGTCAAAATGAAGCTGTTCTGGCTGGAATGATCAACACGGAGAAGTCGGTTGAAGTGGAGGTTACAGCGCTTTTTAAAGACTCAAAACTTTCGCGGATTCTGGAAATGGTGCAGGAAGCAACCGGGAGAAAAGCACCTACTCAATTGCTGATAAGCCGGTTAGCAAAGATTTATACGCCTATCGTTTTTCTCCTGGCATTGCTGATCATCCTCCTGCCCTACTTTTTTGTAAGTAATTATGTTTTTGACCAATGGCTTTATCGCGGCATGGTGTTCCTCGTGATCGCATGCCCTTGTGCGCTGACAATTTCAATTCCGCTGGGCTATTTCGGCGGGATCGGGCTGGCGTCCCGCAATGGGATTCTTGTAAAGGGAGCGAACTTCCTCGATGTCATTACTAAAATTGATACGCTGGTTTCGGACAAAACAGGCACATTGACCAAAGGTGTTTTCAAGGTGCAGAAAGTAGAGACCAAACTGAATATCAATGACTTTCTTACCAAAACGGCTTCGCTGGAAAGTTATTCCACCCATCCTGTGGCAAAGGCCGTCGTTGCGCATGCTTCCGGTCTCAGATTGATTAAACCAACCGACGTCGAAGAGATTTCGGGTCACGGTCTCAAAGGGAAAATCGGCGAAGACTTAATGCTGGCCGGAAACTTGAAATTGCTGGACAAATTCCAGGTCGCTTACCCCAGTGAGCTTGCCAGCATTGCCGAAACCATTGTCGCCGTAGCGATTAACAATGCCTATGCCGGCTACATTACCATTGCCGACGAGATCAAAGAGGATGCGTTGGAGGCGGTTTTAGAGCTGAAAAAGCTTGGAATTGAGACGATTATGCTTTCGGGAGATAAGGAAGCGGTTGTTTCGCATATCGCCGGACAGCTGCAAATCGGTCGAAGCTATGGAAATTTACTACCCGAGGACAAGGTCCGGATTGTGGAGCAGCTGAAAGCGGAGGGCAGGCACATTGCCTTTGCGGGCGACGGCGTGAATGATGCGCCTGTGATTGCGCTGGCTGATGTGGGCATTGCTATGGGCGCTTTGGGCTCAGATGTGGCAATTGAGACGGCCGACATTGTGATCCAGAACGATCAGCCTGTAAAAATTGCTTCCGCCATCAAAGTCGGGAAGATTACCAAAAGCATTGTATATCAAAACATTTCGGCCGCCATGGGCGTCAAAGTGCTCGTGATGATCCTCGGCGCCGGAGGAATTGCAACATTATGGGAAGCGGTTTTTGCAGATGTTGGCGTAGCTTTGCTGGCGATCCTGAACGCTTTCAGAATACAGGGAAAGAAAATTTAGGTAAAAAAACACATTCAATGAAGTTTCTGGCCATCCTGCTGTCTGCCTATATGCTCCTGCTGGCGCTGCTTCCCTGCGGCGACGAGGTGGAATGCATGGACGATGACCGGTATGAAACGGCTTTCAACAATAACACGCAGCAGGATCACGAAAATCACTCGGAAAATTGCTCACCATTCTGCATTTGTGCGTGCTGCGGGCAGGTTTTGAATGTGTTATCAACGCCTTATTTTGCATTGCAATCGCATGTTCGGGCTGCATTTCAAACCGCTTTTTACAAAGATCCCTATTTCGAAATAATCCCCATTGCCATCTGGCAGCCGCCCAAGCTGGTTTAAATCAGTAATAACAATCCTTTTTTTTTACTTTGATTTAAATCTCACAATGCAGAAATTTTTCTTGCTTGTGCTGGTTGTGCTATATGCCGGCCGAATTCAGGCACAAGATAAAACCGATACAACATCTGTTTACCAAACAGACAAAACCCAGGAAATGGAGGAAGTCACTATCTCCTCCACCCGCAGCTCTCGCACAATCCGCGACATTCCTACCCGCGTGGAATTCATTGCCGGCGAGGAACTGGACGAAAAAGCAAACATGAAACCAGGCGACATCCGCATGGTGCTCAGCGAAAGCACGGGCATTCAGGTGCAGACCACTTCGGCCACAAGCGCCAACGCCAGCATTCGTATTCAAGGCCTGGACGGCCGGTATACACAGATTTTGAAGGATGGCTTCCCGCTTTATTCGGGCGCTTCGAGCGGGTTGGGCTTGCTGCAAATTCCACCGCTGGATCTCAAACAAGTGGAGGTGATCAAAGGTGCCGCATCTACATTATACGGAGGCGGCGCGATTGCCGGTCTGGTCAACCTGATCTCGAAAACGCCCAAGGACGAGCAGGAACTGAGATTTCATTTGAATGGGACAAGCGCAGGCGGCTTTGACGCCAATGGTTTTTATTCCAAAAAATTTGGGAAAACGGGTGCCACCATCTTCGCTGCGCATAATCGCAATGCAGCCTATGACCCTTCCGGAAATGACCTCTCAGCCATTCCGAAATTTGAGCGTTTTACATTCAATCCACGTTTTTTTGTGTATCTCAATCAGAATACAACGATCAGTCTGGGCGTGAACACGGCATTCGAAAATCGCATCGGCGGGGATATGCATTTGATTAAAAACCAAAACGAACCGGGTCACACCTATTTCGAAAAGAACAAAACGGAGCGCATCAGCACGCAGTTTTTGTTCGATCACATCTTTGGAAACCACGAGCACTTTATCGTGAAAAACAGCGTCAGCTATTTCAACAGAAAGCTTACGACGCCCGGGTACACATTTGACGGAACGCAATATTCGACATTCACGGAAGCGTCCTATGCCAATCATGGTGAAAAACTGGAATGGATCGCGGGAGCCAATTTGTGGACGGACCAGTTCAAGGAAAAGATGCCTGTTAATGCTCCAAAACGCGACTATAACCTCAACACATTCGGCGCATTCGCACAAAATACCTGGAAAGCAGCTGAATGGATGCATGTGGAAACCGGTTTGCGTGCCGATTATGTGATGGATTACGGCCTGGCTTTTCTGCCCAGGATTTCGGCATTACTGAAATTTTCGCCTGCCTTTACTTCCCGGATCGGTGGCGGCATGGGCTATAAAGCGCCCACAATTTTCACGGAAGAGAGCGAGCGGATTCAGTATCAGCGGGTTTCAGGAATTGATAAAGACAGAAACCGCCTCGAACACAGCTATGGCGGAAACTGGGATCTGAATTATCAGACCATGCTATTTAATGACCAACTGAGCCTGAGCGTTAACCAGTTGTTCTTTTATACTTACATCAACAAGCCCCTGATTCTGAAACCGGACCGCGACGGAGGATATCTGTTTCAGAACATTAACGGGCACATCGACACGCGTGGAACGGAAACAAATTTGAAACTGGGTTACAGCGACTTCAAACTGTTTCTTGGCTACACCTATACGGATGCCAGAATTTCAGAAAACGGCCGTCATCAGCAGAATTTCCTGACGCCCAAACACAGGATTAACTCTGTGTTGTTTTATGAAGTAGAGGAAAAATGGAAGGCCGGATTGGAAGCTTATTATTTTAGTAAACAAAAACTAAGCGACGGCAAAACCGGCAAAGAATATGTTATCCTCGGTTTCATGGTGGAGCGACTGTGGGAGCGGTTTTCCATCTACATTAATTTTGAAAATTTCCTCGACGCACGGCAAACGCGCTTCGACAGCATCAACTCAGGTTCAATCACTAATCCCGTTTTCCGCGACATTTACGCACCATTAGACGGTTTTGTATTTAACGGAGGCATCAAAATTAATTTGTAAAAAACCCAGGAAAAGGAGTTGGGAAGCCGCTCCTTTTCCTGGTTATTATCCAATGCTTTTTGCCTGATCCCACGACTTTAATTAGAGTAATTTTTTAACTAAAAACCCTTTTGTCAATTCCAAAAGAACATAAAAAGTCAATCAACGATAAACAAAACCGCGAGGAACAATGTCCAGAACCGATGCATTATCCCCTGAACAACTTCGGGAAGAACTAGTAGAAAACACGCAGAACCAAGCCGTTGGCGATACTTTGCTTTTTGAGAATGATAAAGTGAAAGTATGGCACATTAGCCTGCAGCCTGGCGAGCGCATCCATTATCATCGTCATAACTACGATTATTTCTGGACGGTTTTACAGGACGGCCAGGGCGTTTCTAACCAGGAGGACGGCAGCCAGGTAAGTTTTACATTCAAAAAAGGGCAAACCTCTTTTCAAAATATTATTGAGCAGGGCAGCTCCATTCATGATCTAAAAAATACCGGCACCGGCGTTCTGGAATTCATTACTACGGAATTAAAGTAACGGTTAGGTTACACAACGTTAACCGGCTTAATGCCTGCAATTTTTTCGAGCGCAACAGTCACGCGCTCAATGCGGTCGACATTGCCGCGACTACTGTCTGACACTGCCTGGGCGACGGAGGTTAAATAATCTCCGCCCAGCTTGGTGTTAAAGAAAGGATCGCGGGAGGCTAACACGCCGCGCCAGTTTTTGCCGACAACATTTCTTGACTTGATGAACCGGAGGAGCAGGCGCTCTTTGATTGTCATACAACCGTACTCTTTCACCCTGGTCTGGTGTTTTTCCATTTGATACAGCGATAATGTGTGAGAGTATACTTGCTTTTTTGTAATTTGTGCGTTACTGAAAGCGATATACAAAAGTACAATAAAAATATATTATTATCAAATTAACTGCACTAAATTCTAAATAAATGATTAGTATAGGCCAAAGAATAAAGCAGGGTCGCGAAAAATTAGGTTTGAGCCAGGAACAGCTGGCGCTAATTATGGCGAAAAAAGGAAAGGGAACGATTTCAAATTGGGAAACAAATAAGAACGAACCCTCCATTGCTGAATTCAAAAAACTGGCAGAACTATTCAGCACAACCGCAGCCTACCTCATCGGTGAAAGCCCGCAGTTTGAAGAGCCTCAGGAAAATTATGTGATGGTGAAAAAAGACGATCTGATCGAACTGCAAAAGAAGGCCCTGGAACGGGAAGCTGAAAAAAATAAAGAATTGCTCGATCTGTTGGAACAAGCACGAAAATCAGAAGAAAATGAGGCTTAACCGAGCCCCATTCTTTCTTGAAAAAGCGTTTTGAACCCTGCTGCGCACACAAGGCTGAGAAAAATCAATGCAACCCACAAAACATTATAGCCCCAATGCGCTGCAATGTAGGCACCGGCTGCCGGGCCTATAATCTGTGCAACCGACTGGGAAACGGAATAGGCGGCGGAGTATTTCCCTCTGTTAAATTCCGAAGCGCGGGCAAGCACGAAAGTGCTGATATAAGGCAATGCGAGCATCTCCCCGATCGTAAAAAACAGCACCGCAGCACCCGCCAGAATGATCGGCGTAACTACCGGAACAACCAGCATACTGAAAGCCAGTGCACTGAATAGTGTTCCAGCGATCATAAAGTACGAATCCGGACGTCGGTTTGCCAGATTCTGGATCAGGACCATTTCAAAGAGCGCAATAATCAACCCGTTCATTCCCAGCAAGATGCCGATCGTTGCTTCATGAATGTGCATCTGTTCTTTCCAATACACCGGCACCAGCCGGAATAACAGCACAAAGCAGATCATATACAACATTACAATCACCATAAAGCGGACAAACAGCATGTCTTTCCACGGCGATTGCCCCGATTTGGCATTGCTATCTTCACGACTAACAGACCGAACCAATTTTGCATTCGGGAGCAAAAACAGGATTAACACGCCAGCCATTGCATATACGATTCCGTCCACCCAAAACAGCAAGCTGTAATTAATGGCCGCCAGGATTCCGCCCACAGAAGTGCCGAAACCAAAGCCAATGTTGGTTGCAAGCCGGTTCAATGCATAAGACCGTGTAAGATTTTCCGGCGAAGAATAAGCGGCAACCGCCGTGCTGTTCGCAGGCTTGAAAGCCTCCACGAAGAAACTGAGCAACACAATCAGAAAACAAAGAGCAGTGAAATCGGTGACCATTCCGAAGAGAATGAAGAGTATTCCGCTGATAATTAGGCAAACTATCTGTACGGGCCGGAAACCCCAGATGTCCGTCAGGTAACCGCCCGCCATGCCGCCGAGAACGGAACCCGCACCAAATAAGGTGATGACCAAACCTGCGTCCGCAATGCTGCGATGCAGGCTTTGGGTAATGTACATACTCATGAAAGGGACCGCCATGTAGCCGCAGCGGTTAACCAGAATGACCAGACTCAGCAACCAGGTTTCCCGGCTTAATCCGCTAAATGAGACGCGATAACTTTCAATGATCTTATTCAGCATACTTTATCTTCAAGGCTAATTGGCTCACAAATTTCCCAATAAATTCCTGATTATCTCAACACTTTCTTCCAATTCCTGTGCATTGGAAGAGGCAAAACCGAGCCGTATAGCGCTGCCCGGTGGCTCGTCGTAAGCATTTCCCGCCGGAATTCCGGATGTTCCACTGGACATATACAAATCTTTTTGCAGCGCTTTCTCCGCAAGTTTGACAAGGTTAATGTTAGGATCAAACTGCGTCCAGACCGCCATACCGCCATCGGGAACCTGGAACGTTACGTGATCGCCGAGCTGGCTCCGCAACAGGTCACAGAATAAGTCCCTGCGCTGCTTGTATATCCGCACTGACTTGCGTAAATGCCTTTGAATGACGCCTGTATGCAGCAATTCTGCAATGGCATTTTCCAGCATCTGGTCACCCTGCCGGTCGATGATCCGCCTCAATTTGGCCAGATAAGAGATCACATCCGCCGGCCCGACCAGATAACCGATGCGGAAAGCGGGTGAAATTGTTTTGGTAAAAGATCCGCAATACATGACCATTCCCGCCGTATCTGCGCCTGCAAGTGGCATGAGCGGTTTGCTTAAATAATGAAAATCGCAATCGTAATCGTCCTCAAATAGAATAAAACCATATTGCTCGGCCAGTTTCAGCAGATTAAGACGCCGGTCGGCACGAAGCGCGACGGTGGTGGGATAATGGTGATGCGAAGTCACATAAACCAGCCTGATCTTTTGTTTTTGGCACATTTGTTCCAATGCGGCCACATCTATCCCGTGTTCATCCGCTGGCAGCCGCAGCACATTCGCACCGGCCTGCGTAAAATTCATATTAGCGCCAAACCACCCCGGTGCGGAAACCACCACATTATCCCCAGGTTCCAGCAGGGCCGTACTCACGAGATACAAACCCATGATCACTCCCCGGACGATCAATATGTTGTCGGGCAAGGTTTTCATCCCGCGCGTCTCATTGAGGTAGGCAGAAAGCTCTTCCCTGAGCCAGGAAGCGCCTTTTGTATCACCATAACCCAACCTTGCATACGGATTCGCGCCTAATAGCTGGCTGCGGTAAGCCCTCGATAGGTCTTCCAGCGGTGCAAGCCGGGGATCGGGAAAACCATCGTCCAAATGCAAGCGCGTGCTATTGCGAAGGACCGCCCGGTCGAGGTGCGGTGCCTGCTTGAAATGAAAACCTGCTTTCGAAGCAGGCATAATGGCCTTTTCCGCATGCATGTCCTTTTTGGCTGATTGGATTTCGGGCAAATGTTTGGCCACAAATGTTCCGTTCCCGGTGTGGCTTTCCAGCCAGCCCTGCGCCAGTAATTCGTCGTACGCCTGCACCACGGTTCGTCGATGCACCTTCAATAATGTCGCCAATTGCCTGGTACTAAGCAATCTGTATCCTGTTTGCAATGTTCCGTTACGGATCAGCGCCATGAGTTGGTTGGCAATTTGCAGATATACGGGCTGCTTGCTGCCCTTTTCAACATGCAGCAAAGTGGAGAGAACCTGCACCATAATTGGACCACTTAATTTCTAAATATTGGACTCTTTTGAGCAGCCAATTTCAGCATATTTTTGTAAAAAACAAAAACACATGAGCACTCCTCCATCCCATCTTTTACCCAGCAGATTACCCAAAAGATCCACTTCCGACAATGAGGTGATCTACGCCATTCTTGATGAAGCGTTATTCTGTACGATCAGTTACGCCGTTGACAATCGGCCATTTTCTATTCCAACTGCCTTTGTGCGCTATGAGGACAAAATTTACATTCACGGCTCAGTAGGCAGCCATTTTATCAGGGAGATCGAGAAAGGGATTCCGGTTTGCATTACCGTTATGCTCACCGACGCGCTTGTTGTGGCGAAGTCTGCATTCAGTCATTCTGTCAACTACCGGTCGGTTATAATATTTTCAAATGCCGAAAAAGTGGAGGACTGGGATACGAAAAAAGCTGCATTTGAATGGCTTACGACCAAGATCGTCCCCAACAGCTGGGATTATCTCCGTCCGATGACGGACAGCGAAGTCAGGAAAACAACTGCATTAGCATTCTCATTGGAAGAAGCCTGTGCCAAAACGCGGTCGGGCATGCCTAAGGACGAAGAGGAAGATTTGGAGCTTCCGATCTGGTCGGGCATCATTCCCATCCAGACAAAATATCTGGCGCCGGTTGCGGACGAGCTGAGCCAGAACATCCCGTTGCCAAAACATTTGGCTTAACCCATGCAACCTTGGGCAAAATTTGCGCATCTTTCGGTCAGATTGATACCAGATGAACCCAAACATTGCAAACCATGACAGGAAAGGAAATTTTTGACCGTTGCCAGTTGGCTGCCCTAAAAAACGGACTAGGTTCCCAGGAATTTCATTACGGGAATGTTTTATACCAAGCGCTCCAACTGGAAGGAGAAGAAAAAGTCTTTCAACTTTTGGAACAGGCTGAAAACACCGGAAAACGAGTTGGTTTGGGCTATTCTTCGGACACCTTTCAAAATTCGAACGATCCGGACATGGCAATTTTGGTTTGATTCGAGCACTTGATCCCGCATATTAAGAACAGAAAAATCCTCCTGAACACAGAAGGATTTTCTCTTCACATTCACCAAAAAAACACTTATTTTTCAATCACTACTTTACGCGTACTCATGGAACCGTCAGCATGGGTGATCAATAAAATATAATTCCCCGCTGCAACATTCCGGACATCAATTTCCGTAACCGGAGCCAACGATCGATAAACCGACCGGCCCGTGACCGTCAACATTTGAATACTTTTTATCTTATCAAAATCATCCGACTTCAACATTAACCGATCCGATGCCGGATTAGGATATACGTAAACTAATTCCCCTTCCCTTTCCGCCATCGTCTCCCCGACCTTCCTCCTGACCGTCTCCGACATATCATCTACAACATTCTCCGGAACCGGCGCAGCGCTGTTACCCAAAAGGTAAGCAGGCAAATAACGCCACGGACCATAGAGCTGGCCGGTCAATGCCAACGCCGGATCATATTTCACCCGCACACGCACCTTGGTTGAAGTCCCTTGCTTGGCAATCACACTTTTCATCTCAACCCCCGTCAACCCCAAACTCGCATAACCAATCCAAGAACCCGAGGACATCGTACTATTCGTAATTACATTATTCGCCCCCTTAGAAAACCCCTGGCCCTTAGCCTTTGTCTCCCAAACCAGCTTCCCCTTGCTCCTCCCAAGAAAAGACTTTGCATAAAGGCTAATTCCAAAATTGTTTTTGGCTTTTTGGGATTGGTTGATAGGGGTTGTGAGGTCGGAGTTGTAGAGGCGTAGGTTGTTTTGGAGGTTGTTGTTGGAGTTTGAATTTCCAAGATAGATTAAACCGATGTTCTTCTGTGTAAGACTCTCATAATTAAAGAATAGAGAAGTGATTGCTAAATCTCCATATCCGTCTCCATTAAGATCACCGGCAGAAGTTACTGACAATTCAAAATCAGTGAAGGGCTCGACAAGATTGGTATTGTTGAGATTCATAGGGATTGTACTATTGTTAATTCCAACAGATGATCCGAAATAAATCATTGATTTTCCCCGAATGCTTTGGGATACAAAGAAGTCAGGAACGCTTATAGCTAGATCACTGTACCCATCGCCATTTAAATCACCCGCATTTGAGACAGATGAGCCCATTCTAGCATTAGTTTGATTACATTCCAGAACATGAGGTGTGGTATTTAATCCACCTCCTTGTCCATAATAAAGTATGGCCGCGCCCTCGTTCGACTGGCCATTGCTATATTGACTCGCGCCGACAATGATGTCACTAAACCCATCTCCATTAACGTCCCCAGCACTTGAAACACTGATGCCAAAATTAGCTTGATCATTATCCTTTTCCAGTTTTATAAATGAATTCTTGGAAATTCCGGATTGCGACCCATAGTGAATAAATACAACCCCTTCCTGAATTTGACCATTCGAGTAATATGGACCTCCGCTAATGATATCGGAATATCCATCTCCGTTAATGTCGCCAGCACTGGAAACTGCATAGCCAAGCTGTGTAAAAACTTTATCACCTTCTAAAATTACAGCAGCCACTGGATTGACGCCACTTGGAGATCCATGGTACACGAACACAGCGCCCTCCTCTTCTTGACCATTATCATAGCTTTCGTCCCCTACCAAAATGTCTCCATATCCGTCTCCGTTGACATCACCTGCACTGGAAACAGACCAAGCCATAAGGGATGTACCTTTTTTGCTTTTAAGAATGGTATTCACATTTTTATTAACTCCTTGAGGCGATCCATAATATATAAATGCCGCGCCTGAAATGATTTCAAGTGTTTGAGGGTCCTGTTCCACGAAATAGGTAATGTCTCCTATTATTATATCCCCGTATCCATCGCCGTTGGCATCACCTGCACTGGATACGGACCAACCAAATTCATCGCTCGCCGGAACATTTTCAATGGTCGTGTTTGGGTTATTGCTAATGCCATTAATTGAGCCATAATATATAAAGACGGCTCCCGTTTCATTGTAGTCTGGAATTCCTATTATAAGGTCGCTAAATCCGTCTCCATTGATATCACCAGCTGAGGATGTACTCATCCTTTGATAATCAAATTGAAATTTAGTTGAGAAAGATGGAGGATTTTGAATCCCCTCCGCCATCCCCAACCAAACGAACGCCACCCCCTCATCCACCTGCCCCTTATCAAACCCATTCGCTCCGGTAATAATATCGCTATACCCATCTCCATTCACATCGCCAGCGCTTTTCGCTGCCCACCCTAACCCTGCATCAGCCTGGTTGCTTTCAAGTGTCGATGCTGCTGTGCTGATGATTCCGTTTGCAGAGCCATGGTGTACCACGACTGCACCTTCATTGCTTTCACCCTTGTCATATTGCCAAATGCCGATCATAATGTCGCTATAACCGTCCCCATTGACGTCCCCTGCACATGCGACCGAGATGCCCAGTCGTGCTTCGGCCTGGTTGCTTTCCAGCCTGATCGCCCCTGCTTTAATGCCTTGGGCTGATCCTTGATAAATGAATGCCGCGCCTTCATTAGCCTGACCATAATCATAGAGATAACTGCCGATAATGATATCGGAGTAACCATCGCCGTTCACATCGCCGGCTGTTGCCACGGCCCAGCCAAACTGCGCATTGATCTGGTTGCTTTCGAAGAAGATAGCAGCATTTTTACCGACTCCAATTCCCGATCCGTGATAGATAAACGCAGCTCCTTCATTGGTTTGACCATTGTCATAGGCATAAGCACCAATGATTACATCATTATAACCATCTCCGTTAACGTCGCCTGCACCTGCCAGGCTGTAACCATATTGAGCGCCGGCCTGGTCGGCTTCCAAAACAATAGCGGCTGCCGGGCTGATGCCGTTGGCCGAGCCGTGATAAATGAAACCTGCGCCTTCGTCTGCCTGCCCTTTGTCGTACATGGGAGCGCCGACAATCACGTCACTATAACCATCGCCATTAACATCACCCAAACCTTCCACAGCCCTGCCAAACTTCGCATCAGCCTGGTTGACTTCCAGAATTGTCCCGTTGCTTTTGATGCCAAGGGCTGAACCGTAAAAAACCATTGCCACGCCTTCTTTGTTTTCGCCTTTGCCATAAAAGGGCGCTCCAATGATAATGTCACTAAACCCATCCTTGTTAATGTCACCCGCAGAGGCGGCACTTATGCCGAATTGGGCCTCATTCTGGTTGCCTTCTAATGTTATTGTAGCATTCACGGCAATGCCCGAAGCCGAACCATGGTAAATAAACGCAGCCCCTTCATTGTTTTCACCCTTATCAAAAAAAGGCGCACCTACGATCACATCGCTGTAACCGTCCCCGTTGACATCTCCCGCAGAAGAAACTGCATAGCCTGCCTGGGCACCAGCCTGATTACTTTCCAGCACCGAATTGGCATTGGCTGGATTACCGTTCACGACAATCGGGTCAATGGTAACCGGATAAGTGGCATCTTCCACTGCCACGCTCAGCATTACCAGGCCATTTTTGTAGCTTAATGTTGCGGGTAATGTATCCCCCTTCGCATCCCAGCATTTAATATCTTTATAAATCAAACTGCTGACCACCTCGCCTCTCTTGTTTTCGGCGTAAAATTGCAACTGGTTATTTTGAAGATCTTTGACTTTTAAGCCTTTGGCGGATAGCCTTACTTGAAGTTCTCTAGTCGCTTTTGGTGCGGAACTGATTATGAAGTTCTGGCGTACGCCTTCCTCGTTGTTTATGAACTCTTCGGTAAAGCCGCGGTGCCTGATCTGCAATTTGTTATCTGCGTGGTGAAGTGCTGCATCAGTTTGAGGCCCTAGAATTTTTTGACCGTCTGCGTAAATGCCTTCATTGATGAGTTTGAAAGAAAAGTTATGGCCTGCCGAGTCAACGCGGTTATTCACCATCAGCTCGCCTGGCTTATAGTAGGCGCGCAGGCCCTGCTTGCGGTTCGGGCTTTGCAGCGATTTTTTTTCGTCGTCAAAAGAAATGTTGTATTCCCGTTTTGCCAGGCTTTGCTGAATGTTGCTGACAGTGCTGTCGTGGATGACATTGCTCTGTTGTTGATATTCATTCAGCCTAACCATTTTAGTTATATATGAAACGCTTTTGCTCAATGTTAGCCGCTGTGTGTTTAATATATAAGCGATTACCAACATTGAGAATAAAACGAAATAAAGGCCTTTTTTGTAGTGCTGTTTCATATTCTGAGTTTTCGTGTTTTAAAAAATTTGCAGTAGACAGTACATATCCTGTTCTCAAGGGCAGGCGTAAAAAAATAAAAATCATGTATGGCTATTCACTAAGATATACATCACTTTTCAATCACTACTTTACGCGTACTCGCGGAACCGTCAGCATGCGTGATCAATAAAATATAACTCCCCGCCGCAACATTCCGGACATCAATTTCCGTAACCGGAGTTAAAGAGCGATAAACCGACCGGCCCGTGACCGTCAACATTTGAATACTTTTTATCTTATCAAAATCATCCGACTTCAACATTAACCGATCAGATGCCGGGTTAGGATATACGTAAATCAATTCCCCTTCCCTTTCCGCCATCGTCTCCCCGACCTTCCTCCTGACGGTCTCCGACATATCATCTACAACATTCTCCGGAACCGGCGCAGCGCTGTTACCCAAAAGGTAAGCAGGCAAATAGCGCCACGGACCATAGAGCTGGCCGGTCAATGCCAACGCCGGATCATATTTCACCCGCACACGCACCTTGGTTGAAGTCCCTTGCTTTGCAATCACACTTTTCATCTCAACCCCCGTCAACCCCAAACTCGCATAACCAATCCAAGAACCCGAGGACATCGTACTATTCGTAATTACATTATTCGCCCCCTTAGAAAACCCCTGGCCCTTAGCCTTTGTCTCCCAAACCAGCTTCCCCTTGCTCCTCCCAAGAAAAGACTTTGCATAAAGGCTAATTCCAAAATTGTTTTTGGCTTTTTGGGATTGGTTGATAGGGGTTGTGAGGTCGGAGTTGTAGAGGCGTAGGTTGTTTTGGAGGTTGTTGTTATTATTAAAGTTGTTTCCGTAGTAGATAGTTGCAGAACCCTCATCAAAACTTTCATGATCAAAAAATTGGGTTCCAATAACTATATCACCATATCCATCCCCATTGATATCTCCTGCACCATCTAACGCTCGTCCTAAGAAATAAAATTCACGTTGACCTTGAACTTCAAAAATAGGCTCTGCAAAAATTCCAGCATTTGTTCCCGGAAAAATAAAAGCGGCCCCCTCCTCCTTCTCACCCTTACTAAAATAGTCAGCACCCACAATCACATCATGATATCCGTCAGCATTCACATCACCAGCACCTGCAACGGTTACCCCCAAATTTGAATGGGTCGCTGCAATTCCAATTTTGTTGAATTTGTCCGACAGTATTCCTGCAACAGACCCGTAGTAAATAAATGCAGCTCCTCCATCAATACTTATGTTATCATATCCTCTAGCCCCTATAACTAGATCACTAAAACCATCTCCGTTGACGTCGCCCGCACTTGATACAGAACAGCCAAATAATGCGTTGTGTTGGTCGCTTTCCAACTGTATAAATGAATTAGCATTTATTCCTGCTAGTGAGCCGTAAAAAATCGTTGCAGCGCCAGCATCTGTATAAATATTATCATAAAACTGTGCTCCAACAATTATGTCAGCAAATCCATCACTATTTACATCGCCGGCACCCGATGTGGAATAGCCGAACCATGCAAATGCCTGATTACTCTCTAATACTTTGACAGAATTTATTAATAGTCCCGCAGCGGACCCGTTATAAATGAATGCTGCGCCTTCTTCTTGCTCATTATTGGAATAAAATATCACACCTATAACTATATCACCAAATCCATCACCATTGGTATCACCCGCATTTGAAACTGAAAGTCCAAGCTCAATACCAGTCTTATTTCCCTCAATTTTTGTTTGTCCTATTTTAGATACTCCCAGATTCGAACCGTAGTAAACAAATACTGCACCCTCATTCTCTTGACCATTTTCAAAAAGCGGAGCTCCAACCACCACATCATCATACCCATCTCCATTGACGTCTCCTGCTGTGGAAACGGAAAAGCCAAATTTTGCTTGTTCTTTGTTTAACTCAAGAGCTGTCGTAAAAGTTGGCATAAGACCGTTAACAGAACCATGGTAAATAAAGGCAGCTCCCTCATCAACGTCACCATTATCAAAAAGACTGGCTCCTACAATTATGTCACCAAATCCATCGCCGTTCACATCTCCTGCTGCAGCTACTGACCACCCAAACAGTGCATTACCCTGATTGCCCTCTAGTTCCAGAACAGAAGTATTTGCCAGCCCACTTGCCATCCCCAACCAAACAAACGCTACGCCTTCATTATCCAACCCATTATCATACATATTCGCACCCGTTATGACGTCGCTATACCCATCCCCATTCACATCCCCAGCGCTCTTTACAGCCCAACCCATTCCTGCATCCGCTTGATTGCTCTCCAATGTTGATGCGGCTTTGATGTTGATTCCATTTGCAGAGCCGTGGTGGATAACTGCTGCTCCTTCATTGTTCTCTCCTTTGTCAAATTGCCAGATTCCGATCAGCACATCGCTGTAACCATCTCCGTTGACGTCCCCTGCACAGGCGACGGAGATGCCCATTCTTGCTTCGGCCTGGTTGCTTTCCAGCCTGACAGCGCCCGCTTTAATGCCTTGGGCTGATCCCTGATAAATGAATGCCGCGCCTTCGTTGTTCTGGCCGAAATCATAGTAATCACTGCCGACCATGATATCGGAATAGCCATCCCCGTTTACATCCCCGGCTGTGGCCACAGACCAGCCAAACTGCGCAAAGTTCTGGTTGCTTTCAAAGACCACAGCAGCAATTTTACTAACGCCAATAGCTGATCCATGATATACAAAAGCTGCCCCTTCGTTTGTTTGACCGTTGTCATAAGCGTAGGCACCGATGATGACATCGTTATATCCATCGCCGTTGACATCACCAGCGCCCGCGGAGCTGTACCCATATTGCGATTCTTTCTGGTCTGCTTCCAACACGGTGGCCGCTGCCAGCCCAATGCCGCCGGCCGAGCCGTGATAGATGAAAGCTGCACCTTCATCTGAATGGCCTTTGTCATACAAAGGGGCGCCCACAATAACGTCACTGTAACCATCACCATTCACATCTCCTAAACCCTCCACGGCACGGCCAAATTTTGCATTAGGTTGATTAACTTCCAATATTGTAGCATTGTTCAATATCCCCGAGGCTGAACCATAATAGATCATGGCCACACCTTCTTTGCTTTCACCTTTGTTAAAAAACGGTGCGCCTATAATAATGTCACTAAACCCATCCTTATTAATGTCGCCCGCGGAGGCTGCACTTATGCCAAATTGGGCTTCATTCTGGTTGCCTTCCAATGTCACGGCAGCAATCGCTGCAATGCCCGAAGCCGAACCATGGTAAATAAACGCAGCCCCTTCATTGCTTTCACCCTTATCAAAGAAAGGCGCACCTATGATCACATCGCTGTAACCGTCCCCATTGACATCTCCCGCAGAAGAAACTGCATAGCCTGCCTGGGCACCAGTCTGATTACTTTCCAGCACTGAATTGGCATTGGCTGGGTTACCGTTCACGACAATCGGGTCAATGGTAACCGGATAAGTGGCATCTTCCACTGCCACGCTCAGCATTACCAGGCCATTTTTGTAGCTTAATGTTGCAGGTAATGTATCCCCTTTCGCATCCCAGCATTTAATATCTTTATAAATCAAACTGCTTACAACCTCGCCTTTCTTGTTTTCGGCATAAAATTGCAGCTGGTTATTTTGGAGATCTTTGACTTTTAAGCCTTTGGCGGATAGCCTTACTTGAAGTTCTCTGGTGGCTTTTGGTGCGGAACTGATGATGAAGTTCTGGCGTACGCCTTCCTCATTATTTATGAACTCTTCGGTAAAGCCGCGGTGCCTGATCTGCAATTTGTTATCTGCGTGGTAAAGTGCTGCATCCGTTTGCGGCCCTAGAATCTTTTGACCGTCTGCGTAAATTCCTTCATTGATGAGTTTGAAAGAAAAGTTATGGCCTGCCGAGTCAACGCGGTTATTCACCATCAGCTCGCCTGGCTTATAGTAGGCGCGCAGGCCCTGCTTGCGGTTCGGGCTTTGCAGCGATTTTTTTTCGTCGTCAAAAGAAATGTTGTATTCCCGTTTTGCCAGGCTTTGCTGAATGTTGCTGACGGTGCTGTCGTGGACGACACTTTTTTGGTCAGGGATATTCTTTGCTTTGGTTTGCGCGGGAAGGTCCGGGATATGTGTGCCTGTTACCAGCTCGCTCATTTTCAATATGTAAGCCGCGGCCCACAGCATAAATAATATGAGATAAAGGCCCTTTTTGTAGTGCTGTTTCATATTGTGAATTTTAGGGTTTACAAATTTGCAGGCGACATCAAGTCCCCATTTCGCAAATCTTAGTAAACCAAAATTTTCAGCAACAAACCAATGAATGAACGGTGAAGTCTATTGAGCAGAAGGTAGTGGCTTGGTTTTTTCAGCTCATTTTTAAACAATAAAAAACACTATGAATACGGAACAGGACATGAAGAAAGATCTGGAAGAACGAATTCTTTCAAAACGGCAGCAGATTGAATTTGAACGCAAAAATTTGAGTCTTGCGACCGAATTTTCACAGGAGAACAGGGAAAATCCGGAGGTGATGGAGGAATCAAAGAATTTTGACGATCCTGCCGAGAGCGTTTTGGATAGCGATGAAGTAAAAGCGCTCAGAACAGCTGAAAAGGACTTGAATGAATTAATTAAGCAGCTTCAAGAGCTTAATAAGGGTTAAAAAGATTCGAGTTTTTCTTCCAGGAATGTTTTGTTGCGAACAAGCTCTGAAACAACTTCGCTCCACTTTCCTGGATCATTTTGAAACGGATCGTAATTGACATGAAGGCGGCCAACCACGCCGAACAAATCGGAGGATTTAACACGCAATTTAGAAACCAGCCCGAGCACATTGAAAACATCCAGAATCTGGTGCGCTGTTGTATATGAATAACTGTGCGTGGTGCAAAAAACAAGTGCTCCGTCTTTGTAATGGCACTCAATATGATTTTTCATGGCTCTGTTCAAACGTTTGTACTTGATTCAAAATATCATACCACAAAGTCTCGAAACCGGTGCATAGTTGCATATTTGCCGATCTTAAAACTAGATGGACACGTTTTGTAGAATTTCTTAAAAGCTGTGGAAAAATGATGGGCATGCTCATATCCCAGTTTATGAGCTACTTCTTCCACAGATAGCGAACAGTCCAGCAAAAGTTTGCGCGTATATTCCATTCGTTTTTCCCGTAGATAATGAAATATAGTCGTCCCGAAAAGCAGTTTGAAGCCTTTTTTGAGCTTAAACTCGTTGAGAATACAAATGCGGCTTAGCTGCGTCAGACTTAGTTCATCCAGGAAGTGAGCGTCGAGATATGCTCTAAGATGATACAGTTTTTCTGCTTCATCGGGCTTAATGTCTTCATGAACGAAATCGGAATTCCGGAACTGGCTGATCTGGTGACCAAGCAGTTCAAGCGTTTTTGATTGGATGAACAAATTTCGGAGCGGGCCTGCCGACTGGCAATTTCTTACATCATTTACTAACAGCTGCATAGTAGGCGTGAGATCCATCGTTCCCTTCACGCCGGAAAAAGGCTTGTTCTGAGCCAGATTATTTAAAACTTTTTCACTCCATGCATCATCGCAGCCAATGATATCGGCGAAAAAAGCTTTGTTAAAACTAATGTGAAACATTTCCAATTCTGCATGCGCCTCGACACGGTTGATATCGCCGTCATTAGGCGAAAAAACGAGGTTATGCGTTGCGGGACGCATTTTAAGTTCTTGGTTCAAACCCTTAAAATGCGTATTCAGCTTTCCCCGCATATGGAAATTGATGTTAACATTATCGCCTACATCATTCCCTTGAATGCAAATCTCCTTATTGGTGCTCCAACGCAGATCCATCACATGCATGTGCGGGAAAAGCGCATTCTTAAACCGGAGTGTTCCTACTTTTTCTTCCCGGAAACAAATGAAGCCGTCACCCTGCGAAGCATAATGATCTGCTCCGACATATTGCGGGTTGGGATAATTATTAAATTCAAGAATGTCAGTTGAGTTAAGGACATAAGCACCCATTTCGCGCGTTTTACAGGTTTAGTTTGTTTCGTTTTTTAACCAAAACAAAAATAACCCGTTTGACCACACCCGCTCATTTTGAGTTACTGAACGGATGCAAAAAAGCGTCGTACCATCCTATTAAGCATCTCCAAACTAGTTTCCGGTCGCCACAGGACGATCATTGCGCGACCATTCGCTCCATGATCCCACGTAAAGTGCGGCGCCATCCATACCGGCATCGGTGAGTGCCAGCAATGTATGACAAGCCGTCACACCGGATCCGCAATGCACGATTATATTCTTCGGATCCCGTGAACCCAATGCACTTTTATATTTTTCGGCCAATTCTTCGCTCGGCAAAAAGTTTCCGTCTTTATCCAGGTTTCCGGCAAAAGGAATGTTGACAGCACCGGGAATGTGCCCGGCAACGAGATCAATTGGCTCACTTTCACCTACATACCGATAATTTTCACGAACATCAATCACCATATAGTCAGGATTTTCCGCTGCCTCGGCAACTTCATCGGCATCCACACGGCGCATTTGATAATCATCGAATGGATATCTTGGTGCAGCAACCGGGCTCGGAGCTTCGCCCTTTACCGTCTGGAAACCTGCTTTTTGCAGCGCTTCAATTCCGCCGCTTACTACAAATACTTTCTCATGCCCCGCAGCTTTCAGCATCCACCAAAACCGGGCAGCAGCATTTGCACCCTTTTTATCATCATAAACGATCACAACGGCATCCGGAGTAATGCCCAATTTTCCCAGCGTTTCGCCAAAGACTTCCGGCGCTGGCAAAGGATGCCGGCCACCATGCGCAGCATTGTCTGACTTATGCGAAAGATCCGTTTCCAGATTTACAAAAAGAGCGTTTTCAATGTGTGCAGAGCGAAAACGTTCCCACGCATCCGGCCCGCCCCTGGCATCGACAATGATGGTTTTCTGATCTTCGATGAGCTGTCTGACATCTGCGGCTTTAATGATCTCCATAGGTTTCGGATTTGGAATTGATTGCTAAAAATATAAATATTTATGACCTGCCGTCAATTCCGAAAAGGATTTTTAACTATTTAGCAGCTCGAAAAAGTTATTAGCCAACCATGAAGAGTTCCGAATTTCTACCTGCGGACTTAGCACAATTGTCTGCATTACAGCCTCCTGACTGGGGCAGTCTTATCCCTAGATTCGAATATTTTATCAGTTCACCACACTGCCATCCGATCAAAATTTTGGAACAGGGAGAACTTGTAGCCGTCGGAACCTCTATTCTGCATGCGGATACGGCCTGGCTTGCCTGTGTTGTTGTGCATGACGGGCATCGGAAAAAGGGCCTCGGGAACGCGATCACAGAAGACCTTATTGCCAACATTGACCGAACTAAATTCAAGACCATTTATCTGGATGCGACCGAATATGGATATCCTGTCTATCTGAAATTGGGGTTTGAAGTTGAAACCACTTATACGCATTTAAGAAGCACCAGCAATTTGCAAGCGGCTTCTTCATCCGAATTCATCGTGCCGTTTGAGGCACTTTATCTTCCGCAGATTCTTGCAATCGATCAGCACGTTTCAGGAGAAGACCGCAGCGGCGTGCTTTCCGATTTTATTGATTCAGGATTGTTATATGTTGCGGACAATCAGGTGCAGGGATTCTATATTCCGGGTTGGGGCGATGGACCGATCATGGCCATTTCGGAAGCGGCGGGAGCTGCATTGATTAAACGACGGGCACAGGACGAAAGCGCGGCCGTACTGCCGTCCGATCACATTTTTGCGATCAATTATTTAAATGAACTGTCATTTCAACATTACAAATTGTCGAGACGCATGTTTCTGGGAGAAAAAAGAAACTGGCAACCCACCGGGATTTATAACCGCATTAGTGGCCAATTGGGCTAAAACAATCAATGAACATCAACCATTTAAAGCAAAAGTCATGAGAAAATCCTGGTACACCCTGTTACTTGTTTTAAGCTGTGTTACATTCTCAAATGCGCAAGGGAATGTTGAGTATAAGGCCAAATTGAAGCAAATGTTTGAAGCCTCCGGCTCAGAAAAATCCTACAAAGTTGCGATTGAGCAAATGTTCACAATGTTCAAACAACAAAAAACCACCGTTCCGGACAGCATATGGAAGCAATTTGAAGGCGAATTCTTAAAAACATCACTGGACGATCTGGTGGAAATGCTGGAACCGGTCTACGTTAAAAGCCTGACGCAGGATGATTTACAGCAACTCATTGCCTTTTATGAGACGCCTGTTGGTAAGAAATACGCTTCCAAAACGCCCATTATCATGCAGGAATCCATGCAAGTCGGGCAGCAGTGGGGACGGAAAATTGCAATGGAATTTCAGGAAAAGCTGAAAGCCAAAGGTTACTGATTATCTGAGTACCAAATCGCTGATCGAGGAAAACTCCGTATGCGGAGCCATCGCCTTAATGTTTCCTTTTTTGTCTAATAAAATGAAAAAAGGCGTCTCACTGATTTTGTAGCGCTGATTAAAACCATACGATTCCGGAACGGGAATGAAACCACAGTTCCGTTTCGGGATCGCATCCAAACATTCCTCTTCCGTGTTCAATGTAGTCCCTAGTGACACGATGTCAATCCCTTTTTTCTTATTCTCATTAATAAAATCAGAGATCACTTTGGTGCTGGCGAACGTGTAAAGGGGTTTTTCAAATTTGACCCAAAATCCGAGCAGCACATATTTTCCTTTCAGTTTCTCCGAATTATATTCCCTCCCGTCCAGGCCCTGCATAACAAACGGCGGGAGCGGCTCCCCTATCTCGGGCATCAGATCCGAATTTTGCATGACCGATCCATTGTCCTGGATCAGTAACTGGCTCTTTTTTACTATTTCAAAAGACGATGCTTTCCCGAATTTGTCGAATATCGGCTGAGTCCGGTAAACGCCCGGATTTTTTCGCAGCATTTCGTCATACACAGCATAGCTGATCCGCTTGCCGGAGGCGTGATCGTAGATCGGAGAATCCCTGGTCATAACGATCTGCTGGCTCACTTTCCCATTGTAACGGGTAACCTTTGGCTCCTGTGGCTGAGCATAAGCGATGGAGCAGACAGTGAAGAAAAAAATGTGTAAAAAAATCTCAGTACGACCGAAATTCATCTGGAACGTTTTTATTAATTAAGATTCTGTGCGTATCAAATATTTGATACTATATTGCACTATCAAAACGCAAATATCGTTGTTATAACTGGTTAGTGCTTCACAATATTTTAGAGGAAGTCCACTTATTCAAAAAAATATATGTTCGAGAGGATTCGTGAGAAGTTGGAAATTTTGGCGGATGCAGCTAAGTATGACGTATCTTGTTCATCCAGTGGCAGTAATAGAAAGAATGAAAATAAGGGACTTGGCGATGCGGAAGGAACGGGGATTTGTCACACCTACACCGAGGATGGGCGCTGCGTATCGCTGCTCAAAATCCTGCTCACCAATCACTGCATTTACGATTGCGCATTCTGCGTTTCGAGGCGCAGCAATGATATCAAACGAGCGGCATTTACGGTGGATGAAGTGGTGGAGCTGACAATGAATTTTTATCGCCGCAACTATATTGAAGGCCTTTTCCTGAGCTCCGGTATTTTCAAAAATGCCGATTATACCATGGAGAGGCTGGTAAGGATTGTAAAAAAGCTGCGGAACGAGCAGCGTTTCAATGGCTACATTCACCTGAAAACCATTCCCGGAGCAAGTGAAGAGTTGTTGAAAGAGGCGGGCATGTATGCCGACAGGATGAGCATTAACCTGGAAATGCCCACCGAATCGGGATTGAAATTACTCGCTCCTGAAAAGTCACACGAGGATGTGAAAAAGCCGCTGAACTACATTCAACAGACTATTACGCAGTTTTCGAGCGAAAAAGGGCTTATTAAGGCAGTCCCGAAGTTTGTGCCGGCCGGTCAGAGCACGCAAATGGTGATTGGCGCAACGCCGGAATCCGACAAGGAGATTATGCATACGGCAAATACATTCTATAAAAATTTTTCCCTGAAAAGGGTCTATTATTCAGGCTATATCCCCATCAGCCAGGATGCCCGATTGCCTGTTATAGGCTCACAGCCGCCGCTGATCAGGGAAAACCGGTTATATCAGACAGACTGGCTGATGCGCTTTTATGGATTCGATGTCAAGGAAATTTTGAATGATGCCCATCCCAATCTCGATGTGGACATTGATCCAAAACTGAGCTGGGCATTAAGGCACCTCGAAGATTTCCCCGTTGACGTCAATACGGCCGATTATAAGATGATCATGCGTGTGCCGGGCATCGGCGTGGGTTCTGCTTTGAAAATTGTTCAGGCCAGAAAATTCGGCAGGCTTCACCAGGACCAGCTTAAAAAGATCGGGATCTCATTCAATAAAGCCAAACATTTTATCCGCTATGCCGATAGTCCGCTGCAACTGCGGGACTATGAAGCAGGGCACATTAAGGCGGTGATCTTGTCGGAAAGTAGCAGTAAATACACGAAAGTCCCCAAGAACCAGCTTTCTATTTTCTGATGGAAATATTTGTGTTTGACGGGACGTTGGAGGGTTTGCTAACGGCAGTTTTTGAATGTTATCAGAAAAAATCTGAGGCCGTAAAGCTTGTCAGTCAAACGCATTACGTGCCTGATGTTTTCAAGGAAGCATTCACTGTCATTAGTGACGATGCGAAAGCAAACCGGGTGTGGAAGGGTTTGGCCAAAAAGCTGGATAGCAACTGGATGAAATCTATCTATAAAGCATTCCTTTCCGAGCAGCCCGCTACATTTCAGGATCTGTTTGAATTTATCCGTTACATTATCGACAGTCCGCCGGGCGCCGAGGCTAATTTCGGAAACAAATATGTTTTAGAAATCTCGCAGATGAGCCATAAAGTTCATCGGGAAAAGCATCGGATGGAAGCTTTTATTCGCTTTCAAAAAACGGCCGACCATATCTTCTACGCCCACATTGAACCCGATTTCAATGTGCTGCCCTTACTCATAGATCATTTCAAAAACCGCTACGCCGACCAGAAGTGGATTATCTACGATTTGAAACGGAAATACGGGTTATTCTACGATCTTGAAAAAGTAGAAGAGATCACTTTTGATTTCACAGCGGAAATGTCTCCGGCCCTCAATGCGCTTCCAGTTAATGTGCTTGATCCGCAAGAGGAATTATATGCGCTGCTTTGGAAAGATTACTTCCGCAGTGTCAACATTCCGGCGCGGAAAAACATGAAACTGCACATCCGCCACGTGCCGAAGCGTTACTGGAAGTATCTTTCAGAGAAACAGGAATGACGACTGCCATGCTCATTACAGACAACATCTTTTTAGCAATTTCTACAAAATTATTCTATCTCAACCCAGGAATTTATTTGATAATATTTGGATTAACGGCTGGTTTTTATAAATAAACGGTAGTTTTCAGTTATTATTCGGTAAGGTTGTAGCATGTAAATATATTAAGTTTGAAATGCACTATCCGAATATCGGTTAGCATTTTATACACAAAACTTAATATGATGAAAAACCTCTTTTACTTAACCTTATTATGGGTTGTCTCACTAGGTGCGCACGCCCAAATTCCCGCGGACAATTACAGGTTTTATGTAGACGAGGGGCGCAAAATGATTGTCTGTAACCAGGTTCCAACCGCGTCCCAGATAACAGGCTCTCCTATTCAAATGCAGTTCGGGGCGAAAGTCTTTACATTTTCAGGAAGTGTTACGACACTTACATATGGAGTGAAATACCTGGTGACAAACGGCGGACAGCAATATAGTTTATACTTCACGCAGCTCCCGTTGGTGAACCTGGACGTGCCGGATCCCGCTCAGATCAACCTGGAAGAAGAAATTCCTGGCGGCATATCGATCGCGGAAGCCACAAATTCTCCGCTGATTTCCAATATGGCGATCCGGATCCGTGGTAACAGCTCGTCATTTTTCCCGAAAAAGAATTACCGTGTCCAGTTCAAAGATGCACAGGGAAAGAACAAAGATGAATCCATTCTAGGGTTGAGAAGCGATAAGCGCTGGCTATTTTTTGGCATGTGGAATGAGGAATTGCGCTCTACAAACAATGTTTCGCATAACCTTTGGATTGATATGCATAAGCTGTATTACGCTTCATCGGAGCCGTCTGCAGTGTCTTCAATCCGCACCAGATATGTGGAGGTTTTTATGAATAAATCCTACAAAGGTGTATATATGATCGGTGAGGATATGGACCGCAAGCAACTGCAATTGAAGAAGAATGATGGCGATGTGATCAGAGGCGAATTGTTCAAAGCAGATGACTGGTCGCTTTCCGCCGCATGGGAAGGAATTGGTGTGGCCAGGCCTTCGCCCGGCGCGGAAGAATGGCAGAACTGGGAATTGGAATATCCCGATTACAGCGACTGGAACAGTCATCAGAATTTGTTGAAAGGCGTTATTGAATCATCCGACGATGAGTTCCGTGCTAACATCTGGACGCTTTTTAAGCAGGAAAATGTTATTGACTATTTCATTTTCCTAAACCTGTTGTCAGTGGAGGATAACATGGAAAAGAATTATTTTATCGGTCGCTACGACAAGGGACAGCCCTGGTTTTTTATTCCCTGGGATCTCGACGGGGCCTGGGGCTACTTTCCGGATGGGGTAAGAAGTAATAAAACGCAGGGTGACAGGCAAAACGGACTATTCAAAAAGCTCTTTCGTACCAATCCCGATGGCTTCAAAAACAAACTCGCCACCCGATATTTCGAGCTCAGGCAAAATATTCTCGCAGAAGCCGACCTTAAAAATCGTTTCCAGGCAAATTATAATTTGCTCAATTCCAATCTGATTTACGAGCGCGACGCAGCCGTTTCACAAGACAATTACGGCGGCGCCAATCGTTCGGGAGGTTTGGCATACGTCAACAATTACATTACGCAAAGGCTCAGCTGGTTGGATGCTTATTTCTGCCCTATGAAAGATGGAGGCTGCAATGGTCAACCAACCTGCGCATTTGATATCACAGCGAATGCTTCCAACACCAGTCCAGCTTGCGCTGCAAATGTATCATTATCAACCAATTGCACGGGCACAGATTGTTCCGGCGTAACGTACACCTGGACAGGAAATGGCATTAACCAAACGGGAAGCTCGATTAACATTGCAGCTCCGGGTGCAAACGGGTCCTATGTTTACACTGTAAAAGCATCTAAAAGCGGCTGTGCGGACAAAACGGCGACAGTGACTTTGAACATTAGCAATTGCAACCCGCCAGTGGGCAACGATCCATTCAGTGCATGCCTGGAAGCAGAGAACCAAAGTGGAAATGGCCCTATAACCGGCGATCCGAATGCTTCAAATGGCAGCACGCGGGGTGATAAAGATAATTACAATCACTACGTGGACTACGCTATCAATGGTGTGAAAGCAACAGGGGCGCATCAGGTGAAAGTTCGTTATTATGCCAACGCATCAGCGCAGGCAAGTTTTTCTGTGAATGGAAATGTGGTTATACCATCGGCCAGTTTTCCTCCCACTTATTCCTGGAACATTGTCTGGCGCGAGGAAACATTCAATGTAACATTGAATCAGGGCAATAATACGCTCAGGATTCAGGGATTACCGGGAGCCAGCATTCGGCAGGACAAAATATGCGTGACCGGCCCCGGCGGACAAAACCCGCAACAACCGACTTGTGCATTTGACATTACTGCAAACGCTTCCAACACAAATCCTGCCTGCTCTGCCAATGTTACATTATCATCCGGTTGCACGGGTGCAGATTGCTCGGGCGTAACGTACACCTGGACAGGAAATGGCATTAACCAAACAGGAAGCTCAATCAACATTGCGGCTCCCGGCGCAAACGGTTCCTATGTTTACACCGTAAAAGCATCGAAAAATGGCTGTGCGGACAAGACCGCAACGGTAACATTGAACATTACCAATTGCACGCCGCCGGTCGGTGGTGATCCATTCAGCGCATGTCTGGAAGCGGAAAACCAAAGTGGAAATGGCCCGATTACCGGAGATCCTAATGCCTCAAATGGCAGCACCAGGGGTGATAAGGATAACTACAATCATTACGTGGATTACGCCGTCAATGGGGTGAAAGCGACCGGTTCGCATCAGGTAAAAGTGCGCTATTATGCCAATGCTGCTGCTCAGGCGAGCATTTCAGTGAATGGCAATGTGATTTTATCTTCGGCCAGTTTCCCTCCTACTTATTCGTGGAACATTGTCTGGCGTGAGGAAACATTTAATGTATCATTGAATCAGGGCAATAATACGCTCAGGATCCAGGGACTGCCGGGAGCCAGCATTCGGCAGGACAAAATATGCGTGACCGGCCCGGGCGGACAAAACCCGCAACAACCGACTTGCGCATTTGACGTCACGGCAAACGCTTCCAACACAAATCCGGCCTGCTCTGCCAATGTTACATTATCATCCGGTTGCACGGGCGCAGATTGCTCCGGCGTGACTTACACGTGGACAGGAAATGGCATCAACCAAACCGGAAGCTCGATCAACATTGCGGCGCCGGGCGCAAATGGTTCCTATACTTACACCGTGAAAGCATTGAAAAACGGCTGCGCGGATAAAACGGCAACGGTAACTTTGAACATTAGCAACTGCACGCCTCCGGTCGGCGGTGACTTTGCATTGTGCCTGGAATCGGAGTTACAGGCCGGTAACGGCGCGATTTCCGGCGATCCCAATGCTTCCGGCGGCAGCACACGGGGATTGAAGGAAAACTCCAACCATTATGTGGATTATGCAGTGAATGGCGTGCCGAGTGCCGGGACTTACCAGCTGAAATTGCGCTATTCGGCGAGTTCAAATCCTAACATTTCAATTTCGGTAAACAGTGCTACGGCAATTGCAGCGGCTAATCTGCCTGCCACATATTCCTGGAACATTGTATTTCGTGAGGAGGTGTTTAATGTGACGCTTGCGGCAGGCAATAACACGGTGCGTATCCAAGGCTTAAATGGCCCGAGTATCAGACAAGATAAGGCTTGCTTCACCAGCAGCGGGCAGAACAATGCAAGGTTGGGCGCGCCGGAAACCATGCTCAATCCAGGCGGAGCTGACGAACGCCTGAATGTGTTCCCTAATCCCGCACCCGGAGAGTTTAATGCTAAATTCAACCTTTCCAGCCCGGATGGAGCAACCATCACCGTTACTGACATTCGCGGTCGCGTTTGGCATACTGCGAAAATAAAAGGAACTGGCAAGCAGGAAGCAAAAATTAAGCTGCCTGATGCGCCTGCGGGGGTTTATTTGCTTCAAATTAAAAATGGAGAAACAACGGAAACGAAAAAGTTGGTGATCACGCATTGATGAAACCGTTATCAACAGCAAAAGCCGGGCATAACCCGGCTTTTGCTGTTTTTTTCAATCACTATGCAGTTATTTGATCTTCGTTCCAAGCCAGTCTCTGCGGAATTTTTTCATTTCTTCTGTCACAGGCATGCCGGCCGTTTCATTTAGTTCTACCACCCATTTCGGGTTCTCCATGAATGTGATCATGCCAAGTTTGACATCCTCGCGGTGACGGTATTCAATGCCAATTTCCTCTCCCGGCTTGTGCGCATTAAGGATGACATTTAACTCAGCTTGCGTTGTCACAGTTTTCCCATCCAGTTTCAATATCTGGTCGTCAATGTCCAGGCCTGCCTTGTACAGGGGTGAATCAATGATTGTGTTGGATAAAATGGTAAGCTCCGTTCCTTCCTTATACCGCACATCTCCGACCCATGCTTTGCCGGCAAACTGTCTTTTCAAAGTCAAGCCAGCCATTTGAAGCAATGGCGCATAGTCGAAGGATTCGTGGCCATTGATATATTTTGCAAAAAAACCTTCTGCAAACGTTTTGTCCTTGCTGTAAGCCACAAGCACATCCGCCAGGTCACTCACCTGATAGGCTATTTCCGGTTTTCCCAGCTTTTGCCAAACGGCTTGCATATATCCGTCCAAAGTGAGCCCCCGCGCACGCAGTTGCAGATCAAGCGCCAATGCAATGGACGCGCCGTAAGGATAGTAGGAAGTGTAAATGTTGGGATAATTTGTCTTGTCAATCGAGACACCAGCATCCACAAAAACCGCATTATTACTAGCCTGGACTGGCGAAATACGCTTCGCACCAGCTGTATTTTCTTTGGTATTTACCAAAAAACTCAATGTCTGGCAATATTCCTCAGGTGAATCAAAGCCGGCACGGGCCAGAATAAGGTCGCCGTAATATTGCGTAAAACCTTCGGCGAACCAAAGCTCGGAACTCATGTTACTTTTTTCAAAATTGAATGGTTCGAGCGATTTCGGGCGGATGCGTTCGACATTCCAGGCATGAAAAAACTCATGGGAAAATACGCCCAGCAAATTATTTGCCCCAGTGAAAGCAGTGGGAATCGAGATCATCGTGCTGTTGCGGTGCTCCATGCCATCACCCCGCACATAGGGATTAATGCTGGCAAGAAATGTATACTGGCCGAAATCGAAAGCCGGAAATTCGCCGAATATCATCTGGCTTTCCTGTGTAATGCGTTTGATCTTCGCTGCAAAACTGTCTGCCAGTGAATCACTTCCGGCAATTTCCAGCGCAAGTCTGAATTTCACGGGCTTCTTATCCGGATTGTTCAATGTCCACTCCTTCATGACGAGCTTCCCGATCTTGATCGGAGAATCCATTAAATATTGCAGATCGGCTGCGCCGAATGTGTTTGGTTGGGCGGCAGGTTTGAGCTGTGTGGCAATGGTCCATTTTCCTTCTTTGGGCAAATTGAATTTTACCTCAATCGGTGCATTCTGCAATTCTTTTACCCATAGAAAAGTGGCGGGTGCATTCAAGTGAATGCTGTTCTGATCCAAACCGGCGTAAGTCCCGTCGGCATGATTGGCGTAAAGCGTGTATTGTACTTTTACAAAACCGTTCAATCCTGAAACTTTATAAACATCGCCGTCAACACGTTGGATTGCCATGTCGCGGCCTGCTTTATCCATTGCTTTTACGTCGTACACATTCTTTCCATACTCGTGTGTGGCATAGCGACCGGGCGATGAGCGGCTCATGCGGAATGTCAGTTCTTTCTGAGGCGCATCGGTGACCGTTGCAGCAATGCTGGCTTCGTGGTGGATGAGATTGGGGAAAGAAATGTCATAATTAATCTTTTGCGCAAAAGCGTTGCCCGCAAAGCATGTGAGCGAAAACAGGTAAATGAGTTTTTTCATAGCAGCTTTAAAATGAAAACGGAAGCGGCCAATTTAATCTTAATCTTCTACATTTAATACGGCGGTGATTGCACTGAGCGGATAATTGCTTAATTTTTCCGTTCTAAATGATATCCTAACCTGAAATAAGCTCATTGATGAGACAAATACTTTTGCCCTTCTGCATCTTCTTCTTTCTTAGCGTTTCCCACCAATCACAGAGCCAGACAAAAACACTTTTCAATGGCAAGGACTTAAAAGGCTGGCACATTGACGTGCCTGATATGGATAAAGATCCTGCGCTGAAAACACCGTTCCTTGTGCGTAATGGTCTGTTAATAAGCCTTGGAACGCCGGGGGGACATTTGATTACGAATGATCAGTATGAGAATTTTCGTTTCACATTTCAATATCGCTTTGCTGGTAAGCCGGGCAATTGCGGCGCGCTTGTTTTCGTTTCTACGCCCAGGGCGCTTTATGAAATGTTTCCAAAATCCATCGAGGTGCAGCTGATGAATCAGAATGCCGGTGATTTCTGGTGTATTCAGGAAGACATTACGGTGCCTGATATGGAGAAAAGGCGTGGACCGAAAGAAAAATGGGGCGTCAACGGCGACAAACTAAGAAGAGTCCCCAACCTGACGGACGGCACGGAAAAGCCGCTGGGTGAATGGAACTCCATGACGATCGAATGTGTAAAAAATTCGATCAAGGTGTGGCTGAATGGCGTGATGGTTAATTACGGTTATAATGCGACTGCACAGAAAGGACAGATTGCTTTGCAGTCGGAAGGATCGGAAGTTGAGTTTAAGGAAGTGAAAGTTGCATCTATTAAATCGTTCTCGAAATAAATGTTTGATATAAAATCGGACCGGCTGATCAGGAATATAGCCATCTTTTTGATCCTTATTTCCAACTTCGGCTGCGACCAGATATCAAAGAATGTCGTTCGCAAAAATGTCGGTTTTTATCAAACGATAAGCGTTGTGGAAGACATTGTGACGATCACTTACGTAGAAAACACCGGTGCTTTCCTAAGCATTGGCGCGGGGCTTCCGCACACGATGAAGGTCATCTTACTCTCGGTTATTCCGCTGATCGTGCTCTTTTTTGGCGTTGCCTACATATTGTTGAAAAGAAACCTCACGCTTATGAGCGCGCTGGCGCTGAGCTTTGCCATTGGCGGCGGCATAGGAAATATTTATGACAGGCTCATGCACGGTTCGGTAACCGATTTTCTGCACATTAACCTTGGCTTCTTCCAAACCGGCATTTTTAACATGGCCGACGTGTCGATTATGATGGGCATGTTCATCTTTTTCATCCAATCCTACACCAGGCAAAAAGCCAGGATATTAAGGTGAATGTCAAATCCCGGCGGGATAAAATATCGGTAGCAAAAGGTCGGTTAGCGTCAAATCCCAGAGGGATAAAATATTGGTTCTGTATTCATTTGGTGATTACTCTTTATGCAAAAAAGGCCTCCGTATGGAAGCCTTTTTTTTGCGTTTATACATGAATGTCAACAAGACTACGCTGCCGCAACCGATTTGCGAATAATGTTCAATGCCGAACCTGCTTTGAACCATTCGATCTGCTGCTCATTGTAAGTGTGGTTTACCGGAAACTCTTCGCTTGTGCCATCTGCATGGTGCAAAACGATGGTTAGCGGCTGACCTTCTGCAAAAGTTTGCAGTCCGACAATGTCAATCGTATCGTCTTCCTGGATTTTATCATAATCACCTGTATTAGCGAAGGTTAATGCGAGCATTCCCTGCTTTTTCAGGTTCGTTTCGTGGATACGGGCAAATGATTTTGTCAAAATGGCACGTACGCCAAGGAAACGCGGTTCCATCGCTGCGTGTTCGCGGGACGAACCTTCTCCGTAGTTTTCGTCACCTACAACGATCGTTCCGATCCCGTGCGCTTTGTAATCACGCTGCACAGCGGGGACTTCCGAATATTCGTGGGTAAGCTGATTTTTGATGGTGTTGGTTTTTTCATTGTAATAATTTACCGCACCAATCAGCATGTTATTGGAAATATTATCGAGGTGACCACGGTATTTCAACCATGGGCCAGCCATTGAAATATGGTCCGTCGTACATTTTCCTTTCGCCTTGATAAGGAGTTTCAAACCTTTTAGATCTGTCCCTTCCCATTCAGCAAACGGTTCCAGCAATTGTAAGCGGTCCGAAGTTGGGCTTACCAAAACCTGAACCTGACTTGGATCTTCCGCAGGAGCCTGGTAACCGGCGTCTTCTACGGCATATCCTCTTATCGGCTGCTCCAAACCGGTTGGTTCGTCCAGCATTACTTCAACACCTTCCGAATTAACCAGCTTATCTGTTCGCGGATCAAAAGTAAGCCTACCGGCGATGGCCAGCGCAGTTACGATCTCAGGCGAAGCTACGAATGAGTGCGTGTTGGGGTTACCATCCGCACGTTTCGAGAAGTTACGGTTGAAGGAAGTGATAATGGAGTTTTTCTCTCCTTTTTCAGCCCCATGGCGTGCCCACTGGCCAATACAAGGTCCGCAAGCATTCGCGAGCACAACACCGCCGATTTTGGCAAATGTATCGAGGTATCCATCGCGTTCCACCGTATAGCGAACGAGTTCCGAACCTGGCGTAATGGTATATTCCGAGCTTACAGTCAGTTTCTTATCCACAGCCTGCTGCGCAAGAGACGCCGCACGGCTAACATCCTCATAACTTGAATTTGTACAGGATCCGATCAACCCAACCGAAAGCACTTCCGGCCAGCCATTTTCTTTCACCGCAGTGGCGAATTTAGACAAAGGCCAGGCCAAATCCGGTGTAAAAGGTCCATTTACGTGTGGTTCCAGTGTAGAAAGGTCCAGTTCGATCAACTGATCATAATAGGTCGCAGGATCTGCGTAAACCTCGTCATCAGACCGCAGATATGACTTAATGTTGTCCGCTGCATCTGCGATTTCAGCCCTTTCGGTTGCTCTCAGATAAGCAGCGCTTCTTTCATCATATGCGAAAATCGATGTAGTAGCACCGATCTCAGCTCCCATATTACAGATCGTCGCCTTGCCTGTGGCTGAAATGCTTTCTGCACCATCACCGAAATACTCGACAATGTAGCCGGTTCCGCCTTTTACAGTCAGCTGTCCTGCAACCCAAAGAATGACGTCTTTCGCAGCAGTCCATCCGCTTAGCTTACCAGTTAGTTTAACACCAATCAAACGGGGCATTTTAAGCTCCCAAGCCAAACCGGACATTACATCACTGGCATCCGCGCCACCCACACCTATCGCAATCATTCCCAAACCACCTGCATTAGGCGTGTGTGAGTCCGTCCCGATCATCATACCGCCCGGAAATGCATAGTTTTCAAGCACAACCTGGTGAATGATACCAGCACCTGCGCGCCAGAACCCTAAGCCGTATTTATTGGAAACCGAAGAAAGGAAGTCATAAACCTCTTTGTTCTTGTCAACCGCATTTTTCAAATCCTGCGTTGCCCCAACCTCTGCCTGGATCAGGTGATCACAATGTACCGTTGAAGGAACTGCAACCTGCGGCCGCCCGGCCTGCATGAACTGCAACAGCGCCATTTGAGCGGTGGCATCCTGCATAGCCACACGGTCGGGAGCAAAATCCACGTAGGACTTGCCGCGCTCGTAAACCTGTGTAGGGGTTCCTTCCCACAAATGGGAATATAAAATCTTTTCTGCAAGCGTTAAAGGCCGCCCCTCTATCTTACGAGCAGCTTCCACCCTTTCCTGCATACGGGCATAAACGCCCTTAATCATGTCTAAGTCAAAAGCCATAGTAATTATTATTTATGCTAATACATTCACACGCGTCAACAACTGTGCCAGTATCGATTATCTCGCCAATTGTTTAACTGGCGGTGCAAACTTCGTTAGGTCAATGCCAACCACCGCCGCTTTGTATTCCTCAATGTTTGGAATGCGTCCGAGGATTGCGGACAAAACGACCACCGGCGTAGATGCCAGCAATGACTCTCCTTTTTTACGATCCGAATCTTCAACAACCCTTCCCTGGAAAAGACGGGTCGAAGTAGCCAGAACTGTATCGCCTTTTGCGGCCTTTTCCTGGTTACCCATGCAAAGGTTGCAGCCCGGACGTTCCAGATACATCATATTTTCATATTCCGTACGCGCCGCCACTTTCGGAGCGTTATCGTCGAATTCAAAGCCTGAGTATTTTTGCAAAACATCCCAGTCACCTTCTTTTTTCAGCTCTTCTATAATGTTGTAAGTCGGCGCGGCCACAACCAGCGGAGCGAAGAATTCAACTTTGCCTTTTTGTTCTTCTAGATTACGGAGCATTTGAGAAACGATTTTCAAATCCCCTTTGTGAACCATACAAGAGCCTACGAAACCAAGATCAACTTTTTTGTCCTCTCCATAAAAAGAAAGCGGACGGATTGTATCATGGGTGTAACGCTTTGAAACCTCTTTATTATTTACATCCGGATCGGCAATCATCGGTTCAACGATCGCGTCAAGATCAATGACAACTTCTGCATAATATTTAGCATTTGCATCAGGCACCAAAGCAGGTTTTTCACCGGATTTGATTTCAGCAATGCGCTTATCTGCCTTGTTGATCAGTCCTTGAAGAACCTGCTTATGGTTCTCCATGCCTTTATCGATCATGATCTGGATCCTGTTTTTAGCAATTTCCAGGGATTCGATCAAAGTGTCATCTTCTGAAATACAAATGGAAGCTTTCGCCTTCATTTCCGCAGTCCAGTCGGTAAATGTAAATGCCTGGTCGGCAGGTAATGTTCCCAGATGCACTTCAATGATGCGGCCCTGGAAAACGTTTTCGCCGCCAAATTGCTGCAACATTTGCGCCTGTGTGGCGTGAACGACATCACGGAAATCCATGTGACCTTTCATGTCACCTTTGAATGTTACCTTGACGGATTCCGGGATTGGCATTGAAACTTCACCGGTTGCAAGTGCAATGGCAACAGTTCCCGAGTCAGCACCAAAAGCAACGCCTTTGGACATTCTCGTATGAGAGTCGCCACCGATGATGATTGCCCATTCGTCAATGGTAATGTCGTTAAGGACTTTGTGGATCACATCGGTCATCGAGTGATATTCGCCCTTCGGGTCACGCGCTGTGATGAGGCCGAAGTCATTCATAAACTTCATCAGTTTCGGAATGTTAGCCTGCGCTTTTTTATCCCAAACCGATGCGGTGTGGCAACCAGATTGATAAGCCCCGTCCACAATCGGCGAAATCGTAGTCGCAGCCATTGATTCCAGTTCCTGAGCGGTCATTAGCCCCGTAATATCTTGCGAACCGACAATGTTAACCTCAACACGAACATCAGAACCGGCGTGCAAAACTTTACCCGGCGTTGTCCCCACTGCGTTTCTGTTGAAGATCTTTTCAACCGCAGTAAGGCCTTGCCCTTCATTTGAAATTTCTTTCGAAGGTGCGAAAACAAGCGTAGGTTCGATGCCTAAGATCTTTGCCGCAACCGTTTGTATTTTTTTACCAAAAACAATGGCATAGGAGCCGCCTGCTCTGATAAATTCCTTTTTCTGTGGCGTAAGCGCTTTGGAAATGTCAATCAGTTCCTGATCGCCGTTGTAAAGTTTCTTTGTTTTTGTATTAATGGTCAAAACAGTGCCCGTAGCAACTGAATAAACCTCTTCCAAAACCGGATCTCCGCTTTCGTTACGAACAACGTTTCCGTTCTCGTCCACTTTCTTCACCCAGTTTTTCAAATCTATTCCAATTCCCCCTGTAACATCAACCGTTGTAAGGAAGATCGGAGAAATGCCATTGGTTCCGCCCACAATAGGCGCAATGTTAACGTAGGGAATATACGGACTTGCTTGTTTACCGGTCCAAAGCGCCACATTATTCACACCGGACATGCGCGAAGAGCCCACGCCCATCGTGCCTTTCTCAGCAATCAGCATCACGCTTTTGTCAGGATGCTCTTCCTGTAATGCTTTGATTTGCTTCTGCGCGGCGGTTGTGATCATGCATTGACCATGTAGTTCGCGGTCAGAGCGCGAGTGCGCCTGATTACCAGGAGAGAGCAAATCGGTTGAAATGTCCCCTTCTCCGGCAATGAATGTTACGATCTTAATTTCTTCCGGTATTTCAGGCAGCAATGTGAAGAAATCCCCGCGGGCATAGCTTTCAAGGATTTCCCGGGCGATTTCGTTGCCGCTTTTAAATGCTTCTTTCAGACGGTCTGTGTCAGCATCATATAAGTAAACCTGCGTTTTGAGCACTTCCGCAGCTTGTTTCGCCACCGAGTGATCCGCACCCAATGCCAGGTCCAGCAAAACGCCGATTGAAGGTCCGCCCTTCATGTGCGATAAAAGCTCCAAAGCAAAAGCAGGCGTTATTTCAGGCACGATGGATTCACCAAGAATGATCTCTTTCAAAAATCTGGCTTTCGCACCGGCGGCACTTGTCGTGCCGGGTAATGTGTTGTAAATAAAGAATTTAAGAGAATCTTTGCGGTATTCGTTTTCGGAATCTTTGATTTGAGCGATGATTTCTCCCAGCAATTCGGCGCCGTCAATAGGTTTAGGATGAAGTCCCTGGGTTGCTCTTTCTTCAATTTCCTTGATGTAATCCTGATAAATGTTCATAGTGAAAATTTCAATATACGCCTCAATTATGGGGAAGATTTTTGATCAATAAAACACGCGAAAATACAAATTTACGGGAGAAGCTGAGGCTTACCTGCCGTTTTTCGCCATTATTTAGCATCATTATATACTAACGACGCATTTAGATAACCTTGCCCTGATTCTTTTTGTTCTTGCCAATAAGATTTTTAAAAAATAATTTAAAAAACACCTCATAAGGCCAGTCGCATTATCGGCGAATTAAGCTACCTTTTCGGCGGTGCTTTGATTTTTTGCAGGATTGTACCCTATATTTGGACATTCAAAGTGCTACAAGATCCCTTAAATCGAAAGTTATGTCAAAAAATCTGGTGATCGTAGAGTCACCGGCGAAGGCCAAAACCATTGAAAGTTATTTAGGAGCAGATTTCACCGTCAAGTCAAGTTTCGGGCACGTTCGTGACCTTCCGGAACATGATATGGGTGTGGATGTTGAGCATGGTTTCCAGCCTTCTTATGAAATTTCAGCTGACAAAGTAAAGGTGATATCCGAGCTCAAAAAACTGGCCAAAGGCGCAGAAGTTTGGCTCGCAACGGATGATGACCGCGAAGGAGAGGCGATTTCGTGGCACTTGAAAGAAGCATTGGGGTTACCCGACGACACCAAAAGAATTGTGTTCCGGGAGATTACGAAAACTGCTTTACAAAATGCGATTTCCAAACCGCGTATAATAGATGTAGACCTTGTGGATGCACAACAGGCAAGGCGCATTCTCGACAGGCTTGTGGGTTACGAGCTTTCTCCGGTGCTTTGGAAAAAAATACGCATTGGTAAGCAAAACCTTTCTGCGGGGCGCGTCCAGTCTGTGGCGGTGCGGATCATTGTAGAAAGGGAAAGGGAAATTGACGCATTTAAAAGCAAAAGCAGTTTCAAGATAACCGCGCATTTTGATCTGGGAAATGGTAAAGTGTTGAATGCAGAGCTTGCCAAGAACTTCCCGCAGGAAGAAGACGCCATGAAATTCCTTGAAAAATGCATCGGCGCGCAGTTTTCTATCAAAAGCCTTGAAGTTAAACCAGCTAAAAAAACACCTGCACCACCATTCACAACTTCTACTTTACAACAGGAAGCATCCCGGAAACTGAGCTTTTCGGTTGCGCAAACCATGACTGTTGCGCAGCGGCTTTACGAAGCTGGTAAAATCTCCTACATGAGAACGGACTCGACGAATTTGTCGGAGGAAGCATTGGAGAAAGCGCGAGTTCAGATCACGAAGGAATATGGACAGGATTACTATAATAAAAGGATATTCAAGACCAAAAACGAGTCTGCGCAAGAAGCTCACGAAGCCATCAGGCCAACCGATTTCTCAACATTGAATGGCAGCAGCGACCGCAACGAGCAACGCTTATACGAGCTGATCTGGAAACGCGCCATTGCATCTCAAATGTCGGACGCGCAGTTGGAACGCACCACTGCAACCATTGCTATTTCAACGACTTCGGAAGAACTGGTTGCACAAGGTGAAGTGATTAAATTCGAGGGTTTCCTGAAAGTATATCTGGAATCCAGCGATGATGAAGGCGATGAAGAGCAGAAAGGAATGCTGCCTCCGCTGAACATTAACCAGATCCTCAATCTGGCGGATATGAAAGCAACGGAGCGGTTTACAAGAAACCCGCCGCGTTATACGGAAGCGAGTTTGGTAAAGAAATTGGAAGAAATGGGCATCGGACGTCCATCCACATACGCACCGACAATTTCTACGATATTAAGACGCGAATACATTGTAAAAGAGGATCGCCAGGGAACCGAACGCGAGTTTAAAGAACTGACCCTTGCTAACGATAAGATCAACAGCAGGGTTAACAAAGAAATTTACGGTTCTGAAAAGGCAAAACTCTTCCCTACCAGCACCGGAATGGTCGTAAATGATTTCCTGGTCAGCCATTTCAATGACATTATCGATTATTCTTTCACGGCGAATGTAGAGAAGGACTTTGACCACATCGCCGAAGGCCAGCTCGAATGGCGCCAGATGATCAAGAACTTTTACACGCCATTTCAGAAGAAAGTAACTGAGGCAAACGAAGAAGCCATCGACCGCAGCCTTACTTCGCGCGATCTGGGCGAAGATCCTGCAACGGGCAAAAAAGTGTCCGTAAGAATCGGTAAATACGGTCCTTATGTGCAGATCGGTGATGCGGAAGATGAGGAAAAACCAAAATTTGCGAGCTTGATGAAAGGTCAGCTGATGGAGAACATTACGCTGGAAGAAGCTTTTGAATTATTTAAACTGCCACGCGAAGTAGGTTTGTACGAGGAGAAAGAACTGATCGTCAACATCGGAAAATTCGGTCCATATGTAAAGCACGACGGCAAATATTATTCTCTGGCAAGAACAGACGATCCAATGGCTGTTACCGAGGACAGACTGATCGAAATTATCACTGAAAAACGCTTACAGGACAGCAACAGGACCATCAAAGAGTTCGCCGAAGATCCCGACGCGAAAGTGCTGAATGGTAAATACGGACCTTACATTGCTTTTGGAAAAAAGAATGTTAAGATTCCAAAAGGAACAGAACCGGCATCGCTTACTTATGAAGAAGTGGTGAAGCTGGCGGCAGAGACACCGGACAAGCCTGCGGGAAGATTTGGCAAGAAACCGGCGGCTAAGGCGGCTGTTGTAAAAGCACCGGCAGAGAAAAAGGTGGCGGAGAAAAAACCGGCAGCAAAAAAACCGGCGGCAAAAAAGGCAGCGGCGAAACCGGCGGCTAAAAAGCCCGCAGCACCCAAAGCAGCGAAAAAGAGCTAATAATAAATCAGTTACACACTAGAAAATAAAGATCATGAAAAAACTTGTAGTGCTGTCCGGAGCGGGCATCAGTGCCGAAAGCGGGATCAGCACATTCCGCGACAATGGCGGTTTGTGGGACAACTTCCGCATTGAGGATGTGGCCACCCCGGAAGCCTGGCAGCGTAACCAGGAACTTGTGCTGGACTTTTACAACCAGCGCAGAAAGCAGGCTGCGGACGTGAAGCCCAATGCTGCCCATTATGCGCTCGTGGAGTTGGAAAAAGATTTTGACGTAACCATCATTACCCAAAACGTCGATAACCTGCACGAGATCGCCGGTTCTTCAAACGTAATCCATTTGCATGGCGAGCTTTTCAAATCCAGAAGCACGAAGAACCCTGACCTGGTTTATGAAATGTCATCCTGGGAGCTAAAAACGGGAGATCTCTGTGAACTTGGGAGCCAGCTGAGGCCGCACATTGTTTGGTTTGGCGAGGAAGTTCCGATGATGGAAATCGCGATGGATGTTACGGAACAGGCTGACATCTTTGTGGTTGTCGGCACGTCGCTGGCGGTTTACCCGGCAGCCGGACTCGTGCATTACGTCGGCGCGGACAAGCCTATTTATATTATCGATCCTGCAAAACCCGACATCAGCCTTAAACCCAACATGACATTCATTCAGGAAAAGGCGACTACGGGAATGGAAATTCTTATCAAAAATATTATCAGTCAATAATGCAGTTACTAGACGGGAAAGCGATTTCATCCCAAATTAAGTTTGAAATAAAAAACGAAGTGGAAGCCTGGGTGGCCGGTGGTGGCAAAAAGCCGCATTTGGCCGCCATACTCGTTGGTGCAGATGGCGCAAGCGAAACCTACGTAGCATCCAAGATCAGAAGCTGTGAAGAAATCGGTTTCACTTCAACATTGCTGAGGTTCGGGCCTGACATAAGCGAAAAAGAACTTTTGGATGCAGTAGAAGGATTAAATAATGATCCGGACGTGGACGGATTCATTGTGCAGCTTCCCCTACCCAAACATATTTCTGAAAACACCATTATGGAAGCCGTTAGTCCGGCTAAGGACGTGGATGGTTTTCATCCGGTGAACGTGGGCAAAATGTGCAAAGGCTTGCCTGCTTACATTTCAGCAACTCCGTTTGGGATATTGGAAATGCTGATTCGCGCTAAGATCGAAACCAGCGGAAAACATTGCGTAGTGATCGGCCGCAGCCAGATCGTGGGGTTGCCGATGAGCATATTAATGCAGCGTAATGAATATCCGGGCAATTGCACGGTAACCATTACACATTCAAAAACACAGAATCTGAAAGAAATCTGCCAAACCGCAGATATTTTGATCGTTGCCCTTGGCCGACCAGAATTTGTGACCGCTGATTACGTTAAAGAAGGAGCAGTAGTGATTGACGTGGGCATCACGAGAGTTGTGGACGAGACCAAGAAAAGCGGTTTTGCGATCAAGGGTGACGTTAACTTCAATGACGTCGCGCCGAAAACTAGCTACATTACGCCCGTTCCGGGAGGCGTTGGCCTGATGACCATTTGCGGGTTGCTAACCAACACTTTCAAAGCTGCTAAGAAGGAAATTTACCAATAACCTGAAAGGCATTCATCATGAGTATCGTCAGCAATAATATCAAATATCTCAGGAGGCTTAATGGCCTGACTCAGGAGCAATTTGCAAGAAAGATCGCGATAAAACGCTCTCTGCTTGGCGCTTACGAAGAGGCCCGTGCCAATCCAAACCTGACCAATTTGAAAAATATGGCGGCCGCGTTTGGCATTACAGTGGATAACCTGCTCAAAAATGACCTTAGGAAATTAAGGGAAACCCCGGATATGTCTTTGCCCATGAATGCCGGTCGGCCTATGACGGTGTCGCATTCGGGCAATGCGCCTGCTCCTTCGCAGATCCGCATCCCGGCTTTTTCGGAACCGCAGCCTTTGTCAAAAATCATTGAAAAATATCAGCAGCCTGAACCGGAGATCAGAATGGTTTCCAAGCAGGTCAATTTCAAGCCTGTAAATGGCGAGCCACAGAACCAGCCAGCTATACAAAACCCGGCAGCGAGCGCTCGTCCTGATTCACAACTGCCTGTTTTTAACAACCAATTCCAGGGCAGCCAGTTTAATGCACCCGTTGAAGAAAAAGTAGTTAACTACCCTACCATTCAATGGGTTGCAAAAAATTTACAGCAGGAATACCTTGCTAACTTTCAAAATCCGGGCTATCTGAACCAACTTCCCGTTTTTCAGCTTCCCAACCTGCCTATGGGCTATTACCGGGCCTTTGAAAGCGGTGCAGACTTTGCCTACCCGGGTTCTATACTGGTGGGAACATTCGTGAGGAATTGGTATGACATTAAGGATGGTTTGCAATACATGTTTGTCCTGCGTGGCCACGGATTCGTTTACAGGACTGCATTTAATCAGGTAAAAACTTCGGGAATGTTGCTTCTGACGTCCGATATGGCCGAGTTTGAAGAATTAGAAGTTCCTTTGCAGGATGTGCAGGAAGTTTGGGAAGTGAAGGCATTTGTAAGTTTGCAACTGCCTACACCGCAGCCTTCACTGGAAAGGGTCAGCCTGCTGGTAGATGAATTGCAGCAGGAACTGAACCAGTACAGATCTTAATAATTTGAACAGCAATTATTTGGATAAAGAATTGAACAAAGCTTCAATTTTGTCCAAATCCCGGCTTTTTGAGGTTGTTTCCAGGATCGCCACGCCCATTTGATACCAAAGTCCATCTCCGGCAGTAATGTATTTTCCCTTCTTAGAAGGCTTTTTATCCGAAGCATTATCAGGCACAAACTCGGCCTTATAAACCGTGTCCATAACCTTTTGCAACTGCGACCATTCCAGTTTTCGGGCCGGCGCTTTATCCTTTACCAATGTGAACGATTTTTCTGCGAATGATGCGCGCAGGTCCAGCTGCTTCTGGCTATCGCCGTCAATTTCCAGGTAAGTAAGCTCAAATGGCATCTCTCTCCCACCCGCTTCAAAAACTGCCTGCATAAACTCCTGTAAGAAGTACGACCAGCGTTCCTTATCGACCGGATAAATAGTAACCATTTTACCATTCTCGTCGAGCTCAATTTCTACAAAATCCTCAAATTCACTTTCTTCTCTTTTTCTGATGATTTTGGAAGAAGTCATAATGTCCTGAAACTGCGCGATCCAGATCGCGGGAACATTGCCTTTCCAGGCGTAATCATCATCCGGTGAAAAACCTTCGTCCAGCAGATCGTCCTCATCCAGCTCATCGCGATCCAGATATTTAATGTCAAAATCAACCGTAAGCTGGTCCTTCGCAGCGATATCGAGTTTTAATGTATAAAAATGCGAATAAGGGGCCGGAACGACGGAGGCCGTTTGAAAACGAATGATGTAGTAACCGGGGATCTGAATATTCTTATCCATTTTGAGATGCTAAAAGTTGTTGGACCGTGCGCCGCTTATCGACCTTGTCCGTGGTTGTTTTATTAAAATGCTGCACAAAGTAAACATGTTTCGGCGTTTCATAGGCGGAAAGGCTTTTTCTAATTTCTTCAATCATGTCCTTTGCCTGAAAAGTATTCGCGGTTCCTTCAACAACCAGGATCAGTTTCTGCCCCAGTTTTTCATCCGAAACGAACCAGTTAAAAAATGCATTCCCGATCTTTAAATCATAAAACACTTTGCCTACGGTCGCGTCCACTTTGTCCAGAACGATCTTAACGCCTCCCGAATTGATCACATTATCAGCCCTTCCGATCCATTTGAATGTATCTCCGGCAATCTCAACCAGATCATTCGTCTGGACAACTTCACCATTCGTAACCGGTCCGGAAATGTGCAGGCAGCCGCGACCGTCTGTGCCAAAAACAATGTTGGGCAGGAATTGGTAATCTTCTGAAAAATTTTCTCCGTTCAACTTTCGCAACGCAATGTGCGAAACCGTTTCGGTCATCCCGTAACTTTGGTAAACCGGAACGCTCAATGATTCAATTTTTCTTTGCAGCGAGACATTAACAGTCGCTCCGCCCAAAAGCACTGTTCCTAATCGGTTCACCTGATTTTCTGTCTTTGGATTTTCGAGGATAGCGCCCAGTTGCAACGGCACCAAAGCAGTGAAATCGAATGCATCAAGCCCATTAACGTCCAGCAACGGGTTGGCAGATGGCTCAATGACCGTCAGATCCCAATCCAGCTCCATCCCGCGGACAAGCATCATCAGGCCTGCTATATAATGTACATTCAGACAAACAAGCGCGCGCGTTCCTGCATGAAGGCCCAGCGCCTTGCCCGTCATTTGTGCACTTGCGATCAACTGGCTTCGGTGAATTTGGATCGGTTTGGGCGTCCCGGTCGAGCCGGAAGTCTGTAATGTGAATGTTTGCTGGCCGCTCAACCAGGATTGCATGAAATCATATGCCTCGGCAAAGTAGGAATGCTCCGGCCTTTCCTGCGTTTTAATTGCGCTTATACTTGTGTTCCAGAGCATTGGAAAGTTATTCATTTGTTTTTGAAGGAAACCCAAACAATCTGTAATTTCGCAGATTGTTGCGAACGAGTTAACGGCCGTTATAGTTAACTTTTTAACGCCAGATTATTCATTTACATTCCGAATTTATGTCAAGCTCAATCCAGTGGGAAACCATTAAAGAATACGAGGAAATCCTTTTTACGCTTCACGAAGGCATTGCAAAAATAAGCATAAATCGCCCGCATAAACACAACGCATTCACGCCGCTCACCGTTACCGAAATGATCGACGCGATGCACATTTGCCGCGAAGACACGCGTATCGACGTTATTATTTTAACCGGCGAAGGCGGAAAAGCATTCTGTTCCGGCGGCGATCAGTCCGTTCGCGGCCACGGCGGTTACATTGGCGATGACCATGTGCCACGTTTGAATGTACTGGATCTGCAACGCATGATACGCTCTATTCCTAAGGCAGTTATCGCTATGGTGGCAGGCTGGGCCATAGGCGGCGGACACGTGCTGCACGTGATCTGCGACCTTTCCATTGCGGCTGAAAATGCGCGTTTCGGACAAACAGGCCCAAAGGTTGGGAGTTTCGACGGCGGCTTTGGTGCATCTTATCTTGCACGGGTTGTGGGACAGAAAAAAGCACGCGAAATCTGGTTCCTATGCGATCAATATGATGCGCAGGAAGCATTGCAAATGGGTTTGGTAAATAAAGTCGTTCCTTTGGAAGACCTGGAAACGACAACGGTTGAATGGTGCAAGAAAATCCAGGAAAAGAGTCCATTGTCTATCCGGATGCTGAAAAGCTCGTTCAATGCGGAACTGGATGGACAAGCCGGAATTCAGGAATTGGCTGGCAATGCAACATTGCTTTATTATCTGAGCGAGGAAGCGAAAGAAGGCCAGAAATCGTTTCTTGAAAAAAGAAAACCCGATTTCAGCAAATACCCGAAATTTCCCTGATCGCAAGATCCATCTCTGAAACCAACAAATTTGTTTAAAACCTAACTGAAATCCATGAACCATTGGCTTGTAAAAAGTGAACCGAATAAATATTCCTGGGACCATCTTGTAGCAGAAAAGGAAGGCATGTGGGACGGCGTCCGGAATTTCGCCGCACGTAACAACCTGATGGCCATGAAGAAAGGCGATCTGGTGCTTTTTTATCATAGCAACATTGGTAAGGAGGTTGTGGGTTTGGCCAAAGTTTCAAAAGAACATTATCCCGATCCAACGATCGATACGGGTGACTGGGTCGTTGTTAACGTGGTCCCGGTGGAGCATTTTCCTAAAACGGTCACGCTCGAACAGATCAAGAAACATGATATTCTCAAAAATATGGAACTGGTGCGCTTGTCCAGACTTTCGGTAGTGCCGGTTAAGCGTGAAGAATTCGACATTATTGTTGCATTGGCACATGAATCTTAATTCCATTTCTGCACTTCGTCAGATCCTGTTGCTTTTTAGCCTTGTTACAGCATCATTGCTGGCTGCTGCACAAGGTGTTAAGAGAATAGAGTTGCCTTTATCAGGGAATATGGCTTACCAGACGGTGCCGCTCGGTGCGCAAGGCGTCTTGCTCATCTCCAAACCGGAGAAAGGCACATTCAATGTTCAGAAATTTGATACAAACCTGGAACGCGTTTGGTCGATTGACGGGCCTATTGAATCCAATCTGGACTATATCACCTCCTCATACGATGGCCAGGCTGTGTTTTTGCTTTTCAGTAAATACCGCAGTTCCTTATATCAGATCGTGAAAGTGAATGTCGGGCCGGGCTTTGTGGAAACATTTACGATCAACACACTCGATCGTTTCGAGATCACTGATTTCAAAACATTGGGTTACTCCGTTTTCATGGCCGGAATGGTCCGCAATGAGCCTGTTTTAATTCTAACACAGCTCAGGACATCCCAAACGAAGGTTTTGCCATCGGCTATCAAAGGCTCCAATGCCATTCAGACCGTTGAAGTGGACACGGCGCATCATTTGGTGAATGTTTGTTTCGCAGTAAAAAAAGGAAGGCAGACCCGCATTGTGGCTCGTTCGTATGAAGAAACCGGTGAGCTTTATGCGCAGGTTTCGGTGGATCCCGAGGATGATTATTCGTTGCTGAGCGGCAGGTTACAAGTGCTCAACGACTCTGTAAGGGTCGTGATCGGCACTTATGGTTACCGGAATATGCAAAGCACGTCCAATGCAGCTTCACAAGGACTTTATATCAGCAAGATCGTTGGGGATGAGCCGGTTTTCACGCGTTACCACAGCTTTACCGAGTTTAAGAATTTCTTCAATTTCATGAACGAGCGGCAGCAGGAAAAGATGGAAAAACGCATCCGCAAGAAGAAAGAAAGCGGCGACGATCTGAAACTGAATTACCGATTACTGGTGCATGACATTGTTCCGAAAAACGACAATTTCCTGTTGGTCGCAGAGGTTTTTTATCCTGAATACCGTTACCAGAATCCCATGATGATGGGCGGCCTGGGTTATGGCAGCATGATGGGTTATCCCTTTGGAATGGGCCTTTATAATCCTTACTTATGGAACCCGATGTACGGCGGACGCGGTGGCTATAACCAGCAGGTTTTTGATGGCTTCACTTACACGCATGCAGTGGTGGCCGATGTGGATGAAAACGGAAAAATGCTTTGGGATAACAGCATTAATTTTGATAATGTGAAAAGCATGGAGCTGCGCGAGAAGATCAAGGTGCAGACTTTTACCAATGGTAACTCACGCCTGGTTTATAGCCATAACGGCGCCATCCGGAGCAAGATCATCAAAGGGAACCAGGTGGTGGACGGCGATCGCGTGATCCCGAACGAGACCAATGTCGAAGGTGATAAAGTAAGAAAAACCAGCACCGACGACATTGATTACTGGTATGAGAACTTTTACCTTGCATGGGGCGAGCAGCGCATTATCAATGCAGCCGGCGATCCGCAGACCAGGGGCAGGCGCAATGTGTTTTATTTAAATAAGATTGCGTATTAACCCATTGCCCCATTCCCGTCGGCTTAAGCCAACGGAAATTTTTTAAAAATTTATATTTTCATGATTCTATTATCTCCGGAGCAACATACAGATTACGAATTGATTGATACCGGCGGCTTTGAAAAGCTTGAACGGTTTGGTCCATACATTTTATCGCGCCCTGAGCCACAGGCGATTTGGGATAAAACCCTTTCTGAGGCTGAATGGGAAAAGCGTTCGAATGCGGTTTTCAAAAGAGATAAAAATTCTCAGGAAAAAGGTCAGTGGATTGCGAAGGACGGCATGCCGGACAAGTGGGTTTTTCAATATCGGACCAAAGAACTGCATTTGCGCTCGAAACTGGCATTATCCTCTTTTAAGCATGTCGGCGTGTTTCCTGAGCAGGCGACAAACTGGGACTACATTGCCAAAAAGCTGAAACAGATCCCGGAAACGAAGCCTTCTGTCCTTAATCTGTTTGCTTATACAGGCATTGCCTCACTTGCAGCAAAAGCTTCCGGCGCGGATGTTACCCACGTGGATTCGGTAAAACAGGTGATCAGCTGGTCGCGGGAAAATATGGATCTGAGCGGATTGGATAACATTCGCTGGGTTGTGGAAGACGCATTGAAATTTGTGCAGAGGGAAGTGCGCAGAGGCAATCAATACAATGGCATTATTCTGGATCCGCCCGCCTATGGTCGCGGTCCGGATGGCGAGAAATGGCTTTTGGAAGAAAGTCTGAATGAGATCCTGAAACTTTGCGCATTACTTTTAAAGAAGGAAAATTTCTTTTTTATCATCAATTTATATTCTTTGGGCTTCTCGGCGCTCATCGTGGAGAATTTGATCAAAGCACATTTCGGGACGCAGATTCACCATGAATTTGGCGAGTTGTTTATCCCGGATTCTTTTGGCAAAAACCTTCCGTTAGGCGTATTTTCAAGATTCTCGGACCAGAATGTCTAAAACTTTCGAAAGCATATTACTGTTGCTTTGCATCGTGCTGACCGGGCTAATTCAATCCTGCCAGAGCGACGCCAGGAATTCCACGCGCATTCCGCCCGTAGTGAAAAAATCACATGAGCAATGGCAAAATGACGCTTTACTTTCCCTTACCGAGCTTATTAACCGCAGCATTGATACGGATCAGAATTATTTCAAACGTGCCCGCATCTATTTTGAAAGAGAACAATATACGGAAGCGCTTGACGACATTAATGAATCCATTTACGAGCAGGAAAATGTGAGTGAATATTTTTTGCTACGTGGAAAAATCAACCGGGAGCTTGGTGAGATCGATAAGGCCTTGGAGGATGCACAGCGTGCGGAAGCGTTACAGCAAAGCAGTCCTGAGCTGTATGTGTTGCTGGCAGACGTCCTGCAAGCCAAGGGACGTTTCCGGGAAGCGGTTAATTACCTGAACCAGGCATTGAAAATGGCTCCTTATGATGGCTCTGCCTATTATGTCAAAGGCATGTTGCAGGCGCGGCAGGGAGATTCGCTGGCCAGTCTTTCCAGCTTCAAATATGCCATGAATGTGAATCCAAAGCTTTTCAGGGCTTATGAGCAGAGCATTATCATTTTAAGAAAACTAAAAAATCCCGCAGAGGCGCTTACCATAAACGATAGGGCGATAAAGCGTTTCCCTAATGTGCCCAGCCTTTATTTTGAACAAGGGGAAATTTTCAATGCCTTGGCGAGACCAGATACGGCATTACTTAGTTACCAGAAGGCAGTCGTGCTGAAACCGACCTATGAGGAGGCGCTGATGCGCGTCGCGACAGTTGGAACACAATTGAAAGAATATTACAAGGCAATCCGGGCATTGGAGCAGCTTTTGAAAATAAAGCCTAAGTCCAAGGATATCAATAATATGCTGGGTTATGCCTATGAAAAAGCAGGCGATTATACCAAAGCTGTGGACTATTATTCTACCGCGCTCGTGCTAAGCCCAGGTGACCAGAGTGCCCGAAACGGCCTTTGGCGCATCAGAAGAGAGGAGAATACAGACATTTACTCCACTTATGATCCCAATGAAAGCGCCAGCTCCGGCTATAAGCTGCTGGACACATCCCGGGTTAAAATTAACGTTATACGACCGAGAGGAACTACAAATATCCGTGTAGACTCGTCTCGAAAAGCTAAAATTGAATAGATTTGTACTTTGTGGCCCTCACAAGCCTTTGATTAATTGTCATTGAATTAAATTTTTGAATGGAAGACGCGTCTCAAGTAAAAATTACCCTGCCCGACGGAAGTGAACGGTTTTACCCAAAAGGTATAACTGCCATGGGCATTGCGCTCAGTATCAGTGAAGGTTTGGCCCGTAATGTAATTGCAGCCAAAGTGAACAATGAAGTTTGGGACCCTACGCGTGAGATCACGCAGGATTCCCTCGTGAAATTGCTCACCTGGAATGACGAAGACGGTAAATCAACATTCTGGCATTCTTCTGCCCACTTGCTGGCGGAAGCATTGGAAGCATTGTATCCGGGTGTAAAATTCGGGACGGGGCCGTCGATAGAAAAAGGTTTTTACTATGACGTTGATCTGGGCGATAAATCGATCTCACAGGATGATTTTCCAAAGATCGAAGCAAAGATGCTTGAACTGGCGCGTCAAAAAAATGAATACGTCAGAAAGCCCATCAGCAAGGCGGATGCATTAGAACTATTCACCCAAAAAGGTGACGAATATAAACTGGAACTGATTGATGGCCTGGAAGATGGCTCCATTACATTATACGAGCAAGGCGGCTTTACCGACCTTTGCCGCGGACCGCACATTCCCAACACCGGCTTCATTAAAGCGGTTAAGCTAACCAACATTGCTGGCGCTTACTGGCGTAACAAGCAGGAAAACAAGATGTTAACCCGCATTTACGGGATTACTTTTCCAAAGCAAAAAGAATTGGAAGAGTATGTAACATTGATGGAGGAAGCGAAAAAACGCGATCACAGAAAACTGGGAAAAGAGCTTGAACTATTTGCTTTCTCAGAAAAAGTGGGTCAGGGACTTCCGTTGTGGCTGCCCAAAGGCGCTATGCTTCGCGAGCGTCTTCAGTCGTTTTTGAGCAAAGCGCAATCTCGTGCGGGTTACCTTCCGGTGATCACGCCCAACATTGGCAGCAAAGAACTTTATGTTACTTCCGGCCACTGGGACAAATATGGCAAGGATTCTTTCCAGCCGATTAAAACACCTAATGTGGGTGAGGAATATTTGTTGAAACCAATGAATTGCCCGCATCACTGCGAAATCTACAAGACCTCTCCCCGCTCCTACAAGGATCTGCCACTGCGGTTCTCGGAGTTTGGAACGGTTTACAGATACGAGCAAAGCGGTGAATTACACGGACTTACACGCGTTCGCGGATTTACACAGGACGACGCACACATTTTCTGCCGCCCGGATCAGGTGAAGGAAGAATTTGTTCGTGTAATTGATTTGGTATTATATGTTTTCAAATCACTTGGTTTCGAGGATTACAGCGCGCAAATCTCGCTCCGTGACCCGAACGATAAAGTGAAATATATAGGAAAAGACGAAGATTGGGAAAGAGCTGAAAATGCGATCATTGAAGCCGCTCAGGAACGCGGGTTAAGCACCGTAACCGAACTTGGCGAAGCAGCATTCTACGGCCCGAAACTCGATTTCATGGTGCGTGACGCATTGGGCAGAAAGTGGCAGCTGGGCACGATCCAGGTGGATTACCAGATGCCGAAACGTTTCGGCCTCGAATACACCGGTTCTGATAACCAGAAGCATCAGCCGGTTATGATTCACCGCGCACCGTTCGGTTCAATGGAGCGCTTCATTGCGATCCTGATCGAAAACACGGCCGGGCAGTTCCCATTGTGGCTTTCACCGGATCAGATCGCTATTCTGCCGATCTCTGAGAAATTTGCGGATTATGCGGAAGACGTTTTCTTCCAGTTGCAGGATCATGACATTCGCGGTTTTGTGGATCACCGCGATGAGAAGATCGGTCGCAAGATCCGGGATGCGGAAGTTACCAAGGTTCCTTTTATGCTGATCGTCGGCGAGAAAGAGGCAGCAGAGGGCAAATTGTCAGTCCGCAGAAAAGGCGAAGGCGACCTGGGAAGCATGACAATAGCGGATTTTGCAAGCTTTTTCAAGAAAGAGGCTGCCATAATTTGATGATTTTCTAACTTTTTGTTATTATTCCGGCACTAAGGCACTATTTTTGTGACAGCAGTGTTAACTTTTTTGACTTTTACCAACAAAACCCAAAGTACACCAAACCAAGTTATATGGCATTAAGACCCCCGAGTGGACGGTTAAGAGTTCCCGAAGAACCTTATAAAATAAACGAACGGATTACAGCAAAAGAAGTACGTCTGGTTGGAGAAAATATTGAACCAGGTATAGTTGATATCAATACAGCCCGAGCTCTTGCAAAGGCGCAAAGCCTTGATTTAGTTGAAATTGCGCCAACGGCAGTTCCGCCAGTTTGCAAAGTGGTAGACTATTCAAAGTTTAAATATGAGCAGAAGAAAAAGCAGAAAGAGATCAAAGCGAAGGCAATGAAAGTTGTCATCAAAGAGATCCGCTTCGGCCCTAATACGGATGATCACGATTTTGATTTTAAACTAAAGCATGCGATAAATTTCCTTAAAGAGGGTTCGAAAGTAAAGGCTTATGTGCATTTCGTTGGCCGTACCATTGTATTTAAAGAAAGAGGTGTAAATCTGTTGAACAAATTCTCAGAAGCGCTTTCGGAATATGGTAAGGTTGAAATGGAGCCAAAACTGGAAGGAAAGAGAATGACGATCATTCTGGCACCTGCTCCTGCAAAAAAATAGATTTTTAAATTCGGTTACCGAACCGGTGTTTTGTTAACCCGGAAGGAATTTACTGATATATATAATGTTTGAATGGATCGTGTCTTTGACTTTGTCAGGGACACGATTTTCATTTATGAAACATTTTGGCTAATTTCGCGCGCTGTTTTATATTTTATCAATTAATAATTTTTTGAATCATGCCTAAAATGAAAAGCAACTCTGGTGCTAAAAAGCGTTTCGCGCTGACCGGCACTGGAAAAATCAAACGCAAACACGCGTTTCACAGCCACATCCTGACAAAGAAATCAAACAAGCGCAAGCGTGGATTGGTTAAAACTGGTCTGATCGATGTGTCTAATGTTAAGCAGGTGATGGCTATGCTTGCGAAATAATTCGCAGCCATTAATTAGAATACCAATTCTGGTTTTTTGTTCAACCCGATAGAAGGCATTTCAAGACTCATCAGAGCGCCGACCATCAAAAACAGTTAAATTATGCCACGTTCAGTAAATCACGTTGCGTCACGTGCAAGACGTAAAAAAGTATTAAAACTTGCGAAAGGCTATTTCGGCCGTCGTAAAAATGTATGGACAGTAGCTAAAAACGCAGTAGAGCGCGGTTTGGCATACGCATACAAAGGTCGTAAGCAAAAGAAACGTAATTTCCGTGCATTGTGGATCCAGCGTATCAACGCGGGAGCACGTCTTCACGGTTTATCATATTCTGCTTTCATCGGCAAGCTAAGTGCATCAGGCATCGAGCTGAACCGTAAAGTTCTCGCTGACTTGGCGATGAATCATCCGGAAGCATTCAAAGCGATCGTTGATCAGGTAAAATAAAACAGCATCCCGCCTTAACGGCGGGATTTTTTTTGCCCTTTCGGTCCGCTCTTAATATTAAAATAATTCTTCGAATCCAAATCGGTGGTACTTTAGCAGAAATAAGCGGTAATATAAAACGTTACCAAAACCTATTCCTGATAACACCATGGACTCTAGAAGAGAATTTATAAAAAAGGCAACCATGCTCACCGGAGCAGCTGGCATGTTCAGCGTGTTGCCGGCTTCCATACAAAGGGCACTCGCTATTGATCCCAAAAAAGGAAGTACTTACCTCGACGCCGAACACGTGGTGATCCTGATGCAGGAAAACCGTTCTTTTGACCATTGCTACGGGTCTTTGCGAGGTGTTCGCGGCTTTAATGATCCCCGCGCAATCACCCTTCCCAATAAAAATCTGGTCTGGATGCAAACCAATGCATTTGGCGAAACCTATGTTCCGTTCCGGCTGAACATGCGCGAATCGAATGCAACCTGGATGGGTTCCCTACCCCATTCCTGGCCCAACCAGGTGGATGCGCGCAATGATGGAAAATATGACAAATGGCTAGTTGCGAAGCAGCCGGGCCATAAGGATTATGCCAAAATGCCGTTGACACAAGGTTTCTATAACCGGGAAGACATTCCATTTTACTATGCACTGGCGGATGCTTTCACCGTGTGCGACCAGAATTTCTGTTCGTCACTTACTGGCACGACGCCAAACCGGCTTTATCTGTGGTCGGGGACTGTACGTGAGAAATCGGGGCCGGAACATTACGCCAATGTCAGAAATGAAAATGTGACGGATGATAAGGAAGCGTCATGGATGACATTTCCCGAACGACTCGAAGACAACGGCGTTTCATGGCGCATTTACCAGAACGAACTCAGTATAGATACAGGCCTGACGGGCGAGGAAGATTCGTGGCTGGCCAATTTTACGGATAATCCGATTGAATGGTTCAGCCAATATCAGATCCGTTATCACACAGGTTATCAGAAATACCAAAAAGCAAGATTAGCTGCGCTTCCGAACGAGATCAAAGAAACGGAGGCGAAACTGGCCAAAGCTGAAAAGGGAACAAAAGCAGCGACGGATCTTGAAAAGTCCCTGACTGCAAAGCAAAAGGAGCTCACGTTTGCAAAAGAAGAACTTGAAAAGTGGACGCCTGAGAATTATGAAAAGCTCTCACAACGCACCAAGAACATTCACGAAAAAGCCTTTACCACCAACAAGAATGACCCGGATTATCGCAAGGTAACCACCGTAAAATATCACGACGGCGACATTGAACATGAAGCCAAAGCACCGCAAGGCGACATTCTGCACCAGTTTCGAAGCGATGTAAAAAGCGGAAAACTGCCAACCGTCTCCTGGCTCGTGGCACCCGAAAATTTCTCCGACCACCCCACCTCCCCCTGGTATGGAGCCTGGTATGTTTCGGAAGTAATGGATATCCTGACCGCTGATCCCGAAGTTTGGAAAAAAACCATTTTCATCCTTTGCTACGACGAAAACGACGGCTATTTTGATCACGTTCCGCCTTTCGTGGTTCCTAATCCTTATAAGGAAGACACCGGCGCAGTTTCCGAAGGCATCGATTGCAAAACGGAATTTGTGACGATGGAGCAGGATATGACCCAAAAAGAGAAAAAGGAATGCCGGGAAAGTCCGATTGGACTGGGTTTCCGCGTTCCGCTGGTTGTGGCCTCACCCTGGAACCGCGGGGGCAATGTATGCTCAGAGGTTTTTGACCATACTTCCATTTTGCAGTTTTTGGAGAAATTCACGAGTCATAAGTCCGGCAAGAAGATTGAAGAAACCAACATTAGCGCATGGCGCAGGACGATTTGCGGCGACCTGACTTCAACATTCTCGCCTTATGAGGGTGAAAAAATTGCTTTGCCAAAATTCCTCGCCCGCAACGAATTCATGGAGGGCATTTATAATGCGCAGTTCAAAAAACTGCCCAGCACTTATAAAGCATTGTCCAAGGCAGACATTGAGAAGATCAACAAAAACCCGTTGAGCTCGTCCCTGATGCCAAAACAGGAAAAAGGAACGCGTCCCTCCTGCCCGCTTCCGTATGAACTGGCGGCTGATGGTAACTTCAACTCTGCCAAAAATGCATTTGAGATCAAGCTCGAAGCCAAAAATGGCATATTCCGCGACAAAGCTGCCGGCGCTCCTTTTATGATTTATGCGCCTGGAAAATACAAAAATGAAGATGTTAAGGTCTGGAATTATGCAGTAAAAGCCGGCGATGCGCTTACAGGATCCTGGAAACCAGAGGATTTTGAGGGTGGAAAATATCACCTGCGCGTTTATGGCCCTAACGGCTTTTTCCGGGAATTTCAGGGCAATAAGGCCACGGGCAATTTAAAAGTTGGATTTAACTACCAACTGGACAAAAACGGCAAACCAACCGGCAGCATCGAGCTAAAAATGGAAGGCGATAAGCAAACAGCGAAAAGTGCTTTCCTGATACAGGACAATGCTTATGGCGCTAGTAATCAACTTGTAACATTAAATAATGATGGCCTTGCAGGAATGTTTGAAAAAACACTAACCCTGAATCTTGATAAAAGCTTCCAATGGTATGACTTCTCGGTCACGCTGGAAGACCAGCCCGATTTCCTGGTGCGCCTTGCAGGCCACGTTGAAACCGGCCGTATCAGCACGAGCGATCCACTTATGGGAGACCTAGCCTAAGCAACTTCAACCTCAGAAAGTGTCAGGCATTATTCAGCCTGACACTTTGTCACTCCCCTTTTATTCATTTGTTTCTGGTACGGGCTTTTTAGTAAAGCCTCTGAGCAACTGTTGCGGCAAGCGTCAAGCGATAACCGCGGCAGCGAATTAGTCAGAATCAAATTATACTTAACTTTAATATAGAACAATGGGAAAAATTATTGGCATAGACTTAGGAACAACGAACTCCTGTGTGGCTGTCATGGAGGGTAACGAGCCGGTTGTAATTGCAAACAGCGAAGGTGCCCGTACAACCCCTTCAGTGGTTGCATTCATGGATAATGGTGAACGCAAAATCGGTGCACCAGCCAAACGCCAGGCGATCACGAATCCCAAGCATACTATCAGCTCCATAAAAAGATTTATGGGCAAAAAATACGATGATGTAACAAGTGAGCAAAAAACTGTTGCATACACCGTTGATAAAGGTCCAAACAACACGCCTCGTATCCCCATCGGAGACAGGTTATATACGCCACAAGAAGTTTCTGCATTCATTTTGCAGAAAATGAGACAAACTGCCGAAGATTATCTTGGTCAAGAAGTGACAGAAGCGGTTATTACAGTTCCTGCTTACTTCAATGATGCAGAACGTCAGGCTACAAAAGAAGCAGGTCAGATTGCAGGTCTTGATGTGAAACGTATCATCAATGAACCAACTGCTGCTGCACTTGCTTACGGTCTGGACAAGCAACACCTTGATATGAAAATCGCTGTGTTCGACTTAGGTGGTGGTACTTTCGACGTTTCGATCCTTGAATTGGGTGATGGCGTTTTTGAAGTGAAATCTACGGATGGCGATACACACCTTGGTGGTGACGACTTTGACCAGGTAATCATTAACTGGCTTGCAGACGAATTCCAAAAAGACGAAGCTGTTGATTTGAGAAGAGATGCAATGGCTTTGCAACGTTTGAAAGAAGCTGCGGAAAAAGCAAAAGTGGAATTGTCAAGCTCAACACAAACTGAGATCAACCTGCCTTATATATTCCCGGTTGATGGCATTCCAAAACACCTTGTACGCACATTAACACGTGCGAAATTCGAGCAGCTTGCCGATTCATTGTTCCTGAGAATGATGGAGCCTTGCAAGAAAGCAATGAAGAATGCAGGTTATACCAATAATGATATCAACGAAGTGATTCTGGTTGGTGGATCTACGCGTATTCCTCGTGTGCAGGAAGAAGTTGAAAAATTCTTCGGCAGAAAACCTTCAAAAGGCGTTAACCCGGATGAAGCTGTGGCAATTGGTGCTGCAATCCAGGGTGGTGTTTTGACAGGTGAAGTAAAAGATGTACTTCTTTTGGACGTTATTCCATTGTCATTGGGTATCGAAACATTAGGCGGTGTATTCACCAAACTGATCGAAGCCAACACGACAATTCCGTCTAAAAAGACAGAAACATTCTCTACTGCTGCTGATAATCAGCCTTCTGTTGAGATCCACGTGTTGCAAGGTGAGCGCCCGATGGCAAATCAGAACCGTACATTAGGACGTTTCCACTTGTCTGACATTCCACCGGCACAACGCGGAACACCACAGATCGAAGTTACATTTGACGTGGATGCAAACGGTATCCTGCACGTTTCTGCCAAAGATAAAGGCACAAACAAAGAGCAGAAAATCCGTATCGAAGCTTCAAGTGGTTTGACAGATGCAGAAATCACCCGTATGCGTGAGGAAGCAAAAGCAAACGAAGCAGCGGATAAAGCTGAACGTGAAAAAATCGAGAAAATCAATGCTGCTGACAGCCTGATCTTCTCTACTGATAAACAACTGAAAGAATTTGGCGACAAGCTTTCTGCTGGAAACAAGTCAGCGATTGAAGGAGCATTAGCCGAATTGAGAACTGCGCATCAAAGCCAGGATCTTGCAGGAATTGACTCTTCAATGGAGAAACTGAATGCCGCATGGCAAGCTGCTTCTCAGGAAATGTACGCACAAGGTGGTGAGCCTCAGCCGGGCGGACCAACTGGTGAACCGCAAGGTAACCCAGGCGCTGCAAACGGAAGCAGCGCAACCGACGACGTGACGGATGTTAATTTTGAGGAAGTCAAATAATAAGGCAACTTTAAAATCCCCGTCTTTAACCAGATGGGGATTTTTTTTACACGCAAATTTTTCAAAAGTGTGTAATTAAGACCTGCTTGAAGAACAAAAAAGACCAGTCGTTTCTGGCATTAATTTTTACCCTATTCAATCAGCATATCATCAGACTAAAAACCACTTGAACCTAAAATTCAACATTCCAATGGACAACAGAATCGCATTACCAGAGTTGATGTATTTGTCTCCTACGACCCGAGAAAAGGCGGTCACCATTGCTCAGGAGCTTTTAAGAACAAACAATATTTCTCCTCGTGAGGCGGTTGCAAAAGCAATTTTAATTGCTAAAAACTGGGCGGTAAAAAATGTGAACCGTCGGGTGTGGAAAAAATTGAAATCATTCGAAAAAGAGATCATATGATAGGTTCAGATCTGAAATTCAAAGATCAGGTTGCGATCGTTACAGGTTCTAGTTCGGGAATTGGTAAAGCATGCGCCATTCATCTTGCCGAGCTTGGCGCGAAAGTGGTTGTTAATTACAGCTCTAACCTGGAAGAAGGCGAAAAGACGTTGAATGAGATTATCTCAAAAGGCGGATCGGGGATCCTGGTTAAGGCTGATGTAAGCCGTGAAGAAGAAGTGAAAGCGCTGTTCAACGAGACCATCAGCAAGTATGGACGTCTGGACATCGTTGTCAGCAATGCCGGGCTTCAAAAAGACTCATCGTTTTTGGAAATGACATTGGAGCAATGGCAGAAAGTAATTGACGTAAATTTAACAGGTCAGTTTCTCGTGTGCCGTGAAGCTTCGAGACAGTTCGTAGCGCAGGAAAAAGGAAAGACCGATGTTGATCACAGCGAGCTGTCAATTGGTAAGATTATTCTGATGAGTTCTGTGCACGATGTGATTCCCTGGGCCGGACATGTAAATTACGCCGCCTCTAAGGGAGGAATCATGATGTTCATGAAATCCATTTCTCAGGAATTGGCACCATATAAAATCCGTGTCAATTCGGTCAGTCCCGGCGCGATCAAAACGTCTATCAATAAGGAAGTTTGGTCCGATCCTGACAAGTACAAAGGACTTTTACAATTGATTCCATACAAGCGAATCGGAACTCCGCAGGATGTAGCTAAGGCTGTTGCCTGGCTGGCGTCAGACGATTCAGATTATGTCAATGGAGAAACGCTCTACATTGACGGTGGAATGACATTATACCCGGAATTTGCCGATAATGGTTAATATTCCAAGTTACACTTCATCATAACATAAAAGCGCTGGGATTCACTTCCGGCGCTTTTCGTTTGTAGTCAGGCTTTCTGAAAGTAACTTGCGCGCTGAAACAGAACATTCAATGATTGCAAAACTATTTAAAAGCACAAGCGAGCTGCTCGCAAGAAACCAGTGGGTCGCATGGTTATGGACATTTCTGATTCTGCTGGCCTGCACATGGCCGGGAAACGATATTCCTGCCGCGCCTATTGTCGGTTTTGATAAGCTTGTTCATGCAGGCCTTTTTATCGTTTGGATTACATTATGGACATTGGTTTACCCAAAAAAAGCAGCACTGTTCGTGCTGCTCGGAATGGCTTATGGCCTGGGTCTCGAATTTTACCAGCAACTCCTGCCCTTCGACCGCACATTTGACTGGTGGGACGCAGTGGCAGACGCTGCTGGCGTACTAATCGGGTATGCGTTCAAAACAATCGTGATCGATCGTTACCGCCACCGTTTGTATTGATTGATCAGACCATTGGTTGAGCTGTCGTGGTTTGAAACCGGCCAGTCGTTTTGAAGTTCAGGATAAATTTTGTTTGCCAGCTGCTTACCAAGCTCCACACCCCACTGGTCGAAACTGAAAATATTCCAGATAATGCCTTGTACGAAAATCTTGTGCTCGTACATCGCTATCAGGCTTCCCAGTGTCTTAGGAGTGATTTTTTTGACCAAAATCGAGTTGGTAGGGCGATTACCGGAAAACACTTTGAACGGCGTCAGAAACTCTATTTCCTCTTTGGACTTCTTCGCAGCCACTAGTTCCGCTTTCACTTCCTCCTCTGTTTTCCCATTCATCAATGCTTCTGTCTGTGCAAAAAAGTTAGACAAAAGCATCTTGTGATGCTCGCCAAGTGGGTTATGGCTGGTTGCAGGCGCGATAAAATCACACGGAATCAGCTTTGTTCCCTGGTGTATCAATTGGTAAAACGCATGCTGACCATTCGTGCCCGGCTCTCCCCAAATCACCGGTCCTGTCTGGTAACCAACCGGCTTACCGTCACGACCTGTGCTCTTGCCGTTGCTTTCCATATCGCCTTGCTGGAAATAAGCCGCAAAACGGTGTAAATATTGATCATAAGGCAGGATTGCCTGAGTCTGCGCATCAAAAAAGTCATTATACCAAACGCCCAGCAGCGCAAGAATGACCGGAATGTTCCGTTCAAACTTCGTCGTCCTGAAATGCTTGTCCATATCATGCGCGCCCGCAAGCAGCTGCTCGAAATTCTGGAATCCAACAAAACAAGCAATAGAAAGTCCGATCGCAGACCACAAAGAATAACGGCCTCCAACCCAATCCCAGAATCCGAACATGTTTTCCGGATCAATACCGAACTTCTCAACCTCAGCCTGATTCGTTGAAATCGCCACAAAGTGCTTTTTCACATGCTCCTTATTCCCGGCTGTTTCCAAAAACCAGGAACGCGCGCTATGCGCATTCGTCATTGTTTCCTGCGTCGTGAATGTTTTAGAGGCGATCATGAACAATGTCGTTTCCGGGTTCAGCGACTTGATCGTTTCAGCAATATGCGTTCCGTCCACATTGGAAACGAAATGTACATTCAATCCCGGCTTACCGTAAGCTTTCAATGCTTCGGTCACCATCACCGGGCCCAGGTCGCTTCCGCCGATGCCAATGTTCACGATGTCGGAAATCTCTTTCCCGGAATAACCTTTCCAGCTTCCCGACCTTACCTTTCCCGAAAACTCCTTCATTTTAGCCAAAACTGCATTTACGTCCGGCATCACATCTTTTCCGTCAGACAAAATCGGTTCGTTGGACCGGTTGCGCAAAGCAACATGCAGCACCGAGCGACCTTCCGTCGCATTGATCTTCTCGCCCGTAAACATCTGCTCAATTGCATCTGCCAGCCCTGCTTCTTCCGCAAGCTGAACAAGATAAGAGCGTGTCCGGGTGGTAATGCGGTTTTTTGAATAGTCTAACAGAATGTCACCAAACCGGATCGAAAACTTCTTGTGACGGTCCGCATCTTCCTCGAAAAACGACTTTAAATGTTTCTGAGATATGGTTTTATGATGTGTTTTCAGCTTTTTATAAGCTGCCAGCTGGTCAAAGGGCACGGTTTTGAGCATTTCTTATGGCGTTTTGTTTATAAATCAATTTTCAGGACCGCATAGGGCGGTTGCAACATTAACCCGATGCAAAAATATGATTTTACACCAGTAACAAGCCCACCCAATCCTTTTTTCACAAAAGGTTTTCGTGTAGCTATTGAAATAAATTAAGATTTGGGTTTGATGATGCAATATGGATTACAAAGCTCCTCCTCACCAGAAATATACTGACAGTGGGCATATGTTGGATTTTAAGCTCAAAACATATGACCGTTCAATAACTACCACTCGCCGGAGAATCAACGAATTTTGTTAATCGCCTATATTTTTGTTTTTTGTACAAAAAGCGAAAAGAATATTATTATTCGATAAAAACTGTAACCGTACTCAGTGCTTTGTAACTGGCAATATGATATCTTAGTATTGCAAAATCCCTTAGATCATCTGATATATGAAAAGAACATTTACTCTTATTCTGGTACTATTTTGCTTTAAGGCCATTGCGCAATGTCCGTCCACAGGAATAGTAAGCTTGGAGGATCAAGCCGACGTTGATAATTACTTTGCAAATGGCGGATGCAGCGTTGTCCAGCATTTAATAATTGGGGATGGATCTCCCAATATCCTGAATCTCAATGGTCTGAATGGAATTACAACGGTAACTGGATTTATGTTTGTCGGTTGGGGTCCACTTGTAGACTTTACCGGAATGGAGACATTAACCAGCGTCGATACACTGGCTATCGAGTGGAGCCCTTCACTCAAAAATTTCAAGGGACTGGAGAATGTTTTGACAATCAATCACTTGTCAATAAACGAATTGAGCAGTCTTGAAAGTTTCGACGGCCTGGGACAAGCAACTGTTACAGGCAGCATCTATATTGCTGGTTGTCCTTCATTGACGAGTATAGATGATCTCAACATACCCGCATCGTTACCTGACGGTCTAATAATAGGCGCTTGTCCATTACTTGATGATTTCAGCAGTTTTGCAAACTTGCAAAGCACATCGAGGCTCATAATAAGTGGGCTGGACAAGATTCAAGACTGTCAATGGTTGAATTCTCTTGAAGTAGCTACACAATTGAATATCGAGGCTAATGCCAACTTAACCAGCTTAAAAGGGCTTGAAAACCTGCACACTGTCGAACAAATTCAAATAACTTATAATCCCTTACTTACCTCTATCGATGGTATGGGAAACATTAAATCCCAACTTTCCCGATTTGTTGTTCTTTTCAATCCAGAACTATCAGATTGTGCAATAGATGCTGTTTGTTGGATGCTTTTGGACTCCGCGCCAGAAGAGATATTCTTATATCAAAATAAAGGAATTTGCTCGAATACCGATCTGCTCAAATCGGCGTGTAAAGAAAGTTTGCCGGTTACATTACTTTCATTTGATGCTGTTCTGGAAAATAAGGTCGTAAATTTAAACTGGACAACTTCCGAAGAAGAGAATAGTGAGAAGTTTGAAGTGCAACATAGTACAAACGGAAAGCAATGGTCGGTTGTCGGGGAGGTAAAGTCCTCCGGAATCGGTGGTTTGGGAGCTGTCTATCAATATACACATCAAACGCCCTCCGATCGCAATAATTACTATCGATTAAAAATGATAGACTTCGATCAAACCTATGCATTAAGCACAATATCGCATGTGTATTTTAATGGCAACATTGAAACCGTATATCCCAATCCAACTTCTGGAAGCATCAATATCGTTTCAACTGACCCAAGCGAAATTGCGGCATTTGAATTAATCAATAGCAAAGGAAATATCGTGATGAAGCGCCGGGGAAACTTAGCTGATCGTATAAACCTGGAAAAATTCTCTTCCGGTTCTTACACATTAAGAATTATCAAGAATAACTCGACTTTTTCAAATCACAAGATAGTTGTCACAAAGTAATATCTTTCTTGGGTGAACTTTTGGCAAAGACGTTCAGGCACCATCAGATCTTCAGCCTGATCCCGCCGCGATTAATGATCCCGGTTACAATGATGACCAGCAATGCAAAGCAGAATGATTTTATCAGCCCGATGATTCCGGTCCTCAGAAACTCGGGTAAGCTGAACCCGACCAGCGTTAGCACCGCGTACCAAATGTAAGGCACCAGGTAACAGGTTAATGTCGCGGTTCCGGCAGGTTTTATAATGGTTGCCCAGGTTTTGACTTTTTTCAAATCCACCAGCCAGAACAGCATCGCGAAAACGATGAAGGCGATCCCGCTGCAAATCCCAACCCAGGCCGGCGTAGCCCTGATCTTCGAAATTCCCCAAAACGGGCGCGTCCCGAAGCCATAGAGAAGACAAACGATGCCAAGCACAACCAGGATGGCCAGATATGTCGCGTTAACACCATTTTTCTTGCTATAAAGCCGATAAATGACCGATGCCACGACGCCCGCCATCGTAAATGCAGGCATTGCACCGCTCCCTACAATCCAGACGTAATCTCTCACCGGATCCAAAAAAGAGAGCATCCCCGCGAAATCTGCAAGATTGAATAAAATGAGAAAAAGCCAGCCAGCCACATTCAATGTCAGGTTGTCGCCAGCCAGAAAGTAAATAACCGCGCAGACCAGATAAGCCCAACCGATCAGTCCGAGGATGCCGTACCAATGTGTTCCCATCCACGAAGGATTCGCCGCGTCACCACCTTTGTAAATAACTGCCAAACCCACCAGCAAAAGATAGCCCAGCACTTTCAGCCCTGTATATAAGGGCTTTTTCTCTGGCCGGTCAGGATACACATTCCAGATCAGGAAAAATGCGATTACCATGAGAATTTCCCAGACATACTTACTAACGATCATGCCCGAGCTCACGGCATTTTCATAATTCACAATGAAAATACCCATTAACAGTAATGCAAAAGTGCGCTCGGCAATGTGGTAAAGAATTGTCCCGTTGCTGTCCCCTTTTGATTTTCTGTTGGCAATGGCAAACGGAATGGACAGTCCTACAATAAATAAGAAAACGGGAAAGACAACGTCTGAAAGTCCCATAGCGTCCTCTGGACCTTTGCTATGTTGCATCCATTCAGGAACCCCTTTCAAGGTCCAGAAATCATTCACAAAAATCATGATCAGCATCGTGACCGCGCGGAAAATATCGATGGAGTCCAGGCGCAGTGAGGCGGGCAGTAAAGGTTTCATCAAAGAATTCAGGAATGAAGGTTTAGGAACCCAATATACGGGAAATTAGCTATCTGCAAGCGCCTTTTACTCGCGCATACAGCTCAGCACCACTTTTAGCTGTCTTACCGTTCGATTTTGCTGCTTAGCATATTCGATTTCACCATATCTTATTTAAGTAATTAATTTTAATTGAAATATCCTACCTTACCCTCTTATCATTTTGAAACCGAATACACTTCTGTTTGAAATTGCCTGGGAAGTCTGTAACCAGATCGGTGGGATATACACGTACGTGAAGTCCAAAGCACCGACGATGACGGACACTTACGGAGATAAATATTTCCTCGTCGGTCCCTATTTTCACGAAAAAGCAAAACTCGATTTCCGCCCGATCCGTGAGCTGGATAACTCCCCGCTTTCCCGGGCAATCCTGTACATCAGAAGCCTCGGATATGAGATACATTTGGGTTACTGGCTGTTGGAAGAAGTACGTCCGAAAGTAATTTTGATCAACCCCATTATCCCTGCCAAAGCGCTGAATGAAGTTAAAACTGCATTGTGGCAGCATCAGGAAATCTCCGCTTTGGAAAGCAATGCGTTGCTGGATCAAGTCCTTGGTTTTGGGGAGGTTAGCAGGCTTTTTTTCACGAAACTCATTGAAGAAACGGATATTAACCAGGACATTATCGCTCATTTTCACGAATGGATGTCGGCTGCCGCGCTGGCCGAATTCGCGCGTAGGCAAGTACGGATTGCAACGGTTTTTACCACACATGCCACATCACTGGGCCGCTATCTTGCATCCAATGAAGATCAGTACTTTTGCAAAATCCCTACCTACAACTGGCAGCAAAAAGCGCGGGAATATGGCATAGAAGCACAGGCACAATTGGAGAGAAACGCCGCAAAGTATGCCAATGTGCTTGTTACAAACAGCGAATCTACGGCTGCGGAATGCGAGGTGTTTTTGGGGCGCAAGCCGGATAGTATAGTGCATAGCGGTATCCATCGTAAACCGGGTGTTGGTCACGAAGTTTTTGAGTGGCACTTGCAAAACCGGCAAAAGATCGATGCATTTGTCAAGGCGCTGTTTTCGCCCAGCTACCAACTCAGAAGTGACAAGACGCTCTATTTCTTTACATCCGGCCGTTATGAATTTTATAACAAAGGTTTCGACGTAACCTTGCAGGCCATTGCGCGGCTGAATGAGGAACTCCTGCGAAGGAAATCGGAAACGAATGTTGTTCTGTTTATTATTTCAAAACAGCCTTTTCATAACATTAAGCCGGATGTTCTGGAAGCACGCCAGCGTTTTCGGGAGTTGCAGCGAATCTGTAAAATGATCAGCGCCAAGCTCGGGCCCAGGATCTATGCCAATGTTACAGGTGCGGAAGGCCGCAAACTTCCTGATCTCAATCAGCTCATCGATGACGATCTGCAAATGGCCTGGCGCCAGGCATTGGCCAACTTCAAAAGAAAAAGCCTGCCGCCCACTACCACCCACCATCTAACCGGCCAGGACGACATTTTAGCATTTTGTCAGCAAGCAGGCTTAACTAATAAAGAAGGAGATAATGTGAAAGTGATTTACCATCCCGATTTCATTGAAAGGGTGACATCGCTTTTTTCCATGGAATATCTGGAATTTGTAAGAGGCTGTCATTTAGGCGTTTTTCCGTCACTATATGAGCCCTGGGGATATGCGCCCATGGAAACTGTCCTGCACGGAACGCCGGTCGTGACCAGCGACGTTTCCGGTTTTGGACATTTCGCGAGACAAGCTGCGGAAATGGAAGGAAACAATGAAGTCAAAGTTGTAAAACGACGGGAACAATCCAGCGAGCAAGCAGTCATTCAGCTTACCGAAATCTTCCTCGAATTCATAGAAGACTTCGAAAGTCACCAATACATCCCCCGCGCCACCCTCCCCAAATCGGTTCTGGACTCCCTATGCTGGTCCGAGCTACAAAAAAGATACGAAGAAAGTTACAAGCTGGCACTGTTAAGATACCAGCCTGTAGCGGGGTTGTATTGAAAATAATCAATTCCCCATATACCGCAGCGAAAGCATGGTAATATCATCGAATTGCGTTGCGGCTCCGATGAAATCTATCAGGCTTTCTAATGTTGATTCGTTCATTTCTTTGGCGGTTTCTTTGGTAGAGCCTTCGCCGGTTGTGAAGAAATCTTGAAGATAATGCAGGCCATACCGTGCGCCTACCAGGTTATTGGCATCGGTGACGCCGTCGGTGTATAGGACGAATTTGTCTCCCGGGTTCAATGTTAAAGTATGCGATTCGAACTCGAATGTCGGGTCGAAGCACAAGGCCATGCCTCCCTCCTTTTTGACCAGCTCGGTTTCACCATTGGCGCGAATGATTACGGGCGGTTCGTGGCCGGCATCTACATATTCAACAACGCCTGTCTTGACATTTAATATACAAACAAAGGCCGTAACGAACATATATGAAGAATTGTCCTCACTCAGAAACTCATTCACAATCTTTACTTTCTCCGTGATCGAATCACCATTGCGGTTGGAAAACTGGCTTTTGAAAATGGCCTTGCTGATCGCCATAAACAATGCTGCCGGCACGCCCTTATCCGAGACATCACCGATCATGAAAAACAGACGCTCGGAATCCATCATAAAATAGTCGTACAGATCTCCGCCGACCACTTTTGCCGGATGAATAAATGCATGCAGATCCACCCCCGCTTTGCCAATGTTGGCCGGGACCGTTTTCGGCAACATGGACATTTGAATTTCCTTAGCAACGCTCAGATCGTTCTGGATCGCGATCAGCTGCTCGCGGCCTTTTTCCAGGCTGGCCAGCATCTCAATGTGCTCCACGGTTTTGGAAATGGTAATTTCCAGATCTTCAAAATTCACCGGCTTGGTCACAAAGTCGAATGCGCCGCGGTTCATAGCCGTCCGGATGTTGTCCATATCGCCGTAAGCAGAAACCATGATCGATTTCAGCAACGGATTTTGCTTCTCATTTACCTTCGACAGAAACGTAAGGCCGTCCATGCCGGGCATGTTAATGTCGGATAGTATAAGTGCAATGTCATCAGATTCTTCCAGCCGCTCCAATGCTTCAATGCCGTTGCTAGCAAACACAAATTCGTATTTCTTATCCCGGATCTGCTTTCGGAACAATTGAAGAATCAGCATCTCCATATCCTGCTCGTCATCTACACTTAATATTCTGATAGCCATTATCTATAATTTTTTAAATTGATATCTGTTTTAAATAAATCTCAACCGGGAATCACAATTGTGAACTCCGTTTTTTCGCCGACCACAGAGGTTACATGAATGCTTCCTTTGTGCGTGTCCGTCACGCTGGTGTACGTGAGCGATAATCCCAGTCCCGTCCCTTTTCCCTGCGGTTTTGTTGTAAAGAACGGCTTAAAAAGCTTGGCAACAATGTCTTCCGGAATGCCGATGCCGTTATCGCAAATTTTAATTTCCACTTCCTGGCCGATTCTGGATGTTGTAATCTCAATGACAGGTTCATAGCCTTCCGCCTGCCGCTTCGACTTTTCATTCACCGCATAGCACGCATTATTGACCAGGTTGACAATCACCCGACCAAACTCCCCTTTCGCCACTTTCACGCAGCCAATCTCAGGATCGAAGTTAAATTTGAGCATTACATTGAAGGCGATGTCCTCTGCCCGGACGCCCTGGTAAGCCAGCTTGCTGTATTCTTCAAGCAGTTGGTTGAGGTCTGTGGATTCCAGGATAGCAGCGTCGGAGCGGGTTTGTGCGAGCATTCCCTGTATGATCCGCTCAATGCGTTTGCCGTTTTCGTTGATCTTGACGAGGTTTTGCGAAAGCGTTTCCAGCAGATCTTTTTCATCGGCGATGTCCGTCTCGGTCATTTCGGACAGCGGTCTTTGGCAAATATCCAGGATCTCGCCAACCAATCCCTGCGAAAGTCGGGAAAAGTTATTGACAAAACTCACCGGATTTTTTATTTCATGTAAAATACCTGCACTCAGTTGTCCTATTTCGGCGAGCTTGTTGAGCTCAATGATCTTTTGCTGATACAGTTCAATGTCTTGTTCCGTCGTTCCGGCTCCCATAGTCATGGTAATTAAAAATTTGCAGCATTTAGCGTATTAAGCAACAACCGGCAGGAAAATTTCTATTTCGGTAAACACCCCTTCCAATGAATTTACCGACATGCGCCCTTTGTGATACTCAATAATGTCCTTACTCATATATAAGCCCAGCCCTGTTCCTTTGGACGTAGGTTTTGTTGTAAAAAATGGGTTAAACAGCTGCTCCTGCTCTTTGGCCGGAATGCCTTTCCCATTATCACGTACGGTAATGCAAACGCCGCTTTCTACAAGCTTGGACGAGATAATAATCTGAGGCTCAAACGTCTTATCGATCCTGGCCTTTTCCAGCAAGGCATAGCAGGCATTGCTGATCAGGTTCGTGATCACCTGTGCAAATTCATAAGGCAGCACACTGACCTTAACCGGATTGCCATTTAAAGCCAAATCCAGCTTTACAGATGCATCTTTATATTCGGCCAGCGTTTCCTGAATGGCGGTTTTGGCCTTTGCTTCCAGGAAAGGATTCAATTCTGTAATGATAAAATCGCTCGATTTCCCTTTCAGCAACTTTTGCATATCCTTTACGATACGCGTTGTGCTGTTGCCATGTTCATAAATTTTTTCCAGGTTTTTTTGAAGCATACTGAAACCACTGTCCAGATCATCCTTCTCATCTTCCGACAAGCCATCCTGGTGCTTGTCAGTGACTTCGGTAATTTCCTTTAAAAGCTTCCCGGACGATTGCGAGAAGTTGTTAATGTAGTTCAGCGGGTTTAAAATCCTGTCCACAATCCCTTTGGTAAGGCTGCCCACCGAGGCCAGCCGCTCCTGCCGGATCAGTTCTTCCTGCGTCGATTTCAGGTTGGACAATGTATTTTCAAGATTTTCAAGAATGTTTGTTTTAATGTAAGCCCCAATCAAATGCTCTTTCAGGTTTTTAACGACATTGAAATCCCGCTCCGAAAATGCATTTTCACGGTCCGTATTTTCCAGCGTAATGTAGCTTTTCACCACACCGTCAACCCGTATCAAGATCGTAATGAGTGCCTTAGGAGAAAAAATCTCACTGATGGACGCATTGGCGTTTTGCTTTCGAAAATCATTTTTAAGGAAAATATCTTCCAAAATTTCTTCGCCATTTTCGATATACCGCTGCTCGGCTTCCTGAGCCGTCAGTCTGACATCTTCTACATTGGCAGTTTCCACTGCGCCCGCCAGCGCTATAAATTGATAATTGTCGGTCGCGGCGTTATAAACGAGTGCAGACGCTCCGTTGACGTTTTGAAATTCGCATAATTTGTTTAAAACCAGCTGGAACAGCCGCCCCGTATTTACCTCGCCATTAATTGATTTCACAAACTCATCGATCCTTTCAAGCTGATCGTTGGTTGCTGAGAGTTCTTCGGATTGCAATTCCAGTTCTTCTTTCTGGTTCACAACCTCTTCCGTACGTTCCAGGATCCGCGTTTCCAGTTCTTCCTTTTCTCTCAAAATTCTTCTCAACCGCCAGCGGACCACGTAGTAAATCATGGCCCCGAATAAGATCAGGTACAAGGCGATCATATACCACTGTCTGAACCAGGGCACGCGGATCTTAAAGGCCAATGATGTTTCCTTTGAAACGTGGTCATAAACGTCCCTTGCCCGTACTTTGAAATTGTAACTTCCCGACGGCAAGCCGCTGTATTCCTTACGCGTCAGCGGTCCCCAGTCAGACCATTCTTTGTCATAATTTTCAAGAAAATATTGGTACTGAACCTCCTGATTCGTGTGATAGCTCGGTAATGCAAACTCAAAAATCAGATTATTCTGACGGTGGCTGAGAGGCTTGGTAATCATTCCGTTTTGTGCAAATTGCAGCAGGCTATCCTGCGTGGCAACACTCCTCAGCATGACCGGATATTCGTAAACATATTGGTCCGGCACCCGCATGTCGAGCCGGAAGAGCCCCTGATCTCCGCCCAGCCAGGCGCTGCCATTTTCATCCGGAAAAATGATCTCAAACGGAACGTCCGCGATGGGCATCAATGGTGTTTCCAGCAGTTCGAAGTCGCCGGAAGGTTTTTTCTTGAAAAATGATGCTGATTTTTTGTCGCCGCGTGTGGTCCAGACATTGCCCTTATCATCCCCTTGCACACGATCAAACCAGGTTTTTTCTGCATGCAGCCAAATCGCACGGGTAAAACGGTCCGACTGAGGCTGGTACTCGAACAGGCCATCCTTATTGGAGACTATTAGCTTGTCTTCATACAAAGACAGTTTGTTGTATAATGGGCTGGAAATGCCTTGGGCAGCAGAAAATCGTTTAATGGTTCCTGATTTCCCATCCAGCTTTATAATGCCATTGGAAAGCGTTTCGAGCCAGAAAGTCGATGGGGAGGATTCGGTAGCGCCTACTATTTGTTCGTTAACTGCCTTTACCCGCTCTGTCCGCCATTCACTGCCTGCCCGCGTTAACTTTGTTAAGCCGTCCTGCAAGCCAACAAAGAGCTCATTACCAGTGCTTGAAGCTGTTACGCTCAGTGAAAAGACCGAATTTATTCTCGAAGTTCCGGAGCCTTTGGTCCATTGAAAAAGCCCTTTGTTTGAAGCAATGTATAGCGTGCCATTCGCTTCATCCAGGCCCAGACAGCTTCCGGAAAAGCCGTTGACGTGAATGATCTGGTTGTTTTCTACATAATATAATCCGTTCAATGTGCCTATCACAACCCGTCCCTGAAACCGCCGGATAGCAGTTACGGAACCTCTCAGACCATCCCTGCTGTCAAAAAGTGAGATCGGTGAAGGCAGGTCGAAGCGGGCGATACCGTCGTTGAGCGCAACCCAAAGATTGTGCTCACGGTCGGTGAACATGGCCGACACTTGCGTTTCCTGTAAATCCGTATCGGCTGCCACAGGATATTGCACATTTCCGTCCGCATTCGCCACCAGCATGCCGCCCGTTGCCATGCTGATCGCAATTGTTCCATCCTGTAATTTGGTTGCATAAGTTGCCTGATTGCGTACAATCACGGGATTCACATTGCCGCCAATGACCTCAATGCGGTTATTTTTTAATTTAAAAATGCCCTGACTTGTTGTTACCAGAAGCGCAGAACCATCCCCAAGCTGTACCACCGACGTAAGGTCCAGCAAAGCAGGCACGTCACTATTTTGCTCGATTTGGGAGATCTGATCCCCATTGATCCGAATCATCCCTTTATTTTTTGCATAAACCAGCATTTCCTCTTTGAAGGAAAATGCCGCCTGGATTTTCAGGTTGTGCTTGAATGGCTTCACCGTTGTGCCATTCCAAAAAAAGTTGATCTGATCCGTTACAAACCAAGCGCCGGCTTTGGTAGGGATAATCTGAATAATTTGTCCAAAATTTTCTTTCAGTTTTACTGACAGATCCACAAATCGCTGAACACCGAAAGCGTCCTTGCCCAGATAACCGAATTCTCCGTTCGCTCCTACAAGCACCCGGCCTTTTGCGTCCGTCGCCAGGGCCGATACGCGTGTGATATTTGTCGTCTGGATCGTTTTCCATTCCACGCCGTCAAATTCAAGTACACCCGCAAAATTGGCAAAATACATCATGCCTGCCCTGTCCTGGGCTATGGCGAAGTTTTGGTCGTGTGCCCGATATTCGGCAGAAGAATAATAGCCCGACAATGGCCTTCCTACGTCCGGCCTTGCCACATTTGCAAGCTGTGCCCAAAGCTTTTCCGAGCCGGTCAGACACATCAGAATGATTAGTAACTTAATGGATCTCAACACTTTCCTCCACATTTTGCCTGATATTAAGATCTTTTAAAAGAAAATTTTCAATGATATAGAATTCCGTGTCTTCCAGCACATTTGGGATCATAGCGACACCCATTGCCGTCAGTTCCGCGACATTGCGGATGTTACCGGCTTCCAGTGCGCCGATTTTGGAGAAAAACAATTTTCCATAAGTCACAAGGATGGAAACGTCGCCGTCGCTGAGGTGTTTCCGCAGATCTACCACTTCGCCGCTCTCTTCCTGGAAATAGGCCGAGGTCAGCAACACTTTTTGCAATTCCCCGCTTAGCAGTCCGCCTAATGCATGCGTTTCGCGCAGGCGGCGGAGCTTGGAAACAAGCAGATCTTCTTCGGTCGAAAGCCATTCAAGCGGTTTCATGATCTCAATGTGAAAAGCATCATTTTTCCTGGTCATTGCTTCCATTAAGGAGCGGAAACGGGCCGGATTTACAATTCGGAGGACGTAAAATGATGTTTCAGAAATAATCTTAGACCTGGAAACCGCATTGGCAACCAGCACAGGCGTCACAATTCCGGCATCAAAATGGCGCAACTCTTTGATCGCGACCGCCTTCGTCCAGCGCGAAATCCTGGTGTAATCCTTATTAATAATGTCGATCAGACGCTCTTCCACGGATAATGTTGCCAGCGGGTAAATTTCTGCATAGCGGCGGCGCATTTCGTCCAGCGAGTCGCTATCGAGATATGGCAGGACTTTGTTTTTAATGTTTTCGGGCAAAAGCAGGTCACAGATCTCGGTCAGGTAGTCGCGTGCATCGGTTGCCTGATCGCCTTTGAGCAAGGTTACGGCGTGAAAACGAGAGCCATAAACGGCTTCCAGTACAATGAAAGCTTTACGCATAATCCGCATCCTCTCCCGCTCCAGATTCAGCATCAGCTGGCTTTCCGGCTCATAGGCATCCGAAAGATCGTGCTGCGCCGAGAGCAGCCAGGCGAATGTTTTCAAATGTTCGTCCAGCTCGTTCAGCATGAATGTTTGCTCCGTGGTGTTGCAGGTGTAACGCAGGTTCCGCAATGCTTCCAGCACCTTGTCTTTTACAAAACGGTTGGGATTTTCCAGGTTTCTGCGCAAAAACCGGATCGCTTCCGGACCACCGATCTGCTCTACGATTTTGAGCAAATGCAGCTGCCGGTAACGGTTATCCTCATTGCTTAAAAATGATTTTTCAATGTATTTCAACAAAGGCGGTCCCGACTTCACCAGCGCATCGAAAGCAACGGTAAAGTAACGATCGGCCTCCATTTGCTCCATTAAAAACGGCCACAGCTCTGCCCTTTTCAACTCGCCGGCCGTGTATATGGCCGCTTCACGCACCCGTTTGTTGGGATCCTGTAACAATGGAATGAGATATTTGTACGACAGGAACCGGTTCGTGCTGCCCAGTCCCAGCGCCGCTTCAATGCGGTCTTCTTCTTTGGGTGAAAAAATCTGGTTGATAAGTTGTTCAAATGGCTTTTCAGAAATAGCCTGCCCTGGCGTATAGGAAGCGTTTTTCTTCGATTTTTCGGGGAAATTAAAAATCTTGTCGCGCACCATTTTTTTGTAAGAGTTCTCCCCTACGAATGCCACAAACGTCCAGCAAACCGCCACCACCAAAAACAAAATTGCGAGCTGCAAGGCGTCCATCCGCGAAATGTTGACCAGCACAAAAAGCAGAACACCAGCCGCCAAACCACCCATCGCCTTGGCCCGGCCTTCGATCCGGCCCTGAACATTCAGTCTGAAACGCGCCTGAATGGGCTGATATAAAACCTGGTATGCCGGCTCAGCAATGGCCTTGCGAACCGCACTCATGAAAAACCGGGAAAGCGCAATACAGGCAAAAAAGATGGCCGCCGTGTCATAACCCAAACCATAGATCACAGAAACGGCAAAGCTGAAAACGAGGCTCAAAGGCAGGATCAGAATGCCGAGCTTCAAGCCGTATTTGCTAATGAGCTTGTTGTAGAAAAATGTTTTGATAAAAAATTCAAGAATGGCACTGATACCAAAGAAAAATCCGAGAAAGCTGGCCAGCGATTCTTTGTTCGGGAACACATTGCGCGACTCCGTGAAGAAAATATATTCAACATAAAATAAGGCGAAAACGGGCAGCAATGCGAGCAGGAAAATGTTGCGGAAATATTTGGGATCCACAGCATCCGTCGCCACATGCTCGGCCGGTTTCGGTTTTATTTCAATGCGTGTATGATCCGTTGTTACGTGACGTTTGTGAATTTTTCTCAATAAAACGGCGCAGACGATCAGGAAACCAACAGCCAGGATCAGTAGCGAGTCGATCGGCAAAATCTTGACCAGGGCCGGAACCGCCAGATACATAATGACAGAGGAAAAAACTTCTCCGCTGTTGATGAGCGAGGATAACCTTTTGGATTGCTGAAAATTGAACAGCTTCACAACCACTGCCCAGAACGTGACGCCATTGACCAGAACAAAAATCCGGTTCCAGATAAAGAGAAAAAAGAAAACCCACTTACTGCCTGTAAGATGATAAATGACCAGGAAAACGGCGATGGAGACAATCAGGAAAAGCAATGCATTTTCGCCTAACCGATTAAAAGGAATGCGTTTCTGAATGCGGGTTAAGCCCAACCCGAGCAGGTAAACGAAAACGCCGCCGACCACGTAAACCTGGGGCAACATTAAGCGGTCGAAACTCATCAGAAACGACGAAGCCACCACCGTGTAGAACAATGCCGTTGCGCCGCCCATAAAAAAAGAATAGGCCATCAGCAGGCTCACGAGGCTTTCCTCGTCCTTTCTGATGTTGAGCATCCGCGATATGTCCTTGATTTTTTTCACCAGTTAAACTCCTAATTCTTTAATCATAAAATAGATCTGACGTTCAGGCATTTGATATAATGGCCTGATTTTCCCCAGGTAGAAAAATCCAAGATCTTCCAGCGGCTTAATGCGTGACGCAACGGGCTGGGCAATGATCAGCCTGGCGCCAAGAATGGCTGCATACTGAATGCGGGCTTCGTCGAGCAATGTTGAAAAGCCGTTGCCGCGATATTCCGGCGCAACCACCAGCCTGTTCAGAGATGCATAAGGGCCATTTCCAAAACCTTCCAGGATGGATCCGTCGAACAAATCTGCGTGCGGGACCGATTTGTAATCCGTATGGAAAGTCATGCGTGCAGCGGCCACGATTGTCTTATTATGCAAGATAACCCAATGGTGCGCCAGCAGATCCTCATCGTCCAGCCAGGCTTTATGTGAGAAAAAATCCTGGCTTATGCCCTGCTCATCCTTCCAGGCCAGCACCCGGAGCGCCCCCATTTCGTCCAGGCGTTCGGGATGGTCCAGCTTGATGAGCAGGAACTCCGAATTTCTGATTTCAAACCTTGTTTCCATTAAGCGAGGAGGATTTATATGCATTAATTCCATTTCGAGAAGCCGGTTTTCATTTGCGGTTTGTGTCAAAAAGCAGCCCGACCGAGAACACGCGACCTTCCTGCGGGTAACGCGACGCGGACGTAACGCCCTCGGCCGCCCGGATGCCCGGTACAAAATATTCGTGATTAAACACATTGGAAACCTGAACCTGTAAGCTGAACACATTCAGAATGTTATGATAGGTCAATGTCGAGTTCAGCAAGTAAATCGGTTCAAAACGCGTGATCGGATTGCTGCTTCCCGAAGTTCCTACGCCAGATTTTCTTGCGCTCACATAATTGTTGGTAACACTGATACTCAGGTTTTTAACCGGCTCATATACAGCTCCCAGATTAGCCGACCAGGGCGCAATGTCGCTGATAGGAATCTTCTGCCCCTCGACTTTACTAAGATCGCGCGGCTTACTGTAAGTGAAATTGCCCCAGACATTCAGCCTTTTCACATCATAACGCGCTTCCGACTGAATGCCCATAATGCGCTGCTTGCCCAGTGCCTGAAACTGCTGCGTAGGCAAGCCCGCCGGCGTCGTGGCAGCCGCAAGCCCTACCGCATTGCTGTAATTGGCTACATAACCTGCTACATTAAAGGACATTGCTTTATTGAACCGGATTGAAACGCTCCCTTCCACATTCTTCACGCGCTCGGGCTGCAAAGTGGGATTATTCAGCGCGCGCTCGCGGTTCGTGGCGTATTTTTGAAGATAGGAAGCATCCTTAAATGCCTCTGTGTAAATGCCTTTGAATACAAATTTACCTTTGGAATAAATCAAACTGACCCGCGGATTGAACACGAAGCCATAACCGCCCTTAGAACGGATCTGATTGTGATCGAGCCGTGAACCGAGCACCATTTTCAGGCTTTCGGTCCAGTTGTAAGTGGCTTGTGTGAATATACCAATGTCAAAAACACGGAAGTTATCGCCGCCTGCCAATGTGGAATCCGGGCGTCCGGTTTCGTCTGCATTTTCGGTTTGCGAAGTAATGTAGTTGGCCTGTATAATACTGTTCCTGATTTCGATGCCGCTGTTAATGTCCAGCTTCGGCAACGGCGTGAGCAACACGCGGAATTCGTTACGCAGCTGGTTGGAAACACGATACCAGTAAGGGATCGTATAGGTGGGCTTGCGCTGGTTAAGAAGGTCGATAATGCCGTAACTGCCATTGAAATAACCTCTATAAGTGGGCAAATTGGTTGCACCATTCAGCTCATGGAGCCGGTAGGAAGTCAGGTTCAGGATCTGGACTTTTTCAGAAATGAATTTATTGTAGGTCAAAGAAAACGCCTTGTTGTTGGCGACCCAGCGCGAAACTTCGGGTGTTACGATGCGGGAGCGGTTGGTATACCAAGGTGTTGCGCCTTCGTCCGTTTTCCAGCTCATGAGCGATATCATGAAATCCTTAAACTCGATTTTTGCCCGGATAAAAAAGTTTTTTGAATCATCATTAAAACCCACCGGACTTCCGTTCACATTCGCCTGGAATAAATTAGCATTATCCAGTTCGGCCGCCTTTGCCTTTCCGGCATTAGTCAGGCTCAATGCATTGGCATTGCCGTTCGCATCATAGCCAACCTGATAAAGATCGTTGTTAGGGAAAAGCGTGTTGAGCTTGTTGGTAGTAATGTAAGTCTGCGCGGCGGCGCCGTTGATATTCTGCTGTGCAGGATAGTTATCAGCGGTTCTCGGATCGTAATTCCATTCGGGATACCGGCTGTAATCCAGCTCGTTAGAAGCGAAATAGCGCGACGTTACCGAAACCGCAACGTCCTTTGTCCGCATGGTCACCACACCGTCAATGAGTTTTGTATTTAAAGATCCATAGCGCACCTGACCGTTCGTAGAAACGACCATTTTCTTACCTTCCGGCATTTCGCGATCCAGAAAACGCTTGGTAATGAGGTTTATAACGCCTACAAATGCATTTGCGCCATACATAGTCGAAGCCGGGCCATAGATTACTTCCACGCGCTCAATGTCGGACAAGGCATATTGCCGTGAAATGGGGATGTTGTCTGAATTCAGGTCGTTTTCCTCGACGCCGTCCACAAGGAGGATGGTGCGGTCGTTGGAAGTGGAGCGGTAACCGCGCTGGTAGAATGTGACATAAGACGGCCCGTTCCCTCTGATGACGTCGAAGCCCGGAATGTCATTCAGCATTTGGGTCAGGTCTTTATAGCCTCGTTTTACAATGTCAGTTTGGGTCAAAACGGTTACGGTGGCGGGCACTTGCAGAAGGTTTTCCGCTTTCTTGGAAACGGAAGTGATTTGGATGATGCGGTCCATGAGATCGCGCTGCTGGGCAACGAGGTCTTTGAATTGCGGCAATGCAGAGAATTCCGGCTCGTAATTTTGGTTGGCTATCAAAAGGTTACGCACAGCCGTGGCCGCCTGTGGCAAAGAATCCAGCGCGAGATATGTTAATGCAATGATCTTATATGCCTGCACTTGCGCATTCGGCGAAAATCTGGTTTTAAGGCAAGGGTTCAGGATTTGAAAAACCTCATCGAAATTCCCGGTCCTATATTTCCTGTCAGCCTCGGGAATGATCACCGTTGCATCGCAATCCTCTTGTGCATAGGCTGTTGTGCCTGCAAAAGCAAGGGTTAGGAGGATCAAAATGGGTAAAAATCTTTTCATATTATCTGATGTTCCGGGACAGTTTTTCGTAAGGAATATCCTTTCCAATGTATTGGTCCCACTCTTCCTCGGTCAGTTCGCGTTTTACCTTTTTAGAAACTTCGGCAAACAATATAGCCGAATTAATGTCCCATATCCGGACCGTTTTATCCGCACCGGCAGCCAGCAATTTGTTACCATCCCGGGTAAATTGAATGTCCATCACCCAGTAGTCGAAATCGCTCAATAACACAGGCTGTTGTTTGGAAATATCTTCTTTTGCATTCCAGATGCGTATTTTCCAGTCATAGCAAGCTGTGGCAATGCGGCTTCCGTCCGGCGCGAAAGCAATGCTGGTTATGCCCGAAGTGTGCGTTCCCTGTGTTCCGTTCATTGAGTTTGGAACCGGCTCGTTATTGTTCATGCGCACATTGTAAAGCATTCCCGAGCTGGTGCCGAAGTATAAATGCTTCTGATCAGGCGTGAATGCCATGGATAGCAGCCTTCCGCGGAGGCCGGGGAGGTTGTATTCTGCTGGTTTTGCATCTGGTTTGGTCAGGTCCACACGGATGAGCTTGCCCGTTCCGGTTGCCAGGAACATATACTGGCCGTCAGCCAGGATTTCAACCGAGGCGATCTCGGTGCCAACATTGATATTTCTCACGACATCCAGCTTTTTGTCGCTCACATCCCAAAGCCTCACCTGCCCGGAAGAACTTACAGAGAGCAGATGCGGCCTGTTATTAATGTTCTTCACCGTCAGCGAAAACACGATGCCGTCATGCCCTACGATGGTTTTAGCAGGCGGCGCGCCCGGCATATAATTGTCCCAGCGGACGATCTGACCATTGGACGAGCCCGTAAAAAACGTTTTTCCGTCAGGCGTAAACGCGACGGAACGAATGCTTTTGAAGGTTTGCCTCGGATTGCGCAGCAAAAGCGGCTTGGCCGCAGGCGTGAGATAATTCCAGAGGCTGACCACACCATCGTCCCCCGCCGTTGCGAAAACCGAATTCCCTGCTTGCGGCTCGGCCACGACGCGTACAATGTCGTTATGTGCAATTAATGTTGCCTTCGCGCCCGCCGCTTTGGATAGTGCATTGAAAATATCCGGATTCTCGCGTTCCCCGCCATTTTTTATATTAAAATCATATGCTTTCAAAGCCAGTAATGCAGTCAGTTCATCCCCGGCAGGCATTTGAAATGACTGGATCGCAATGAAGCGCGCCACTGCTTTGGAGCGCTGTTTCAATGCATCATTCCGGGAGCTTTCCGCTTCTTTCTGGGCCGATTGCGCATACACTTTTTGCCTGTCCGACTCTTTCTGCGCACTTACGGCGTATTCTTTTTGAATTTCCGTTTGTTTCTGAGATTCGACCGCCGCTTTTCTGGCATTGTCGGCCTGGATCTTTTGTTCCTCAGCGATTTGCTTGGCAATTTTTGCGGCGATGCTCTCTTTCACGGCTTTCTCCTGTTCCCTTACCGCAATGCCTTTTTGTTCTTCGGTTAATGTCTTTTGCAGCTCGGCAAATGTCCCTTGCTGCTCTGCGATTTTCTTTTGCGCAATGGCTTCACGTGTCTGATCCTCAGCCCGTTTCCGTTCCTCCAGTGCCAGGCTTTCCTTTTCCAGGGCCGTTTTCTCACTCTGCTGTGCCTGTGTGCGCAACACAAGTGCAACAATCAAAAATAGTAATGATACTAATGAGCTGATCCCGAGCACCGAAGCGAATATTCTGGCTTTGCGCAGCTCCCGTTTCTGGCGGTCTTCTTTCTGACGAACTTCGAGTTCGTATTGTTTTTTACTGTAATCTAAAAAATTGGTCGCACGCTCGAAAAACGGATCATAGCGCTGCGCCCATTCCAATGTCGGCTCGCTTTCTTTCAGCCATTTAAGTCCCAGTTGCAGTTCGGGATTAACCCAAAGTCCCGTGCGGCCTTCCTGGTAAAGTGCAGCCGAGTAACTGAGCTGCTTGTAGAGCTTTGCAGATTCCAGCTCCTCCTCTATCCACTTTCTGCACCGCTCCCAGAATGTGAGCACTTTTTCAACCGAAACATCAATGATCGAGTCGTGATCGATCTTTACGCCTGGTTTTGGCGTCAGGATGGAAACACCATTTTCGCGGAAAACCATGATGACGTCGATCAGCAGATAATCGGGAATGCCGGTGATCTGGATGATCTCGCGCAAGACGGTCGGGTGCAGCGAGGAGGTGTCGCTCGGGCCCAGGACAATGAGGGATTTGAAAAGTTTGGCTGCTGCATTCCGCCTTTTTTCATCAAGCCGCTGCGTGTAAATTTCCTCCGCATGCATGGTAATCGACTCCTGCATGCCGCCAATGGCCTCATAATCAGCACGGGAAACGGGAGACGAGAATGGCTTGGTAGATTTCCAGCGATCCCAGGTGCGCATCAATGCATGTTGCAGAATGGGCAGAAAATCTGGGTTATCCGCCAATTCTTTAAGCAAACCTGCAACAAGTTCAGACTCAATGCTGGCGCCCACCGACTCGACAGGCCCCACAATGACTTGCTTTACTTCCTCCGGGTTCATTTTCGGAAGCAGATAATAGCCCTTGTTAATGATCTCGGTCAGGCCGTCGAATTCCGTGCAATGGTCCAAGTAGTCCGACCGCATCGTGATCACCGCGTGCACCGGAAGCTCACGCTGGTTAATGAGGGTCAACAGCAGTTTTACAAATGCATTGGTTCTGTTTTTACCCGAAAAATCTTCCGAAAGCTCATAGCGGAACAGCTCCTCAAACTGATCGATCACCAGCAGAATTTTCTGGTCACGGATCGCCGAAAGCAATGTTAAGGCAACTTTGGGATCCCTGCTAAGTTCTTTTTCCACAGCCAATGGATCGCGGCTGTCCCAAAGCGGATCAATGTCCCTCAGGGCCACTTTCAGGGCCTCTACGAAATTTCTCACGGGATTTCCCCCCGGCCGGAAAATGATCACTTTCCAGCGGCCTGCCGCCCAGCGGTCTGCCGCCTCGCCTTGTTCCAGCGATGGAATGAGGCCCGCTTTGATTAAAGAAGATTTACCACTTCCCGAGGATCCGATCAACGCAAGAAAACGCCCGTCCAGGAGTTTGTTTTTCAACTCCCGGATGTGCGCGTCCCTGCCGAAGAATAAAGCATGATCGTCATAATCATAACTCCTAAGGCCAGGAAATGGATTGGTAACAGTAGAATTCTCAACCATAGGACTCAGGTTGCGGCAATTTTCATTACAAATTTGTTACGGTTCTTTCCATCGGCATATTCATAGGAAAACTCATCTACACCATTGATTGTCAGGAAAATACCAAGACCACCGATGCCGCGTTCTTCCAGCGAAAGCGTCAGGTCCTGCGCGTTGGGCAGGTCTTTCGCGAGCGGGTCAAACGGCGCGGCAATGTCTTCCAGGATCACCACGAGCTTATCAGGCATGATCTCACTCACCACCTGAAAGTCCGCTTCGATCCCTGGTTCCTGGTAACCATACAAAATGATGTTCGTAGCAATCTCATCGACCGCCAGTTTGAGACTGTAAGTTGGTTTTTTGGCCAAACCAGCCTTTTCCGAGAGCTCACCAATGTATTCCCGCAGCGAATCGAGAGAATCAACAGTGCCGGGAAAACTTTTCGATTCCATTATCAGGAGATGTTAAACTGGATATTGATCAACGATGGTAACGCTGTGCTGCAGACCCGTTTTGGTAAGCGTGTCCACGATCAGTTCCTGGGGTTTCACAATGTAAATGGATAATTTCGGCCCGATTTTTTGTTTTGAATAAATCAAAACGCGGAGCCCGGCAGAGGACATAAAGTTAAGGTCCTCCATATCAAGCACCAACGAATCGATCGGCTGATTTGCAATTTTCTCAATCTCGGTCTGAAACACCCGCGCCGAAAGCGAATCCAGCTCACCATGCAATGTAAACCGCGCCTCCTGATTCTCTATTAAAGATTCTATTTGAAATGCCATGATGTTGTTTTATAAGTTTTTGAAACAATTTGTTTTTTAAATGTAAATGTCTGCTTGCTTGTGCTTGTAAGGGGCGCTACTTCCCAACCAACACCACCGTCGCTCTCCCGCCAACCAAAAACCTCCCCTGATCCTCCAATTTCGGCTCCTTGCCGATCTCGTAAATGTCTTCACCTGAAGGCATGTCCGTATTCACGGCCAGGTGCCAGCTTTGTCCATTCGGGAGTGGTGGGAGTTCGTAGTACAGGCCGTCCCAGTGGGAGTTCATCGCTACGTAGATGGAGTCGTCGACAATGGTTCCGCTTTTGGCGTGGGCGCCGTCCAGCATAAATGCCAGGCAGCGGCTGCTGGGTGAAAAATCGGGTTGCCAGGCTTGGGTTCCGTGGAATGTGATGTCCGCAAAACCGCTTCCTACGTAATCCCTGTGCTGGAAATGCGTCCTGCTCCTCAGTACCGGGTGGGCACGGCGGAAGCGCATGATGCGTTGCGCAAAGTGATAAATATCCGCGTTTTTTTCCATCAGGCTCCAATCCAGCCAGTTGAGCTCGTTATCGTGGCAATAGGTGTTGTTGTTCCCATTTTTGGTAACCCCAACTTCATCGCCCGAAAGGATCATTGGCACACCCTGACTCACCATCAGGATCGACAACGCATTCTTTATCTGCTTGTGACGGAGCTGATTAATGTACGCATCATCTGTTTCACCTTCGACGCCGCAATTCCATGAATGATTATCATTACCACCATCATTGTTATTCTCTCCATTCGCTTCGTTGTGTTTTTCATTGTAAGCGAAGAGGTCATAAAGCGTGAAACCGTCGTGGCAGGCGATGAAATTGATGCTGGCCGTCGGGCCGCGATAGTAATACAAATCAGGCCATCCCTGGATGCATTGTGCCATTTCTCCAACCAGGCCTTCGTCGCCCTTCAAGAATTTCCGGATCGAGTCGCGATATTTTCCGTTCCATTCAGCCCAGCGTCCGTAAGCCGGAAATGAACCGACCTGATACAATCCGCCTGCGTCCCATGCTTCTGCTACGAGCTTGCATTTAGCAAGGATCGGGTCATATGCGAGCGATTCCAGCAATGGCGGGTTGCTTAGCGGAGCGCCGTTCTGGTCGCGGCCGAGAATGGCAGCGAGGTCGAAACGGAAGCCATCAATGTGGTAATCGGCTGCCCAGTAACGCAGACAGTCCAAAACCATGTTCCGCACCACCGGATTGTTGCAGTTCAATGTGTTGCCGGTTCCTGAGAAATTGAAATAATAGCCCTCAGGCGTCAGCATGTAATAAGTTTTGTTATCTATTCCCCTGAAAGAGATCGTGTGACCGCGGTGATCGCCTTCGGCGGTGTGATTGAAAACCACGTCCAGCATCACTTCAATGCCGTTTTTATGGAGTTCTTTCACCAGCGTTTTCAGCTCGTCCACTTGCATGCCAAACTTTCCCGTGGCCGCATAACCTGCCTTTGGAGAGAAGAAATTAACCGTGCTGTAACCCCAGAAATTGACGATCAGACCGCCTGTAACCGGGTTTTCCTTGCTGTTTTCCCATTCATCAAACTCATAGATCGGCATCAGCTCCACGCAATTGATCCCCAGATCTTTCAGGTAAGCCACTTTGCTGCGGATGGCCGCAAATGTGCCTGGATTTTTAACATTCGATGACGGATGCTGCGTAAAGCCGCGCACGTGCATTTCATAGATCACCAAATCCTCAATAGGCGTTTCGAGCGGGTGGTCATTTTCCCAGTCAAAATCCTCGAAAACGAGGCGTGAGCGATACGGGTAAATGTTATCCCAATTCGGCTTGGCCAACCAGGAATCCCGTCCGCCAATGGCTTTGGCGTAGGGATCGCTGAGTATAATGCTTTTGTCGAAACGATGACCTTCTTCGGGCTTGAACGGGCCGTCCATGCGGTAACCATATTCCAGGCGCTCGTAATCCAGATCAAACACGATCATGGAATACACATTGCCCGTGCGGAATTCCTCAGGGAAACGGATTTCTGCAAATGGTTCGGCCTCTCCCCTTTCGAACAATACGAGTGTACAGTCGATGGCTTCGCTGGAATAAATGCTGAAATTGATTCCGTTAGGGACCATAGTCGCACCAAATGGCAATGCATGTCCCCTTCTGAATTTGATCCCCTGCTGCTCGTGCGTCGGGTAGTAATCAATCCTGATATCTGTTGCCATGGATTAGTCTTGTTTTAGGAATGCAACTCCGTCTTCCGGCTTTTCCACGATCGTAAAAAAGTTGATAAAACCCGTGGTTGACATGACGTCCTGGATCTCTTCCGAAACCCCCACCAGCACCACTTTCCCTTCCTGCGATCTGATATTCCTGTAAACCATCAGCAATACGCGCAGCCCGGCGCTGGACATGAAGCCCACTTCGGTGAGGTCAATCGCGATGTTCTTGCTTTTGTCCATGGCCACCTTTGCATTTCTTTCAAATTCGGGCGCCGTTTTGCTGTCTATATCGCCGGAGACCGCAACCACCGTAATTTCTTCCTGATCCGTAATGGTAACTTTCATCTGAATAGTTTCTTAATGTGGTTCAAATTACTTGGCCGAACTGATCTGTACTTTTACGCGGATACGTTCCTCTGTTTCAGGAAGTTTCACGGTAAGTCCGTACGCATCGAAATCGCTGTAAGGCTGATCGTCAATAAAAACTTCGCTGATATACACGCTTCCAGGAGGCAAAATGTCCGGCGAAACACGCAGAATGTTGTCCTTCCAGCCGTTTGGATAAGGCTTAAAGTAGAAATAAGTCGGCTGCTTGGTGATCAGCAAATTGATATAAACTGCTGACAAATAGCATAGTTCTGTGCTGTGATATGCACTCATTGAGTGGCTTCCTTTGAAACGCTCTGTTCCCAAAAGATACGGCATACCATTGCCCAACACATTGAAATACACACCGCCATCGTCATTATCCAGGAAGAATGCATTGTAGAATGCAGCCGCCTCACGCGCTTGTTTTTCATATTCTTCATCGCCCAATACCCCGTACATGATCAGGTAAGCAAGGATCGCTTGTTCCTGTTGCCACCATGCTTTGCGGTCGTGCCATACAAACTGGTGCTTATCACCCGTTTTCTGCACACGTTCCACAACGTCATACCAGCCACCACGCTGCTGGTCAGAGCCAGCCGCAGGCATGAGTTCAGCAATTTTTTTGGCAAATGCCAGGTATTCTTCTTTCGGAGTAAGCGACTGCTGACGGATCAAATTCCACGCGATTTTCAGGTTGTGGCCTACTACTGCGCGATTTTGCTGCCATCCCCAGGTCTGGTCTTTGCTCCAATCTTCAAAGAATTTCTCCTGAACAAACGGGCTGTTTTCGTAGTCCGGGAAATACTTGGTAATAGTGTCAAATGTGTATTCCAAAAAGTCCGCATGCTTCTGCTCGCCGCTCGCCAGCCAGAGGTTGATGAGGTAAGCCGGTGCGTGGTCACCTACCGAGTTCCAGTTTTTGCGGGCTTTGTTATGCGCCAAGGATTCCTCGTGCGCATCCAGTGTGATTGGGTGCAAATGTGAGAAATAACCTTCGCCGTCGTGGTCTTTGAAGTATTTTTCAAAAAGATCAATGGTCTTGTCAATGTCATCACGGATGCGCTGATCGCCGGTGATCCGGTAAGTTTGCGTCGGGCCTGCCAATGCGTAGATCTGCTCGTACATAGGAAGCGAATCCAGGTCATCGCCAAATTCCGAAGTCAGCAATTTGGTTTCTTTCTGGCCTTCCACTTTCAAGCCGTGATACCAGTAAACGAGGTCATCGTCCTGGTCAAAAAAGCGCATATGGTCGCGCAGATATTCTGTTCCAAGCTCAGCACCTTCCAGGAATTCGTCTTTTCCAGTTAACAGATAAGCTGACGCAAATCCGTAAACCATCCGGGAAATCGTGTCGGTTTCCTGCAAGTAATCTCCTTTTTTGGAACCTCCCAAATGGAGCATTGTGCGGTAATTTTTGTAATTGATCTCCTCCTTTGGATAATCAAATTGCCATTTCAGATAGCTGGAAGCGATCGAGCTGATCTGCGTGATCCAGTAATTCTGCTCCTCGTGGCGATAGGCTTTCGGCTCCTTGCCAGGGAAAATCAGCTGCTGCGCTTCAAACGTGCTTTCATCTGCGCCAGCATTGGGATAAAATGTTCCGTAAGCGAAAACGTACTGGCCGTTCGTAGACAAAAACGGAGCGATATCGCCCGGATCCTGCCAGCCTTCTGTCAGGTTCTGCACACCGCGTGCATAGGTGGAAGCGATCAGGTTGATCTTAAAAGGACGCTTGTCCGACGTCTCCACGGTAAACCAGCGTTCCTCTGCATTATATCCCGTGATATACCCTGCAATGGTATCTGAAAAAGTGAAATTTATATTCATGCGTTAGTTGGTAAAGGTGTTTTGAGAGTTTATTATGCGAGGTCTTCCTGATCCTTATAGCCTTGGGTGATTTCTATAATGTTCCCTTCCGGGTCTTTGAGCCAGACGGTTTTCCAGCCTTCAATTACGTCGTCGAAATGGAGCGGGCCTAGGGTGATGACGGCGTCTTCGCCCATGCTTTCTACTTTGGCATCAATGTCGTCCACGGAGAATGCAATGTGCCTTAATCCGGGATAATGCGGGCCGTCGGCTTCGGACATCGGGTAAGGGCGGTCTTCTTCGGGCGGGAAGATTTCGAAATAAATGTTGTCGTCGTTTTTGAGGAAAACCAGCTCGGCGTCGTCGCCCAGACTGATGACCCTTGCCCGTCGAAAGCCAAAATATTTGGAATAAAACTCCTCGAACTTAGCGAGGTTCCGAACGGTTAGTGCCAGGTGAAAAAATGTCGCGCTCATGTTAATTCTGGTTAGCTGCTGACAATGTTTCAATGATCTTTTTTGCAAACAAATGCGCGTGTCCGCCCGAGCGTCCGGTGATCAGGTCGCCGTCCACAACCACATCTTCATTGGTATAAATGGCTCCGTAAGCTTTGGCATCGCCGATAAGGTTATTGTGGCACACCAGCCTGCGGCCGCGAACGAGCTCAGTTGCGGGTGCAGTAAGCCATAATCCGTGGCAGATGATGCCTTTCAAAATGCCTGGTTCCGCAAAAACGCGTTTCAGGAATTCGGTTGCGGGCGGGATTTTTTCTACGTCTTCGGTGTAACGCAGCCGGTCAGAGACCATGCCGGAAGGCACGATGATGGCATCGTAAGTGCGCAGTTCTTCGTCGCTCATGTTTTCGAACGATTCCCAGCAGTCCATCGGAGCACGATATTCGTGGCCAAGGAATGTTAGTTTATCCTGTCCCCATAACCTTGTCAGAAAATGCAGGTCAGCGCCTTCCTCGGGAAAGCGGAATTTGTAATAGAATATTTCATTTTCAAAATAATCGGCCTCCAAGAGCACGCCGATCTTTTTTCCTGCCAGTTTCATGAGGAAAGTGTTATGGGTTATGTTTTAATTAGGCTAATGTTCCGTCCGGATGCTGCACCATTCCGGCAAAATGGATGGCGATTTTTCCGTCCTGCAGCACCCAGCTGTCGGCGAAGCGCATTTCGCTTTTCTGGCCTCCTACTGTCATCGTGATCTGTTCGGTGATCATCAATGTTTCCGGATTTTCGGTTTCGGCCCAGAAAACAATGTCTGTTTCCAATCCGTCGATTCCCAAAATGCCTTGCATATGCTCGTTCACCTGATCGCGGCCTTTGTAGATAACCGGCGATTTGGAGAAGCTGCTGATCAATGTTGCGTCATCTGTGTATTGGTCCAAAAGCGCGTCAATGTTCTTATCTAGGATGTGCTGGATGTGTTCTCTGTACATCTTTCCCAGCTTGGTATCCGGAACGTTTTTCATGATTGTAGAAAATAGAGAAGGGTTAATAACCTGATTTATAGCGTCGCAGAGCCTTCATGATATTCGAGGCCGTCGACGATGTATTTGGTAATGATCACATTTCCGGCATCATTCAATTTCACTTCCCATGTTTGGAAAGCATCGCATTTGATGCGCTTGCTGAATGGCTCAGGGGCATTCCAGACGCTGGCTTCCCATTGCACCACCACCTTCACCACAGCCGTGTTGCCTGTAATGACCGGCTCCACCATTTTCACAGTGTGCACTTCGTCGAAGAAAATGCGGATCACGCGCTGAAACCAGCCTTCAAATCCTGCATAACCATAAACGGTTGCTTCCGGGAAAACCATTTCGAGTTCGGCATCCGCAAGCAGCGGCAAAACTTCAACCATAGGGACATGGACATCCAGCTTCTTATACCAGTCAAGAGCCAGTGCTTGTATTGCTTCCTGCGTTAGCATTATGTTGTATTTTTTAGGTTAATTATAATTCAATCAATCGATTAAACTCCTTGTGAGATCGGCAACAGGATGTGCTGCCAGGATCATATCGGCTGCCTTTTCACCAATCATGAAACAGGCCGCCACTGTATTCCCGCTCGTAACCGTAGGCATAACAGACGCATCGGCTACGCGCAGATTTTGAATGCCGTGAACCCTTAGTTCAGCGTCCACAACGGCCATTGCGTCGGTGCCCATTTTACAAGTTCCGGCCGGATGCCAGATCGTGGTGCTTTGGCTTCTCACAAATGCTTCAATGTCCGCATCCGTACCAGGCACCATCTCCCCGCCGTTCAGTTCGAGAAATTTAGGAGTATTAGCAAGCTTTCTGACCAGTTCAACGGCCTTGGAAAGCACTTCCACATCCGCTTCCTGATCCAGGTAATTCGGATTAACCACAGGCTTGTCTGCCGGATTAGCGGAGCGCAATGTCACCTCTCCACGACTTTTAGGCTGCACCAGGATCGGAAGGAAAATGCAGACCGGTCCGCCCAGGTCGGGAAGCACAGGCGCCAGTGGTCCGGGTAAGCTTGGTGTAAAATTGATTTGCAGATCTACGACGCTGCTTTCTTCTCTTACTTTAACGAACAAAGCATTACCCGTCAAAAGCGTGGTGTTGGGCATCGCGATTTTGGAACGGTAAATCATGGGAAGCTGCAAATGATCCTGCAAATTTTTCCCAACACCGGGAAGGTCAGCAACCACTGGAATGCCGTTTTGGTCCAACTCATTTGCTGGTCCTATGCCCGACAAAAGCAATATTTTCGGTGTATGCAAGGCGCCCGCAGAAAGGATCACTTCTTTACTGCAAAAAACCTGCTCTGTATTCCCCGCGCTGGCGAGAAACTCAACACCGATTGCTTTTCTATCATCGATCAGCACATTGGAAACGAGTACATTAGTGTAGATCGTCAGGTTCTTCCTTTCCGAAATATTATGCAAAAATGCAGATGCGCTGCTGTCACGATGGTTGTTATTATCAATGTGAAACTGCAACAATCCGGCGCCATTTTCCTGGCGTGCACCATTGTAATCCCAGTTTGGGCCATCATAACCCAGCTGCGTAGCACCGATCAGGAAATGATCGGAACGCATCACATCATCCGGACACTCGCGAATGCTCAGTTCACCGCCTGTTGCGTGAAACTCCGAAGCACCGTTTTCAAAATTTTCTGATTTTTTGAAATAAGGCAAAACAGATTGGTAACCCCATCCTGTTGCACCCATGGCTTCCCATTCATTGAAATTGGCCGGGTTGCCGCGGACATACATCATGGCATTGATCGCCGTTCCGCCCCCCAGCACTTTGCCCTGGTTGATGGTAATAGCCCGGCCGCCCAGCCCGGGCTGATCCGTGGTAGACAAGTTCCAGTCGAGATCTGATCCCCATAGACTTACAAAGCCGCCCGGGTCGTGGATCGCTGGCTCCGTATCCTTGCTTCCTGCCTCAATAAGCAGCACCTGAATCTGCGGGTCAGCGCTTAGCCGGTTGGCTAAAACGCTGCCTGCGGCTCCGGCACCCACTATAATGTAGTCAAAACCAGGTTGTTCCATTTCAGAAATGGTGGAGAGTTTATGTATTACTGTGAACAGTTTGTCTTTACCCAGTCCGACTTGTGGCTGCCTTCCAGCACCAGGTCGATCAAAAAGGGCTTATCGTCGGCCAGCATTCTTTCGATAGCAGGCAAAATTTCCTCTTCTTTTTCCACTCTTACCGCCTCTACACCCATGGATTGCGCCAGGATGTCAAACCGGATGGCTGGATAGGAAAGGTCAAATGGCAGCGGATGATCGTGTTTTGGAATTTCGCGTTCCTGCCAGTATTGGTCAATGTTGAGTTGCAGCAGTTTGTAAGAACCATTGTTGCAAACCACAAACTTGGCTCCCGTATTATGCCGCACCGCAGACCATAATGTCTGGATGGTGTACATACTTCCCCCGTCTCCGGAAAAGCCAATCACGGTCTTTTCAGGATTAGCGATTTTTGCACCGATCGCACCCGGAAAACCAACGCCTAAGGAACCGCCTCTTGTGAAAAAGTACTGCTTGGCAAGCTTCGGTGGCAGATAACGGCTCACGGCCGCTGAGCTGGTTAATGCTTCATCGAAAATAATCGTTTCATCCTGATTCAGCTTCTCAGCCAGCACTTTCGTGAACTGCGACATATGCAGCGGCGACTTGCCTTGCTGCTGATAGTCTGCTTCCTTCTCAGCGGTGATCTTAGCGTTTTTAGCATTACCGATCTGCACTATACGTTGCTGTGCCTTCGTTTTGTGCTCAAGCGACATTACAGCCTCAATTTCTTGCGCCAATGCGGCAAGCGAAAGTTTCGGATCGCTTACTACACCCAGATCGACGCGGTGATTTTTGGCAATCTCATAAGCATTGAGATCGAAATGGATCACTTTCGCTTCCGGCGCATAAATTTCTCCCAATTCAGGAAAAACTTCAGGCATCATATAAGTGCCTACAATGAGGTTTGCATCTCCTTTGGTTGTTATCGGATGGCTGAACGAACCGAACATGTGGCCCGTGGTGCCCTGATACAATGGATGCGTATTGTCCATGACGAGATCCCCGAATTCGACACCGTATACTTCCGCGCCCAAAAGCTCGGCAACATGTGTAAGCTCAGGGATTGCATCTGAATAGGCAATGCCGTCACCGACGAAAATTATCGGCTTTTCGGCTGCCAGCAACATTTCCGCTGACTGCCTGATCAGTTCCGGCGCAGGCGAAACCCGCGTGGAAGGAATGCAGCTTGGAAATACGGGCTCATCGTTGATCTCGTCGAGGACATCCATGGGCAGGCAAACGTAAACCGGTCCCATAGGCGGCGTCGACGCTATTTTTACAGCGCGGCGCAAAGTGCGAAGCAGCGATTTCGAAGAGGTGGCCATGGTCGAATATTTGGTCACCGGCGCCATCATCGCTACGAGGTCATTGGCCATTTGTGCATCCATATTCATGTATTGCACACCGGCATCCGAGCCAATTACCACTAAGGGCGCATGACCTCTTTTGGCCTGATACACAGCGCCTACCGCATTGCCAATGCCCGGCGAGCTGTGCAGCTGAACCAATGTCGGCTTTTGTGTGGCGCGGGCATAACCGTCTCCCATCATCACCGCAATGGTTTCCTGCAAGGTGAGGATGTATTTCATGTCGGGATACTCGGCCAGGGCGTCAAGGAAACCTTGTTCCACCGTGCCGGGATTGCCGAACATATAATCCATGCCATCCGCAAGGAATTGCTCAATGATCTTCTGATTCCCGGTTTTACCAGCCATAACGTGTGAGGCCTTTGTCCAAAACGTTCACAAACTGCTCTCCGAATTCGAATGAACATTGCAATGAACGGCCTGTGATAAATGGATAGTCAACGATTACGGAAGTTTCTTTACCGAAATTTCCATGATATTGTCCTTCTGGTCCTACGGCATCGGAAAGAATGTATTCCAGCACATATGGCGGTGGCCCCATGTTCAGATCGGTGTGCAGGAAGCCGGTTCCATCATGGTAATCGTACTCAATGCAGTGACCTGTAACGTGTTTTCCTTTGATGATGGAATTGCGTTCGTTGAAATCTCTTGCAAAAACCAGTGGCGCAACGCCATAGCAGATTCCAGCAACAGGCATTTGTTTTTTGTAAAAAGCAAGGATTACATCATGCACACGCTGGTTGTTCACCATGTCGATGATCGGGCCGCTGCCGCCTACCAGGAAAACCGCGTCGTATTCTTCGGTCAGTTTGTCCTGTGCGATTTTGAGGTCGCTATAATATTTTTCAAATGCGCGAAGGAAATCCGGTGTTGAGAAGTATGGACGCTGCGGGATCACTTCCGACAGGTTCATTGTATTTTCCAAACGGTTTGTCGCTTCAAATGCATTTACTTTATCAGCTGCGAGCTGCGTGGTAACACACACGCCCAGAGGAGGATCTACGTAAGTGGTATCATAACTTGGCGGTAGCGCTTCTGCTTTTTTGCCGTTTGGCGTAATAAAATCTACGGTGTAACCGGCTGCTTCCAGTTTTTCGAGCGGGCCTACCAGCTCAATGCCCCAATATCCGTATTCCGATAAAATGGCGAGTACTTTTTTAGACATAAAATTCGGGTTTGAATAATTTTAAAAACAATGTCGAGGAGGATTTACGAATATCATCAGTGTGCTACTGGTGCCGCTCCGGAAGGAGGAGGAGGAACTACGCCTAGCTGTTGCAAAAGGCCCAGTTCATCCACATTGGCCCAGCGCTCAGCGATTTTGCCATCTTTCATGCGGGCTGTGGTTGTGCCTGTTAATGTGATGGATTTTCCGGATGGCGGCATGCCCATAACGCCGCCTGTGTCGGTGCCGTTGAGTCTCCATCTGTGCACTACTTTATCGGCTACATATATCTGATCTTCAATGCTAAGCTTTGCATCCGGCATAGCGCCGCGGAACATGCCCACGATGCCTTTAAAACTGGCCGAACCAGGCTCAGAAACCGTTTTACCGCCCACTTGTGAATGGTCTATCGCGTCGGATGCCAGTAAATCTTCGCGTACAACACCTGTGTTCCAGGCTGTTTCGAAAAATTCAACACAAATCGCATTGTTTTGTTCTGCTGTAAGTGACATGCTTTCTTCTTTTAAGGGTTAAAATGCTGTTCAATTCACTGTATAAGGTCTTCCGCCCAAAAAGGCTTCTACTATTTCTGCTGTATTAACGTGGTTATGGATCGAAGCCACTTTTCCGTCTTCATTCACGACTACAATATGCACAACGCTCGTATGAAAAGGCAATCCGCTTGCTTTGGAAACGCCCGGCTCATCGATCAAAACGGCCGCTACATTGTCCTGGTAAAGCATCCTTACTGCCTTGAAACGGTCAAAACGCATGGTTTCAATGATCTGCTTTGCCGATTCCACGGCCGCAATCGGTCCGATGCGCTCCCCCGACCATGCAATGATGTCCCTCGGCCCGAACATATGCCACACTACATTGGGCGCAAATGCTTTACGGATGTCTTCTGGTTTGAATCCTTGTAGTGCGCCATACATGGCCCTGGCCGATTTTACCGTTGCCGGCGCATTGTCAAAAATTGCTTCGTCGAATACAATGCTGTCCGTCGTGCGCGGCGATGTGACCGATTTATTGGTATAATGTGCTGATCCAAAACCATTTGCTGCTATCGTGAACGGCCTCCCACCCTGCATGGCCTCGATGATCGGAAATGTATCGCGGTAACATTGCAGCTGGCTGATCCTGCCATTTTTTACAATAACCCAATGCACCACGCTGCCTGAAAAAGCTTTCCCGGTTCTGGCTTCACCGCTTCCTTCGAGCACGACGGCCAATGTATTTCCCTGCGCTACAAACCGGGTCGGATTCAGTTTTTCAAAAGCCAATCCTTCTTTTAGTAATTGGAAAAATTGCCTTACTCCTGCTTTTCCTTCCCAGGCACCTGCCCAGGGAATCAAATCCTGCGGGCCGCCCATTTCCCATAAGACATCCTCAGCCAGAAACGATAAAATTTCCTCTATATCATTCTCCTGCAACGCCTTATAGAACTCTTTTAAAAACGGGGCCGGGTCCAGATCAATCGCATGCACATTTTCCAGCGAGGCGAGGATCATAAATGAATCCGCCAGTCTGATCAATGTATTGTCGCCGTCCTGCTCAAAAACCAGGTCTTTTCTGGAATGCTCGGGCTCATCAATGATCAGCACGTCCGTATCCGCATCGAAGCCTGAAATAATTGTAGGCTTCACCGGAAGCTGCCCGCCTCTGTTAACATAATGACGGACAACTGCTTTTTCCATTTTATTGAATCACTTTCAATTGTTGCAATAAACCCAGACTATCCTGGGCAACCCACATTTCAACGATCTTGCCGTTCTCAATGCGGAATATGTCAATTCCCTGGTCCTGGACCCGGATGCTGGTCGTTTCGCGTCCCAGGAAATTTCCGGTATTGGTGGCTTCGTATGACCAGCGGCTTACCACTTTATCGCCTTCTGCGAGTTCGTCGTGCAAGGTAAAAAACACGTCGGGGAATGCTATCAGGGCAGTTTCGAACCACTTTCTTAATGTAGGTGGCTGATGTGCCTGGCCGGGAGGAAAGTGAAAAACCACATCTTCCACTGCGATTTCGTCCAGGACTGCTACATTCTTTTCGTTCCAGAAATCGAACCAGTATCTGCGTACTATTGCTTTATTTTCTTCCAATGTCATGATGGGATTGCTCCAAGTTGCTGCATTAATCCAAAGTCGTTTTCATTTACATGAACCGAAAGGATTTTGCCGTTTTTGATTGTGAAAATGTCGATGCCGTAATCCTTCACGTGGTTACCCGTTGGCGCGGCGCCCAGGAATTCTCCCTGGTGTGTGCCCTCAATGTTCCAGCGTGTGGCGACTTTATTGCCTTCTGCGGTCTGGCGCATTACCGTGAATTTGATGTCAGGAAATGCATTGCGCAGATAGCCTACGAAATTTTTGAATGCGGGATATCCGGCGATCGGCTCGGGCTGGGTTGGGATGATGAACGCAAATTCAGGATCCAGGATCTCTTCGATCACTTCCAGTTTGCCCTGGCTCATGATCTCGTCGAAATATCTGGTCGCTAATGTTTGGTTGTGTTCCAGGTCCGCGGGTACAGGCTCGTTTTCGGAAGGCAGGACGCCCAGTTGCAGCATTAGTCCCAGTGTATCTTCGTGACCGATGGATTCGGTGATCTTGCCGTCCTTAATGGTGTGCCAGGTCATGCCATCGATTTCGAAGAATTTCCCGGTTGCTTCCACATTTCCTTTTACGGTAAGCAGTGGTCCGCCTGTGTGCGTGCCGCCGCCTCTCCAGCGCGTTACAACCCAGTCGCCGCCGGCTACCATTTCTTGTGGGTTAATGTAAAAATCAGGAAACGAACCGTGCAGCATCTGGACCAGTCCGAAAAATCCGTCAGGGCCGTGAAATGGCTCGGGATGTGTAGGCAATGTGAATACGAAATCTTCGGATAAGATCTCATGAGCAACCTGCTCATTCTTGCCATTCATGATTTGATAAAAATATCGTCGAGAGAGTAACTTATTAGCATTCATCTTTTTAAATGTTCGGTTTGAAGGGTTCGACTTTTCTTAAATCCATGTGAGCAGGGTAACAAAACAAAATTTCGCGTCTGTGTCCCTTTTCTTCCATAAATATCCCAATAACACTCGCGAAGCATTTCGAATTTTAACTGAAACTGAAAAATGTAAAGGTGAACCTGTTGTTTCCCGACCTCAAACCGACGACGTTAAACCTGGATTTTTGGGGTACTATTTTTTCTGACCTTTAAGTTCGGAATGGTAGTATTGTTTCTACTTTAGTTTGTATAATTGCAATACTAAAAACGTTTATCTCATGAAACCCTTAAACCTCCTCATCGTTGCCATCCAAAAGGAATATCTCGCTCTGCTTGAAGATTCTCTTGGCTACGCTGGTTACAAATTCAGTATCCGGCAAGTTGCTTCCAAACAACTGGCTATTGAAGCCTTTTACGAGTCCAAATACGATCTGCTGATTTCCAATTGCCTCCTTCCGGACGGTAAGATTACCGACCTCGCCAATGTGCTCGGCAGCCAGCTTCCCTGCCTGGTTATGACAGAAGGACATTGCCCGGTTACGGCTGAAAGAGTGCTGGCAGTGACAGAAACAAGCTATTATATCAATTGCTCTAACAAACTGGGCTGGATCCCTGCACTGGAAAACACGCTGGCCAAATGGAAAAACAACGCCCGCAAAAAGATCGACCAGCATAACCAAAACCACGAGTCGCTTTACAAGAAAGTGCTTGCGCGTTGCGAAGACGAGCTTGCTTCTGATTCGCTTTCCAATGCATTCTCGTTGCTATTGGAAGTGATGGACCTGAGCAGGATTTATTTGTATATCAAAAATCAGCCTGCAACCGGTGATGCGCAGGACCTGACATTAAAGATAGAGGTTACTGCACCCGGCGTGCCCGCTAAGCATTCAGGAAAGACCATCAAGATTCCGGGTTTCAATCGCTGGAATGCGTTATTTGATGCCAAAAAACCAGTTTTAGAACCGTCTGCAAATATGACAGGCGCTGAAATTCAATGGCTTAGTCAGCAGGATGCCCTGTCGTTACTGGCCGTTCCGATTCAGGGAAATGTAGGCTGGCTGGGTTTCATAGGGCTGGAAGACACCCTGAACAGCCGGGAATGGACGCAGGCAGAAATTGGCCTGATCGAATCTGTGGCGTCGCTCATCCAAAAAAAGAATACTACTTCTGCAAAAACTTCAAGGAATAGCAAGCTTCTGACAAGCCTGGCATGAACCCCGACTTAAACTATCGGAATGGGATGTCATTAGGTTGGCGTCTCTGTTTCATCCTAAGCTTATTTGCCACAATTCCGCGCCTGATCTTTGTCTGGACATCATTATTTGACCCCGACACGATCGGTTCTGGGTTGCTGGATATTTGCATTCAGTTTATAATAAGCTTCGAATTTTCGTGGATATTCGTCTATATCTGCCTTCAAAATACTTACAATATGCCCAGCTGGTTCAACAGCCAGAAAACCTGGGTTCAGATCGTCCTGTTGTTTGTCCTTTTTATGGGGATCAATGAGATCCTTTTTCAGCTTAAACTGGCCCTGGACGCAGATAATTCGGATATGCTGATCTTCCGGGTGGTGTATTACCTGTACCACATTCTGCTGCTGCTGGCCATTCTCGGCTTCCGGAATTTTCTACTGACGACGCAGGAAAACCACCAGATCGGACTTGAAAATGAGCAGCTGAAACGCGAGCAGCTGAAAGCGCAGCTCGAAGCATTGCAAAATCAGCTGAACCCGCATTTTTTGTTCAATGCACTAAACATCCTGAACATTTCGATCGCTACCAATCCGGATCAGGCTCAGCGCATTGTGCTGGATCTGTCGGACATTCTGAGATACAATCTTAAAGTGCAAAACCAGAGTCTCATCCTGCTTAAAGACGAGCTGGACGCTGCGCGTGCATATCTTGACCTATATAAGGCGAGATTTGGTGAGAAACTGGCTTACTGCTTTCATGAAGTGGAAACGGCCAGGAGTTGGTACATCATTCCACTTTCCCTTCAAATCCTGATCGAGAACGCAATCAAGCATAATGTGATCACTTCCAGTCAGATACTGATGATCGAGCTCAGGCTGAGCGAGCAGGAGAAGCACATTACGGTTTCTAATTCCGTCAACAAAAAAAATTCGCCCGGAACCGGGATCGGCCTGCAAAACCTGGATAAACGTTACAAGATCCAGACGGGCCAAAAACCATTGTTGCTGCAAGATGAGCAGCATTTTACAGTTAAAGTTCCATTGATTGAAGCTCCATGACCAAGATCCTTATCATTGAAGACGAACAGCCAGCGGGCGAGTATCTGACGCAATTAATACAAAAAATTGATCCTAAAACTGAGATCCTGAGTGTGCTCGACAGCGTAGAAACCGCCGTTGATTGGCTCAGCGATAACCCCAGTCCGGATCTGATTTTCCTTGACGTACAGCTCGGAGACGGCACTTGCTTCCAGATTTTCGAACAAATTTCCATCGGCTGTCCGGTGATTTTCACCACTGCGCACGACGAGTATGCCATGCGTGCCTTCAAGCTCAACAGCATCGATTATCTGCTGAAACCCATCCGCCAGGAATCCCTGAAATTCAGTCTTGAAAAATACTATCAGCTTAATGAGGAGAATGCCATTAGCAAGGTAAAATATCTGGAAGAGCTGATGCATAACCAGATCCTGAACCGAAAAAGCCCCCGCAGGAGCTTCCTGGTGCCTTATCGTGACAAGCTGATCCCGTTAAAGGATTCTGATTTCGGGTGGTTAACCATTAAAAACGGAGTCGTGGTGGCCACTTTGCATGATGACAGGAACTTTGTTGTCGACAAATCTTTAGAAGAGCTTGAAAATCAACTGGACCCTACGAATTTTTTCCGGGCCAACCGTCAATTTATCATATCGCGCGAATGCATTTCGGAGATCGAATTGTATTTCAATGGCAGGCTGCTCGTCCGCACGACGCCATCCTCGTCCAACCAGATCCTGATCAGCAAAGAGCGCGTGCCCGTTTTCAAGAAATGGTTTGAAGAATTGTCTTAAACTACTTTAACGTGGCGATTTAAAAAGTCTATAACAAACTCATCATCAATTAAATGCGCATATGCTTGTGTGACGCGCGTGATCTCCTCAGCTTGGCCGGGTGATAGCGTTTCATTTGGGTTTAATGTCCAGATCCCTTCCATAAGTCCCTGCCTTCTCAGCACTTCATGCACGCCTGTGATGCAGCCGTGAAAGTTGTGCGCCGGATCAAAAATGGCCGCGTTCATGTCGGTCACTTCAATATTCAAGCGTAAAACATCAGCTGCATTTGTATGTTTGTTTTTTGCAAATTCCTTTGCCGCCGCGAGCACCTTCACTGCCTTTTCTGTCCATACTGCCCAATGTCCCAATAAGCCGCCCACGAACGTCTTTTCAATCATTTCACCATTGACTTCGAACCGGTAGGGCGTGATCAGGTCGGCTACAATGTTATCGTCGTTACCCGTGTAAAGTGCTATTTCATTCACCCTCGAACTGTTGCAAACCGCGCGGACAACATCCAGCGTCTGGTAACGGTTAAATGCGGCAATCTTGATCGCCAGCACATTCGGGATCTCGGCAAACTGCTGCCAGAATTGATACGAGTAAATCCTGCCACCAATGGCCGATTGCAGGTAGAATCCAAAAACCGGGATGATCTTCGCAATGGTTCTGATATGTTCGATAATGTCATCCTCCGAATGATTTTTGAATGCTGCCATACTCACCAGCCCAAGATCATAACCGTATTTCAAAGCGATGTTTGCTTCCTTAACCGCCTGATCTGTAAGCCCGACAATGCCGGCCACCTTGATAAACGGACGGTCCAGATGCGCATTAGCAATCTCCTCTGCCGCAATCCTGAGGACTGTTTCATAAAGGTTTACCTCAGGATCACGGATCTCGAATTGCGTGGTATGCACGCCGACGGCAACGCCTCCTGCCCCACTGGCCATATAATATTGCGTCAATCCGCGCTGCCTGGGCTCGTCCAGTTGCAAATTCTGTTGCAAAGCCAGCGGGTGGGCTGGGATTACGGTGCCCTCAAACAACAGTTTCCTCGTTTCTGTGTTAAGCATTTCTCCTGTTTTTTTTATTCCAAAATCTCTTAAAATTGTCCCTTACGCTCCTGAAAGTGAGTCGGTTTATTAATAGTCTTTCCACCTTCCTGCAGCCACTGCGCAGTGATTCCAATCATTTGCTTCAATGTTGTGCGCGGATAGCCGAACAACCGGAAAGACTCAGCCGCATTGCTTAATAATGCCGTGGGCTGCTCTTCATTTACAAACTGCGGTTCGGTATTGAATATACGTCCGAATTCCGCGGCCAGCCAGCGAAGTGAGACCGTTTCGGGTCCGGTAATGTTCAGCATCTTCGATGGCGACTCGCAATGCAGCAGCGAACGGATAGCCATTTCATTGGCATCACCCTGCCAGATTACATTCACGTGGCCTGTCCGCAGATCCACCGGCTTACCCGCCAGAACTGATTTTGCCACTTCCAGTAAGACGCCGTATTTGAAATCAATGGCATAATTGAGCCTGTAAATCAGGATCGGTGTGCTATGTACAGATGAAAAATATTGAAATAACCGCTCCCTACCCAGGCAGGACTGGCCATATTCACCCACCGGATCAGCGCGCATTTCCTCCGTAGCACCACCGGATGCGACCGTCGTGAACGGATAAACATTGCCGGTTGAATAGACGACGATCTTTGAATTCTTAAATTTCTCAGCTACCCGGCCCGGCAGATACGTATTCATTGCCCAGGTGTAAGGTTCATTGTTGGAAGTGCCAAACTTGGTCCCGGCCAGATAAAGCACGTTTTCCACTTCCGGCAGCGCCTGCAACTCAGCATCATTCAAGATGTTAGCAGCTATGGTTTCGATGCCTGCCGCATTCAGCTCTTCAGTCAATCCTTCCTCACTAAACCTGGAAACGCCAATCACACGCTTGTCCAGGCCGGCTCGTTCGATAGCCTGTTTAGCAAGTTTCGCAATGCTAGGCCCGATCTTACCACCGGCCCCCAGGATCAGGATATCGCCTTTTATTTGTTTTATATCTTCAATTAAAGCGTCCGATGGGCTCAGCCATTTTTCTTCCAGAAGTTCGAAACCAGTCATTATTTAAATAGCGGATTGTTGAAAAATAATTCTTTACTATTAATGATCGCAAGAGAGAAAATGATGACCAGCCCCACGCCCGCAACCACTTTCACGAGCGGACTGTTTACCTTGTCGCCCATCAGCTCTTTGTCATTACCGACCATATAGAGGGCAGTTCCAATAAACGGAACAATGAAAATGGTAACGCTTTGTGCAAATACGATCAGCTCCAATGGCAGCTTACCAAATTTAACAGCGATAGCCGCACCGACAACCATCACCAAGGCAACCAGGTAACGCACTGATTTAGAGCTGAAATTGCTCCCTACTCCCAATGCATCCCCCAACAATGTGCCGCCAACAGATGCATTACCGATCAATGAAGAAAATGCTGCACCGAACAGGCCTACAAGGAAGAGTGTTGATGCATTGTTACCAAAAAGTGGTTCCAGTGCCTTGGCCATATCCGTTGCAGAATTTACCTTAATGCCTTTCGGCTGCAAGATGGCCGCCGCACAAATGATCACTATCGAGCACATGACACCGAGCACGATGATTCCCGTCGTACTGTCATTTTTGCCATTCCTGACCTCTGGCTTCACCCGTATGCGCTCCTGAATGAGGTAACATTGATATAATGCACCCACAATAGAAAAGCAGGAAGCCACAAAAGCAATGATCAATCCTTGTGAACCTGCCGGGATGACCGGTGTGGTAAAGCCCTTGACAATTTCGGAAGCATCAGGTCTCGCGTAAAAAAATGTGGTAATAAAGGAAAACAACATGACAAGAATCAGGAATATCATCGTCTTTTCCAGCACAGAATAGAAGCTCCTGAAAAATAGCAAGCTGATTCCCACCACATTAAAAATTATGATCCAGGGAACGGGCGACGTATGATAAAGCTCCCCAACAGAAATACCCACGCCTATGGAATTGCCAGCCTGGAATGATGTGCTCACTAAAAAAACACCAATCCCCATGGCAACGGAAGCCGGCCTGCCCCATTTATGTTTTACCGACGCCAGCAACGATTGGTTCGTAGCAAGGCCGATCCGCGTGGCCATAGCCGTGAAAACAGCCATGAAAACGATCGCAGCAATCACGACCCAAAGGAGTGAATAACCGTAAACCGCCCCTAGTTTGGAAGTAATGGTGAGCTTGCTGGGCCCGAAAACCAATGCCGCCGTGATCATTCCCGGCCCTAACGAGCGAAGCCATCTAAAAATAGAATCTTTCAAAATGTGAATGTTTAAAGGGTCCGGGATTTCCCATCAATGTAAGATCAACATGTAACGGGCACGTGCCCGTAAATATAGATAAGAAATATTTAACATTAATAACGGACGAGATAATAAAGTTGCAGAACTGTAATATGCCCGTTTAATAGAAATCAATTTTGATAAAACTCGTAATTTTCTTTTGTCACAATGTCAATGGGCATGTAGTTCAGCTTGGACACGTTTGCGTTCATGACCAGCGTTTGGTACAGCGCCATAATGCCCCGGTAAGCCTGGTCTTCCGGACGGTGGCAGATCAGGAAATCGATAACATTGCTTTCAAGATATTTAACATTGTCCTTCACAAAATCATAACCGATCAGCGACACCTCGGTGCGGTGGCTGTTTTTAAGAAACGAGGCCACGGTATGCACTCGTGAATTCGTCACGAATGCAGCGCCTATATCCTTATTAAGATGAAAAACATAGGTTAAATGCCGCGCAACAGATTGGTAATCCGTCTCACGAATGTCAATGCGGACGATCTCATTGGGATTCTGATTGTCCGAAAAATAGGCGCGGAAACCTCCCTCGATAGTCTCGTAATTGAAGTTGTCGATTTCTTTTGAAATGTTGATAATCAACACTTTCTTTTCCGGTTGCAGCCTGTAAGTGAGCAACTTCGCCCCTACGTAGCCACTTTTATAAAGATGCGGGCCAATGTACGATAGGCTTTTCAGATCCGGAATGTCCGAATCAATGAAGACAAATGGGATTTTTCTTTCAGCACATTCTTTTGCAAATTCTTTTGTTTCTGCAATAAATGAGGGTGCTATTAAAATGCCGTGGACATCGAGCGCAAGGATTTCACGCGCTTTTTGAACATAGGAATCTTTATTATTAAGGTCAAAGAAAAACGTAAGTGTCTGAATGCCATATTGCCTGATTTCAGCTTCTGCCCTCCGCACGCCATTCAATGGTGCCTCCCAAAAATCAGTTTCCTCGGAAACCTCGGGAACCAGAATGGCCAGTGTAATGATCTTTTTGGAAGCGAGCCTGCTGGCCAGGATGTTAGGCTGATAATCGAGTTCCTTAATGATGTCGTTGATCCGCTTTTTGGTCTTTTCGGAAACCCCAGTCCGGTTATGCAGCACACGGTCCACCGTGGCCGTGGATACATTAGCCCTTCTCGCAATCTCCCGCACGCCAAACAAAGTATTCTCTTTTTCCATTAACGGATCAGGTTTGTATATCGGGGTAAAGATATAACGCAATGACCGAATTGCCTGATTTTCTCAATAAACTGTCTGCCGGACCCGCAGTGCCTCCAAAGAGTGGTGGATTGAGATCAGGCCGGAAAACGAAGTGCTTGACCGGCCTGATCTTGCTAAACAATGATTATCCCAACTCTGGCTCAGGCCCGTGCAATGCAGCGTTGGTCTGGGTTGAGTTGATTTTCACAGGCTTACCTTCACGCGCAGACTTGTAAATGGCTTCCATAATAATATGATCCTGCAAACCTTCCTCACCCGGTGTGAATGGCTTTTTGTTGTTGATCACACAGTCGGAAAAGTGATCCATCTCTGTTGCAAACTGGTTTACTTCCGCCATACCAATGTTCTGGTGCAGTTCTAAGCGGCCATCGGCTTTGGCGCTGCTCAGGTCCTGGCCTTTGTAAGCGTACGCTTTGTCCATATTCAGCCAGCCTTTTTCACACAGGACGCGATAGCGGCGGCTTTCGTGTACATTATAATGTGTAGTGCAATTTGCAATGATGCCATTGGAAAAGCGCATTTGCCATGATACAAATTCCTCAACCTGAGTGAATAGCGGGTTACCCGGGGTGCTGTACTGATATGCAAAAACCTCGGTTGGCTCTTCTCCAAGAATAAAACGGGTCGTGTTGAGGCAGTAAAGGCCTATGTCGGGGAGAACGCCGCCGCCAGCGAGTTTCAGTTTGTGACGCCAGTGATCCGGGTTTGCGGTACTCTGGCAATTGGAAGCCTCAACCACTTTAACAGGCCCAAATTCCTTTTTCTGCAAAATTTCCCTCAATTTGCGGTTATGCGGCTGATATTGAATGCGGTATGCAACCATCAGCTTCACATTCGCTTTATTACAGGCAGCAATCATTTCCTTACATTCTTCGGCAGTGTTGGCCATCGGTTTTTCGCACAAAATATGCTTTCCTGCCTTAGCGCCACGCACCACATATTCCTTATGCAAGCCGTTTGGTAAAACAATGTAAATGACGTCCACCTCCTTGTTTTCTTTTAGCTGATCATACGTTTCATAGCTGTAACAGCTCTCTGTCTTGACTCCGTATTGGGCAGCGACCTTTTTCATTTTTTCCGGACTTCCACTCACAAGTGCCGCCAATTTGGATTTTTTGCACATTCCTAACGCTGGTAGAATCTCTTCCAGGGACAAGTGCCCCAATCCTACAACGGCATACCCCACGCGCTGGTCAGGCGGAAGCGGCGTTGGCGTAGGCGCGCTTTGCTGGTCATATTCCGACTTCCACTTCTCCAACACGATAGGATCCTCCGGTTTGGCAGGCACGCGCGCTGGCGGCGAAGTGGCTTTAAGCGGCGCTTGTGCAAAAGCGTCTTTTGAGCTTTGGATTGCCAATCCGCTCATGGCTCCGATGGCCGCATATCTACCCGTTAATGTTAAGAAACCCTTGCGCGAAATCGGCGGCTGGGCTGTTAATGGCTCTCTCATTTTCAGTTTGTTGATTGTTTTTCGAAAGCCTGATGAAGGCAATTATCATACCGCAGAGCCACAAAATGCCTGCCGGATTACCGAAAAAGAAATAATGGCTTTATATTTAAATGATCCGTCAGGCACATTAGCTACTTAAAATGAAAAATCTTTCCCTCTCTTTTTTATTGCTTCCCGTCATTGTGATAACTGCTCTGTTACTGCGGTTCAATGCCTTTGAAGTTTTTAAAACCCAAATTCCGGAACAAACCAACATTGCCGTTTGCGGCGCTGTCAGCAGCTCGGAGGTGCAAGCAGCGGCCAACGGAAAGTTCATTTCAGCAATGCCCGGATGGGGTAAATATTCATATCCGATCTCGACCAGGAATGATAGTGCCCAGTTCTATTTCGATCAGGGATTGACCATGTATTATAGTTACCATATGAAGGAATCGCTGGCATCTTTCCAGGAGGCAGCCCGCCTCGAACCGACGTGTGCAATGGCTTACTGGGGACAAGCGCTGGCGATGGGGCCTTATTATAATGCTGCACATTTGTATAAAAAACCAGAGAGCATTCCGGCGGTTTTAAAGCAAATGAACCAGTTTGCGGCTAACACAACAAAGAAAGAGCAGGCACTGATCGCTGTCATGAACCAGCGCTATTCCGCGGATGCGTCTGATGCAGACAGAAAAGTCCTTAACATTGCCTATGCGCAAAAAACGCGCGGATTGATATCTCAATTTCCGGAGGATCAGGACATCAAAATGCTTTTCGTAGACGCGGTAATGCTCATACACGCGTGGGATTTTTGGAATAACGATGGTACACCCAAAGCCTGGACCAACGAGGTGATTGCGCTGAGTGAACAGGTTTTGCAGGCAAACCCCGATCATCCGGCAGCATTGCATTACCACATTCATCTAACAGAAGCTTCGCGTCACCCGGAAGTGGCGCTTCCCAATGCGGATAAATTGAGGGATCAGCTGCCCGGCGTGGCACATATGGTGCATATGTCGAGTCACGAATATGAGCGAAATGGTTATTTCCTGAAAGGCGTGGATGTGAATGATCGTGCGGATGCAGCCTTGGTTCAATATGATTCTCTTGCCAAAAACCTCAATCTCGTAAAACACAGTCCGCATTATTTTGCTGTGCAAACCTATTGCGCCATGAGCGCCGGCTTGTATAAAACGGGCATGCATGCGGCAAACAGGTTAAGGAAATCGGTAGCGCCGACATACGAAAGTCCATACGATCAATATCTCTTCATGCTCCCTGAACTTACATTGGTAAGGCTGGGAAAATGGGATGAAATCCTTAACGACACCACCAAACTGGATCCTAAATGGACATATGCTGGTCTGCTCCGCAACTTCGCAAGAGGAATGGCCCTTGTAAATACCGGCGCTGCCGACAAGGCAAAATCGGAATTAAAGTCACTTCTGGAAAAAGCAAAAGATCCGATCCTGACGAAAAGACGCATTCCCTTTAACGCATTTACACCCATCGCAAACATTGCCGGACAAATCCTGACAGCCGCCATTGCATTTGAAAACAAAAATTATGACGAAACGATCGCCAGCCTCAACAAGGCAATCGGGATCGAAGATAGCCTCATCTACACGGAGCCCAACGATTGGCCGATTCCAGCGCGGCAGTTTTTAGGTGCTTATTTATTAAAAATGAACAAACCAGCCGTTGCTGAAAAAATTTACAGGGAAGATCTGATCTGGAATCCCGGAAACGGCTGGTCAGCCATCGGTTTATCCCAAAGCCTCAAAGCGCAAAAGAAAACGAAGGATCTGCCCAAAATCGAGAGTGGTTACAAGCAATCATTTTCGGCGGCCGAACGACTGCCGACCGGCTCTGTGTTCCTGCGGTGAGCCATTTTTTACGGCATCTTGTAATTTTTGGAAGCATCGTCTAGAACAAGAATCCAATCCTGCCCGTAACCCGAAGTCGGCGGCGTGTATTGCTTTACTGCCTTGGCGTCCACTTTTCCAATGTCTTTAGTTTTGCCGTTTCGCGGATCGAACCAGAACGCATTGAGCTGACTGCCTGAGATTTTGCCGGGATTTACGGAGAATGATTTTCCTGTTGATGTATAAATGAAAATGAAGTCCGTGCCGCGCGTGGCCTGGATTCTTTCGTAGGAAGCCAAATCATTTTCAACCACAACGGATTGATCCGGAACGCGGTCCAGGATGGGACGTGATTCCATGAGCTTGCGAACAAATTGCATTTCCTTCGCGCCTGGCAAGTCCATCGCTTGTTGCCAGTAAATGTGCGGGCCATTTACCGCTTCGCGGTTCGGTGCATACATTTGCCAAATATCGTGGCAGCCATATGTATGGCCGAAAGCGCCTGAGAAAAGATCCAGATATGCTGCTTTTCTTACGTCGTATGCATTGGAAGTGCCTAGCTCGGTGGCATTGAAACAAACGGGATGGTCTTCGTAAATCGGCTCTGCGTCCAGCACGGGTTTGGTAGGCTTGCGGTCGTATGCTCTTTTTATATTGTCATAAACGGCTGCATCCCGGCAATGACCATTCTGAAACATATTGAAATCCAGCCATTTATCATCATGAAACCATTCGCCGGATCCTTCTTTATTAGGCTGCGGATGAAAGGTCATCATCGCATTATCATTCCCTCCCACGCCCGCAACGACGCCAGCAGCCATCGCCCGCCAAACGCCTACATCATCCACGTCTTTTCTAGGCGTGCGGTCGCCGCCCAGGACCCAAATGATGTTTTTGCGGTTTTTATAGCGGTTACCCAGCCACTTACCATAAGCCTCAGCATTGGTTTTATTGAAAACTTCCGGCCCTTTTCCCCAAGTTGATTTAAAAACTTTATCGCCCCAGGTGGGCAAAAAAGCAATGGTTAAACCCAGCTCCGCGGCTTTGTCGATGATAAAATCAACATGCTTGAAATAAGCTTCATTGGGCTTGGTAGGATCATTATCGATCAATGGTTTGTCACCGTAAGTGTTAGGCACATTCAATCCGTCGAATTCTGCCAGCGCGACGGCCTGGATGACTGTAAATCCTTGTCCGGCACGTTTTTGCAGATAATAGGTAGCATCCTCACGGTCGAGGCGGTGAAAGAGTTCCCATGCCGTATCGCCCATCCAGAAAAACGGCTTGCCGTCCTTTAATAAGTAACGCTGGTTGGGACTTACCGTAAACGACTGCGCCACAGCGCTAAAACCGGAAATCGTAAGCAAAAGGGCGTAAAAGAGGCTGCGAAAGCTCATGGATAGTTGAAACATTTTACATTTATAATGATACAAATGTAAAAAAAGGAAGCAAACTAATTCCCCCGCAAAGCCAGACTAATCAACTCCGCTGTGTTTTTCACATTTGCCTTCTTCATAATGCTCGCGCGCTGGTTCGCAACGGTGTTGGAACTGATGTCGAACTTCTCGGCGATGTCTTTGCTGCTCATGCCTTCGGTGAGGCATTTCAGGATCTGCTGCTCACGGGGCGTGATCATTTTCCAGATCGACTTATCATTGTCTGCTTCGAGCTCAACTTTGGGCTCGGGATTTCTGGCAATTTGTTTCAATAAATTTTTGATGATCACCGACGAAGCATAGGGAGGAAAGTAGAGCTCACCTTTGGCAATACTGCGGATCGCTTTGAGCATTTCGTCGCGGCTTGTGTCTTTTTGCAAATAACCCGCAGCGCCGCTGGTGGCGGCTGAGATCATGTAATCCGCATTGTTGTGCATGCTGAAAACCAGGATCCGGACATCCGAAAACGCAGGCGCGATCTGCTTAATGACTTCAATGCCTGACATTTTCGGCATAGTGAGGTCGAGCAAGATCACATCCGGGCTCACCTGCTCAATCATATCCCAAACCTCGTCCCCATCCGCCGCTTCACCCGCTATCAGCAGGTCCTCCTCGTCTTCCAGCAGGGTTATAATGCCTTGTCTTACAACTGAATGGTCGTCAACGACCAGGATCCGGATGGGCATGCAGGTGTGTTTTTTGGATTGATAATTTAAAGATCCACCCGCACGATGAGCTGTGTTCCGCTGTCGACTTCGGAGACGATCTCCATTTCGCCGTTCAGCAGCTGGGTTCGGGTTCGGATATTTTCCATGCCGTTTCGGGTCAGGAAAATGCCGTCTTCTGATTTCAAATTACTAATTAAAAATCCTTTTCCGTCATCCGCGATTTCCAAAATAATCCGATTCTTATTTTGTTCCAATTTAATCTTGATCTTATCCGCATTGGCATGCTTAACCGCATTATTCAACGCTTCCTGCGCGATCCGATAGAGCCCTATTTCAGTGGGACGGCCCATTTCAACACGCTTTTGCGCATCGCCATCAAACTCTATTTTGATCCCCGAGAGCTCGGCAGTTTGCTCGCATAGCAGGCGCAATGCGGCGCTTAACCCAAAATCACTCAATACGGAAGGCATCAAATTGAACGAAATCTGCCGCGTAGTCTGGATAATGTCCTGGATTAATGTCACCAGCTGTTCGAAACGCTTTTGGTTTTTCTCGTCATGAAACTGGACGGATTTCAGCTTTTCGGCGTGCAGTTTCAGGCCGGTGAGCATCTGGCCAATGCCGTCGTGCAGTTCGAGTGCAAAACGCTTTCGTTCCTCCTCCTGCCCTTCGATCAAGGCGCTGGCGCGGATGCGATCTTCGGCCAGTTGCAGCTCGTATTTTTCCTCTTCCACACGCAGCAAATCGTTCTGCGCTTCCAGGAGCTGGTGATTCGCTTCTTTCAGTTTTTGGTTCGAAAGCTGCAATGCATTTTCTGATTCGGTCAGCATTCGCACGACGCGCCTGGTGGTGTTTACAACTGGCCTGAAAATCAGCAACCCTTCTGCAAAAAGCACGAGGATGGTCATAATGTCCAGAATCCATTCAATGCGTTCGAGGTTTTCGAGTCTTTGGAAGCTCTCTTTATCAAACTGAAAAACGATCTTATCCATTTTGGCAAGAAACAGTGGTTCCTTATCCAGAATGAGGTTCAATGCCTCAGCTTTTGCCGACGCGGCTACTTTTGAATCATTAACCAAAGAAAAATTGGTATAAATGCTGTCAAAAACGGGCATCAGATCCAGAAACATCGAGTCCAGTGCAGCGCTTTTCCAGGTTACCAGGCCATTTTCAACGGGTAATTTCTTGTTGGCGAGATTCTCGTGACTTTCTTTCCAAATCGTTAAAAGCGAGTCGAACTGAGCGGAGTCGCTGTGCTTTATCTGCCCGACATTCAGGATCGCAAGTTTGGTCAGCCGCTGGCTCAGCATCCGCTGCCTTCCGGCCACATTCACCATGCGGCTGTCATGGTTCAGGTTATTGATAGTCCTTCTGATCAGAAACAAACCGCTGATTGTCAGCATCGCCACCACGCACAATGCTACAATGTAAAACCGGGTCAGACTGCTTGCTACGCTCTTATCGAGTCTCTCCATTCGCTCATATTCCGATGTAAACGAGGTTTTCTTTCACCATCACCGGAAAGGTATTGATTTTATAGGAATCATCATTGAGGCACTGCCCGCTTTGCAATGAAAAGGTTTTTTTGTGAAAAGGGCAGGCCACTTTCGGCTCCCCCTCATGGCTCCCGATCATCCCCCGCGACACGGCCATCTGCTGGCGGTGCGGACATTGGTTATCCGTTGCATACCATTCACCGCGACGGGCAAAGTTGAAAATTGCAATCTGTTTCCCGTCAATCAGCGCGCACCCGCCGCCATCTTCCGGAATGTCATTGACGTGGCAGGCAATGTGCCAGGTTACTTTCGTTTGTGTTGTTGTTTCCATTGGGGTTGTAAGTTAGCGTTGTGATCCCAAAGCTTTGTTTCATTTTTTATTCTCTTTATTTTCTTTCTCTTTCTCTTTCTCTTTCTCTTTGGATCCCCGGGCTGAAGCCCGGGGCAAATCATTGGCCGCCGCGATGCGGCTCACTAGCCAGATGCCAAGCCGGGTCACCGGCGACCCATACCCTCGCCAGGGATTTCAATCCCTGGAAAAGAAAGCCAGAATAATCTATTAATTTATTTTCAGCCAGCTATCTGATTTCGCCCAGCTATCCCAGCCAACTAAGCCCATTCTTTAGCCCGTTTCTGGTCTCTCATGGTTTCAAAAGCAATCGAAGGATCTTTCACAGGTGCATTCACAAAGTGCGAGAAGCGTTTTCTCAGCTCTGGATTTTGAACCACTTCTTTCCACTCGCATTGATACACGTCGATGAGCTTTTGCATATCCGATTCCAGTTCCGCCGCGATGCCTAGAACGTCGTCCACCACCACCGCTTTGAGGTAAGACATGCCTCCTTCCATCTTATTCAGCCAGGTAGCAGTGCGGGTGAGTGGATCAGCCGTTTTGATGTAAAACATTAAGAACCGGTCGATTAACTTCAAACACGTTTCCTTATCCACATCCGTCGCGAGCAGTTGCGCGTGCTGCGGCTTAGAACCTCCATTGCCGCAGACGTATAAATTCCAGCCTTTCTCCGTAGCGATGATGCCAAAATCCTTGCTCTGCGCCTCCGCACATTCCCGCACACAACCCGAAACTGCGGACTTTAGCTTATGTGGCGAACGCAAACCTTTATATCGATCCTCCACCTCAATAGCAAATGTTACCGAATCTTGCACCCCAAACCGGCACCACGTCGATCCTACGCAACTTTTCACCGTTCGCAACGATTTGCCGTAAGCATGGCCGCTTTCAAATCCGGCATCAATGAGCTGCTCCCAGATATCCGGCAGATCATTCAAATGCGCACCGAACAAATCAATCCGCTGTCCGCCAGTAATTTTTGTATATAAATTATATTGCTGCGCCACCTGACCGATAATGATCAGTTTTTCTGGCGTGATTTCTCCGCCCGGAATCCGCGGCACGACCGAATAAGTTCCTCCTTTTTGAATGTTGGCCAGGTAACGATCATTCGAATCCTGGATCGTCGCGCGGTCTTTTTGCAAAATATTTTCATTCCAAAGGCTTGCTAAAAGAGAGGCCACAAGCGGCTTGCAAACCTCGCACCCATCCCCTTTTCCAAATTCATCCAACACCGCACCGTACGTTTTGGCACCATTCATTTTGACCAGATCCAGCAATTCCTGCCGTGAATAATCAAAATGCTCGCACACCACATTGCGGACGTAAATGCCATTCTGCTTCATCACGCCCGAAATGATGTCTTTCACCATCGGTACGCAGCCGCCGCAACCCGTTCCGGCTTTGCAGGATTTTTTCAAAGCGTCCATCGTATGGTTGCCTTTTTCGCTCACTTCATGGCAAATCATGCCTTTGGTAACCGCCTCGCAAGAGCAGATAAGCGCGTCGTCGGGGAAGCCCATCACGCCTGCGCCTGCCTCTTTGCCCCCGCGCGAGCCCAGGATCAGATCTTCCGAATCTGGTGGCAGAATGGTCTTGCTTTTACAAGTTTGCAAGAGCATATTATATTGTTCGGCATCGCCCACAAGGATGCCGCCAAGCAAGGTTTTACTGTCCGGACTCACATTAATGCGCTTGTAAATGCCCTTCGCCTTGTTCTCATAGCGAATGGTTTTGCAAGCCGGCTCTTCGATAAACGGGTCACCAAAACTCGCCACGTCCGTCCCGATCAGCTTCAATTTCGTAGACATATCGTAAGGAAAAAAGTCCTTTTCACCGCCCAGAAGCAATGTTGCCACCACTTCGGCCATTTCATAGCCAGGTGCAATGAGCCCGTAAATCATATGGTGCGCCAATGCACATTCGCCAATTGCAAAAATATTCGGGTCAGAAGTTTGCAACTGGTTGTTCACCACGATGCCACCTCTTGGATGCGTTTCTAATCCTGCGATTTTTGCCAGCTCATCACGCGGCCGGATGCCCGCAGAAATGACCAGCATATCCACATCGAGCAAAGTGTTATCATTGAACTGCATCCCTTCTATGCAATCACCGCCCACAACTTCCTGCGTGCTTTTGGCTAGATGAATCTGTAATCCCAATGATTCAAGCTGGCTTTGCAGAATCCGCGAACCGGCGTCGTCGATCTGCCGGGGCATCAACCGCGAAGCGAATTCCACCACATGCGCCTCCTCTAATCCTAAATCCAGCAATGCCTTCGCCGCTTCCAACCCCAGCAATCCGCCGCCGAGCACGGCACCCTTTCTTGCTTTGCGGGCATACGACTGGATCAGTTCCAGATCTTCAATGGTCCGATACACAAACACGCCGTCTTTCTCCACACCCGGAATAGAAGGAACGAATGCGCCGGAGCCGGTGGCCATGATCAGATAGTCATAGTGTACTATATGTCCATGGTGTGATCTTACCAGCTTTTCGTCTCGGTCAATGTCCACCACCGGATCGGAAAGGAAGAGCCGGATCCCGTTGTCCGCATACCAATCTGCGCTTGCCAGGGTGAGATCGTCAGCTGTTTTACCAGCGAAATATTCACTCAAATGCACGCGATCGTACGCCACACGCGGTTCTTCACCAAAAACAGTGAGCGTAATCTGCTGATCACTTTTTTTTCTGGCGAGCAACTTTTCACAGAATTTGTAGCCTACCATACCATTGCCTATCACAACAATATGGGTGTTTGTTATTGCATTCATAGTAAATAGTAACTATTAATTTGTGAAAACATTATTATTATGTTGTATTATTTCAATATTTAAGCCTGTTTCCTTCATATTTAACAGAACAAACATAAATCGCATTTTATGCATTTCCTAATTTTATATTCGCAATTACAGCAAAAATGAAACATAATTATTGGCAAAAGCATTGTTTTATAAAATATTGCTCCTAATTTTGAACCAACAAATTACATAGTTACAAAATACTATGTATAGTACATTTCTAATATTCACTCTATTATATATATAAGAGATGGAAGCAAGGCTAACACTTGTAGGCGCCGGACCTGGCAACGGAGAATTGATCACATTGAAAGGGATCAGCGCGATTAAAGCAGCAGATGTGGTTCTTTATGATGAGCTGGCCAATGTGGAGATCCTCGACTTTGCTCCTGCTCATGCATTGAAAATGTATGTCGGAAAAAAAGTAGGTAACCCCTCGTTTTCCCAGGAAGAGATCAACGGCCTGATCGTGCGCCTGGCCCGCAAACGCGGACATGTCGTTCGGTTGAAAGGCGGCGACTCATTTGTATTCGGTCGCGGACATGAAGAAATGGAATATGCGCGGGAACATGGCGTGGCCTGCGAAGTGGTCCCCGGCGTTTCGAGCTGCATCGCGGTCCCGGCCTCGATGGAAATTCCGGTGACGCGGCGTGGCGTGAGCGAGAGCTTTTGGGTAATCACAGGCACTACGCAAAATGGTGAACTATCAGAAGATCTGCGCCTTGCAGCCCAATCCAAAGCGACGGTGATCGTGCTGATGGGACTGAGCAAGGTGAATGAAATATGTGCACTATACAAACACTTCGGGCGCGGACATTTGCCGATGGCGGTGATCCAGAACGGCACGCGCTCCGACGAAAAGAGTGTGATGGGACAGGTTTGGGAAATCCCGCGCCTTGTGAAAGAAAATAACATCGGCACGCCCGCCATCATGATCCTGGGCGACGTGGTGGCTTTGCATCCGTCGTACGCGGTGGATTATCTGCAAAGCATGCATTTGGTTTCCTGAAATACCGGCTTACGCAATTAACCTTTCACTCCGTGAAAACAAATTTCTACTTCCTAATGCTCTTTGCAGCAGGTTTTTGCCTGCTCTTTTCGCCTCACGCGCACGCGCAGTTCAGCCTTTCGGGCCAGTTGCGGACGCGCTCGGAACTGCTGCACGGACAAGGTTCACCCCTGTCCAAAACCGATAAGCCCGCGTTTTTTACTTCGCAAAGAACCCGGCTGAATGCAGGCTACAAAGGTTATAGAACGCAATTTTTCATGGCCGTTCAGGATGTGCGTGTTTGGGGACAGGATGCTTCTACCAACAACCGCATCACCAATCCTGCGCTTAATGGGTTAATGTTGCACGAAGCCTGGGGCAAAATCAGTTTGCTGGATACGAATCAGACCAAGTTGGGAAAGGAATTTGCGTTGAAGATCGGGCGGCAGGAGTTGCTCTACGACGACAGCCGACTGTTAGGAAATCTGGATTGGCTACAACAGGCTCGCCGCCACGATGCAGCATTATTGAAATACGCATTCAATGGATTCACTGCGCACATCGGCGTTGCGTATAACCAAAACCGTGAGCTTCGTACAGGCACATTATATGATGGTGTTCCCAACGGTTACGCGGCAGGAACGAATGGAATCGGTACAATGTACAAATCGATGCAGTTCGCTTATTTGGGTAAAAAACTAAAACAAGGAAATGTATCTTTCCTTATCCTGAAAGATGATTTTCAGAAATATGCATTGGATACGGCAGGTGTGAGAACGGTCAAAAACGGCACAAACAAACGCGTAACATTCGGTCCTTACCTGCAAACCAAACTCGGCAAAGCCTGGAATCTGACGGCCAGCGCGTATTACCAGGCCGGAAAAGACAAGGATGGCAAATCGCTGAATGCGTACATGTATTCGGTGCGCGGTTCATACGCTGCGAGTTCCATCTTTTCCATTGGTCCGGGCTTCGATTACACTTCCGGGACCACGAACGGTTCACGCAAAAACAGCACATTTGATCCACTATACGGCACGCCGCACAAGTTTTGGGGGCAAATGGATTACTTCTATGCAGCCAACGGTTTCGGCAAAGGCGGACTGGCCGATTTTTACATAAACAGTGTAATCAAGGCTTCCGAAAAGCTGTCTATTGCCATTGATTTGCACCAATTTTCGAGCGCAGCCAACATTCGCAATGCAAAAGACGAAAAGCTTTCGGCCAATTTCGGGGAAGAGCTCGACATCATTGCCACTTATAATATCACCAAAACCATCAGCTTTCAGGGCGGTTACTGCACATTCCTACCCACCAGCAGTTTAGCGCAGGTGAAAGCCGTAAAAGATCCGCAGAAAATGGCAAACTGGGCTTATCTGATGATCAATATCAAGCCTGAATTTTTGAAATAAGCATTCCAAAACAACTATTAAAACTCCTATTTACTATGGAAACGACTAACAAGCCGCTTGAAAAGTTGCATATTTTCAGTTTCAAAGGCGTTCAGATGCGCACTTTCCACCTTACGTGGATGGCCTTTTTCCTTTGCTTTTTCGGCTGGTTCGGCCTCGCGCCATTGATGACTGTGGTGAAAACGGACCTAGGCTTAACAAAAGGTCAGATCGGTAACATTATCATCGCATCCGTGGCCGCAACTGTCGTAGCGCGCATTGCCATTGGAAAGCTGTGCGACACCTGGGGGCCGCGCAAAACGTACGCCGCATTGATGGGCATCTGCTCCATTCCCGTGATGACCGTAGGCCTGGTGCATTCCTATGAAGGCTTTTTGTTGTTCCGGCTCGCGATCGGTGTGATTGGCGCGTCGTTTGTGATCACGCAATATCACACGTCTGTCATGTTTGATAAAAAAATCGTCGGAACGGCCAATGCGGTGGCGGGCGGCTGGGGTAACCTGGGCGGCGGCATTACAAACATGGTGATGCCATTGGTTTTCGCAGGTTTTGTAAGCATGGGTTACCTGCCCGAATCGGCTTGGAGAATCGCGATGGTGATTCCGGGCGTGCTGCTGTTTGTTTTTGCTTTTGTCTATTACCGTTTTACCAAAGACACCCCTGCCGGTAACTTCGAAGATTTGGAGATAACTAATCCTAAGGCCGTTAAGACCAAAGGAACATTGAAACTGGCGATGAAAGATCCTAGAACCTGGGCGCTTTTCCTGGCATACGGAGCTTGCTTTGGCATAGAAATCACCTTTGACAATGTAGCTGCGCTTTACTTTTTTGAAAACTTTGAAACCTCACTGGCAACCGCCGGGATCCTGGCAGGAACATTCGGTTTTATGAACATTTTTGCGAGAGCGGTTGGTGGGATTGTGGCGGATAAAGTTGGAAATAAATACGGCATGATCGGCAAGGGAAAGCTGCTGGCGCTTTTGCTGGCCTGCGAAGGAATAGGCATAGCATTGTTTGCCCAAAGCGGCAGCATTGTAGCGGCGGTGGTTACCATGCTTTGTTTCGCGATGTTTTTAAAAATGGCCAATGGCGTTACTTATGCGATCGTACCTTTTATTAATCAAAAAGCGATCGGTTCGGTGAGTGGCATCGTGGGTGCGGGCGGCAATGTGGGTGCTGTTTTAGCAGGGTTTTTATTCAAATCCAGCGACATCACTTACTCAGAAGCATTCATGTATATAGGCGTTGCGATTGCCTGCATCGCAGCTGTGGTGGCGCTCATTAATTTTGATAAAACGAGAAGCGTTGTGACGGAAGGCACGCTTGAACCTGTCGAGGCATAGTGGCAGTATGCCCCCAACCTCCTGAAGGGGGCTTTTTTTACTATTTCGGTAAACTGTAAGCCCCTTTAGGGGTTGGAGCCCCAAGGCACTACGCTCAAAATTCAACCACTATCTATCACCTATGAAAACATTCAAATCAACTTGCTGTTACTGCGGCGTGGGCTGTGGGGTTGTGGTTACGAAAGAGGGGAACGGGCAACTGAGCTTGGAGGGCGATAAGGGGCACCCGTCGAACAAGGGCATGTTGTGTTCCAAGGGCATGAACCTGCATTACACGGTAATGGACCAGTCGGACCGGCTGCTGTATCCGCAAATGCGGCTTAACCGCTCGATGCCGATGCAGCGTGTAAGCTGGGAAGATGCTTTGGAGCGCACTGCCGCGGTTTTCAAGACATTAATCAAAAAATTTGGGCCGGATTCGGTGGCATTTTATGTGTCGGGGCAATGCCTTACGGAAGAATATTACGTGGTTAACAAGCTGATTAAGGGCTTCATAGGCTCGAACAATATTGATACCAACTCACGGCTTTGCATGAGCTCGGCCGTGGTGGGTTATAAGCTGGCACTGGGCGAGGACAGCGTGCCGGTTTGCTATGACGACATCGAGGCGGCCGATGTCATCTTTGTGACCGGCGCTAATCCAGCCTGGTGCCATCCCATTATCTGGCGTCGCGTAGAGGCGCATAAGGCGGCCAATCTTGATGTGAAAATTATCTGCGTCGATCCCCGCAAAACCGACACTTCCCGCTCATCCGACCTGCATTTGCAGATCGCGCCGGGAACCGACATTGTGCTTAATAATGCCATTGGCAGGATATTAATCGAGCAAAATTACATTGATCAGACGTTCATAGCTGAACATACGGACGGTTTTGCAGACTTCCGGGAAAAGGTCATGCAGCGCACGATCGCCGAATCCGCCGAACTTTGCGGAATTAATGCAGATGACATTTACACAGCCGCGGGATGGATTGGCCGGTCGAAAGGATTTTTATCGTTCTGGACAATGGGGCTGAACCAGTCGGTGATTGGGGTAAATAAAAACCTATCGCTCATTAACCTGCATCTGATCACGGGCAGAATTGGCGAACCCGGAAATGGTCCTTTTTCACTTACCGGTCAACCTAATGCCATGGGCGGACGCGAAACGGGCGGACTAGCCAACATTCTTCCGGGACACCGCGAAATTTTGAACGCCGAACATCGCGCCGAGATGGAACAATTCTGGAACACGCCGGTTAAAATCGCCAACAAACCCGGCCTGACAGCTACGGAAATGTTCGAAGCGTTGGCCGATGACAAGCTCAAAGCCATCTGGATTATTAACACGAACCCGCTGGTGAGCATGCCTGACATGAATGTTGCCGAAGCCGCGCTGAACAAGTCGCGGTTTGTGGTGGTGCAGGATGTTTCCAATCGCGCGGACACCGTGAAATTTGCCGATGTGGTGCTTCCCGCCGCTGCCTGGCTCGAAAAAGAAGGCACGATGACGAATGCAGAACGACGCATCACGCATTTGCCCAAAGCCATTTCGGCACCCGGCGAAGCCTTGCCGGATGCCGAAATCATCTGGCGTTTTGCAGCAAAAATGGGCTTCGGAGATGCATTTAACTACAAAAATACATCCGAAGTTTACGACGAATACACAGCCTGCACCGCAGGAACGAGCATCGACGTGACCGGCGTAAACTACCAGCTCCTAAAAACCAACAGAAGCATTCAATGGCCACAAACCAAATCCCAAAACAACAACACTAACACACCAACAACCGGCACCAAAAGACTCTTCACCGACCACCAATTCCACACCAAAAACAAAAAAGCCCAAATCCACGCCGTCCCCGACGAAAACCACTCCGAACCCACAACAGAAGATTACCCGTTGGTTTTAACCAACGGCAGAATACGCGACCAATGGCATACCATGACCAAAACCGGCCGCGTAGCTAAACTAAATCAACACACCCCCCAACCTTTCCTGCAACTCCATCCCGAAGACGCAAAAACCCGAAACATCAAAGAAGGTCAATTAGCCGTAATCCAAAGCCGCCGGGGCGAAGTTCGGGTAAAGGTCAACATTACCGAAGACGTAAGGCCCGGCCTGTGCTTTTTACCTATGCATTGGGGCAAAATCCTGGGCAGCAACCTGGCCCGCGCGAATAACCTGACCAACAATCTGGTCGACCCGAAATCCAAAGAACCCGATTTCAAGTTTTCTGCTGTGCAGGTTTCTTTGTATAAAAAACCTCTTGAAAAGATCATTATCATCGGCGCTGGCTCAGCCGGGCTTGGGTTTATCAACTCCTATCGTGCTTTAAATCAAGAAGATGAGATCCACGTTTTTTCCAAAGAAATATATCCATTCTACAACCGCGTAATGCTGCCCGACTACATCAGCGGTGTGCAGCATTGGGAACAGTTGGTAAAATTGCGCGAGGATCAGTTTGAGGAAAACAACATTATCGTCCACAAAGGCATTTTCATTGCACACATTTACCGTAACAACAAAACCGTGGTCGATTCCAACGGCCACGAACACACTTACGACAAGCTGATCCTGGGCATGGGCAGCAAGGCTTTTATGCCTAAAGGCGTCCCCGACCTGCCGGGTATTTTCAATATGCGTTCGCGGCTGGATGCAGATTCATTGCTCCCTTTTCTGAAGCAGCCTGAGCCGCACGCGGTGATTGTCGGAGGTGGGATTTTAGGCCTTGAACTCGCTGCATCTTTTCGGGAAATGAATGTAAAAGTGAGCGTGATCCAGCGCAGCGGCCGTTTTATGGAACGCCAGCTCGATCCGCTGGCGAGCGAATTGTTGTATCAGGAATTAGCAGAGCGCGGCATTGAAATTTACTTCAATGACGAGGTTGCGACGTTCAGCGGTCAGGAAAAAGTAGATGGCATCCGCCTGAAATCGGGCCGGAAGATTGCTTGCGATGTCGTGGTGCTGGCGATTGGAACGGTGCCGGTGATAGGGCTCGCGCAACAGGCCGGACTGGATTGCAAGCGCGGCGTGGTGGTGAATGATTATCTGCAAACTTCCGATCCGGACATTTACGCGGCGGGCGAAATCGCCGAATGGAACGGGCAAATGTGGGGCATTACGCTGGCGGCCGAGCAGCAAGCAGAGGTCATCGCCAAATACATGGCTGGCGACATTTCGCAGCCATACAAAGGCAGCACATCCATGAACATCCTGAAAATGGAAGGGTTACAACTTTGCAGCATCGGCCTTACCGACGTCCCGAACAACGATCCGGCTTACGAGCAGATCGTTTTTATAGACAAATCCAAGCGTTATTACAAGAAATGCATTGTCCACCGCGACAAGCTGGTGGGAGCCATATTGATTGGGGATAAAAATGAGTTTTTGGAATACAGGGATCTGATATCCAATTCAATAGAACTTTCTGATAAGCGACTGCAACTATTGAGGGCGAGCCAGAAAGTGGAGCCTTTGGAAGGAAAGCTGGTGTGCTCCTGCAATAATGTGGGCCAGGGAAATCTGGAACGCGCAATTGCAGGCGGATGCAGCGATTTCCAGTCGCTATGCCAGCGCACAGGCGCGGGAACGGGCTGCGGGTCATGCCGGCCGGAAGTAAGGAGTATTTTGGAAAAAGCAGCAGAAGCCACATTGGTTTAAACCTTATGAGAGACTACTATAATGTTAAAATCAACCTGCCAGGCGGGATTGCGTCGCCGGGTTATCTCAAAGATATCCTGACAGCAGCGTGGAATGCGAATGTGCGCAAAGTGCGCTTCGGTTCCCGGCAACAGTTGCTGATGTCGGTGTTTTACGAGGATATGCGTTTTTTGGAAAAAGACCTGAAAAAGGGTGGCATTTTCTACGAAATGAACACCGACCGGCAACCCAACATTGTAAGCTCCTATTGCGGCGAGGAGGTTTTCCGGACAGGCCAATGGCTCAACGCGAACGAGTATCATTCCGTGCTGGACACATTCGATTACGATCCTTCGTTGAAGATAAATATTTCGGATTCCAACCAGAGTTTTACGCCGTTTTTTACGGGTAACCTCAACTTTATTTCCTCGCCTGAGCCGCATTTTTGGTATCTGTATGTGCGTAACAAACAGACGAATACGGTTTATAAATGGAATGATCTGGTCTACACCAACGAGATTGGCCGGCTGGCCAAAGTAATGGAAAATTGCATGCTTTCGGGCGATTGCTGCGGGGAGGAAAGCTTGTATGAAGCTGTGCAGAAAAAGATCCGTTATGTGTCGCAGCCCGCGTCCCAGGATCTTGAATTGCCTTCGTTCACGCTTCCCTACTATGAAGGTTTTAACCGTTACGAATCGCGGACCTGGCTTGGTTTGTATCGTCGGGATGAGCAATTCCCGATTGAATTTTTGCTGGATGCCTGTGCATTATGTCTCAAAACCCGTATCGGCGAAATATGTATTACGCCCTGGAAATCACTGGTTATCAAAGGAATTGAAGACCAATATCGTGCCGATTGGAGCAACATTCTTGGCAAACACAACATTAACGTCCGTCACGCAGCGAATGAACTGGCCTGGCAAACCGAAGATCATAACGAAGACGGTGCAAGCCTGAAAAATGACCTGATCCATTATTTCGATAAGCACGATATGCGGACTTTCGGCCTTTGTTTCGGCATTCAGACCAAGGCGAAATCGGAAGTTTTTGGAAGTGTTTTGATCAAAAAACGGCCCTTGCTGCAGATCGGGCAGTTGGCGATGTTTCATGTGTACGACATTTATTACACCGAAAACTTCAACCCCAACAGCCGGACACAGCTGCTTTTTGAAAAAGGTTTATACAAAATTCACCTGGCTGCCCAGCTCGAAAAACTCTGCCGCCGCTTCAATAACCAGCGTTCACGTGAGAACTTCAAAGTAACCACACCCGAAGCAGATGAGGCAAAAATGACCCTCAAAATCGTCGAGCTCATCTACCAATGCCCCGACTGCCAGACCGTCTACGACCCGGAATACGGAGACGCAAACCAAAACATCGCTCCGGGCACGCTCTTCGACGAACTTCCCGAAACCTACTGCTGCGCCACCTGCGACGCCAGCAAGAGCGAAATGCTTGTTACTGAAATGAATAAAATTGCATTACCAGATCAAGCGGCCTGATGAAGACACTTGAAATAAGTTGTAGCGCACGGTCAAAAGCTTTTTCCCGCTCGCCAGTCATAGCTCAGCGGTTTTGGCCGACCAATGCGTTGTGCGGTGTAAATGCCGCGATGTCCCGAGAAAAAATACGCGGTAATGCAAGCGAGCGCAACGTAAATCCCGCACGAACTGCCAAACAACTCAATCGCCATGATGGTGCAGGCAAGGGGCGTGTTGGCTGCACCTGCAAAAACGGCTACGAAGCCCATTCCAGCTAGTAATGCAGTTGGTAAAGGAATAAAAGTAGAAAGAAAGCTTCCCAATGTCGCCCCGATAAAGAAAAGCGGCGTCACCTCCCCGCCTTTGAATGCGGCGCCCAGCGTTACCGCCGTGAATAGGATTTTTAAGACAAAATCATAAGCGGGCAGTTGCTCCGGAAAGGATTGCAATATCACCGGAATCCCCAATCCAATGTAACGCGTTGTCTCCATTCCGAAGACTGCTAACGCCACAAGTGAGCCACCGATCAATGGCCGCAGTGGCGCGAATCGCACCTTCGATTTAAAAATAGATCCTATATAATGTGTTAGCGAAGAAAAGGCAACGGAGCAAATGCCAAAAATACAGCCCGCCAGCACTGCATAAAGGATATGTACCAGCGAAATTTCCGGAACAAAAGGAATCTGATAATGCGTATGCCCCACCTGCCAGGCCCGCGTCGTCATGTCGGCAACGACGGAGGCGATCAATGCGGGAACCAACGCATCGTAACGCAATGTGCCAATGACCAAAACCTCAATCCCAAAGATCGCCCCGGCAAGCGGCGTCCCGAAAACCGACCCGAAACCTGCGGCAATGCCGGCAATAATAACCAGCTTCCGATCGCTGGAATTCAGTTTAAAAATCCGGGTAAACTGGTCTGCAATCGAGCCGCCCATTTGCAGCGCCGTGCCTTCCCTGCCTGCCGAGCCGCCGAACAAATGCGTCGCAACCGTGCCAATCAGCACGAAGGGAGCCATTTTTAATGGGATAATGGTTGCGGGTTGGTGAATGTTTTCTAGCAGCAGATTATTTCCTGCCTCCACATCTTTGCCCAGATAATGATACATACATCCGATCACGAAACCGGCAACAGGAAGCAGTGCAATGATCCAATGATGGCTTTCCCGAAATTCCGTGGCCCAATCCAGAGAAACCAGGAACAAAGCCGAAGCCGAGCCGGCAAAAACGCCGATCAGACAAGCCAGCAAGACCCATTTAATGGAGATAAAAAGGGTGGGAAAGTTTTTGAAAAGCTTTGCGTTACCGCTCATTAAGGCCTAATTATTTTATATTGAGCGCAGCAATACCGCCACGCAGAAAAACAAAGCTATGAAAGACCGGGAAATAATAATTACGAATTACGTAACTGCCTACAACAACTTCGATGTAGACGGAATGGTCGCCGACTTCGACGAAAACATTGTTTTTGAAAATATGGTTAATGACGAAGTGACCATGGAGCTGAACGGCATCGAAGAATTCCGGAACCAGGCCGTCCAGGCCATCGATCTTTTTGCCTCCCGCCAGCAAACTATCAACAAGTTCATCCACAACGAAGACTGGTCCGAAATCGAAATCGAATACTTCGCCGTCCTGGCCATGGACCTCCCAAACGGCCTGAAAAAAGGCGACGAACTCGACATGACCGGCAAGTCCATCTTTGAATTTTCTGAGAATAAGATCGTGCGGTTGACGGATATTAGTTGAGATGACGATGTGGGTGCGGAGATAAGAAAAATATTTCATTCGAAAAGTTGGCTATTTACCAACTTTTGTTTACGTTTGTATTGTCAACATGTTCCAATCACTATGAAAAATGATCAATTAAAAATGGAGCATGGTAATCATTCAATTACGCAAAATATCCGATTTCGCCCGGAAACATTCTGACTCAGGGAAGAGCTTGTCTGTTTGGAAGACTGTTGTTGAAGAGGCAAATTGGCAGAGAAGCAGCGACGTTTTACAAGACTTCCCGCGAGCGAAAATTTTGAGCAACAAGCGGGCGCGGTTTAAAATTGTTGGTAATAAATACCGTCTTATTGTTGAAGTCGATTTTGAAGATCAGATCGTTGAAGTCAGGTTCGTTGGAACGCATTCCGAATACGATCAGATTAATGCGGAAACAGTTTAATATCAAATACACAACTATTTATGAAAACACAATGGTTTTTAATCGAAAGTGATAGCGACTATGCGCTGGCGCTGGCGCGTTATCAGGAGGTGAAGAATGCGCCTAAAAATAGTGATGACCATAAGGAAAAGCTTCTGCTTGTTCACCTGATTTCGGAGTATGAAAAGATTGGAGCGAATTTGCCTGAGGTTGATCCGATTGAGCTGATTAAGATCCGGATGGATGATTTTGGATATAAATCAGCCGACTTGGCGAAAGAGTATGGAGATAAGGGCACTGTCAGTAAGGTGTTGAATTACAAACAGGCACTTTCGTTAACTATGATCCGCAAGTTCAGCAGGCTGCTGCGTATTCCTGTCGAGGCGTTGACGCATGAATATGAATTGCGCTGATTGTTCGGGCTGTTCGGTTAGCAATACGGCACGGATTAGGTTGATAACTGTGCAATATTTACTTCGCTAGTTCCGCCTCAATGGCATTCTCTAACTCCTTACCATGCAGATTCACCCCTACGATCGTTCCTTTTTTATCTAATAGCACATTAAAAGGCAGAGCCTCAATTTCATAGGTTTTAGCCACGGGTGAGGTCCAGAATTTTAGGTCGCTTACCTGGATCCAGTTGATTTTGTATTTGCGGACGGTTTTTTCCCACGCGGGTTTCTTGCTGTCGAGGGAGACGCCGAAAATTTCGAAGTTTTTGGTGTTATTGCCTGACTTGTTGAATTGGTTGTAGAGCTTGCGGAGTTCGGGCTGCTCTTCCACGCAGGGGGCGCACCAGCTTGCCCAGAAGTCGACCAGGACGACTTTTCCCTTTTGTGCCGAGAGTGAAATGTTGTCTCCGGTTAAAGATGGAAGCGCTATTTCCGGCGCTTTTCTACCTATTTTAATTTGACTTTCCTGCGCAATGACATTTGCGCTAATTAACAATGCAAAAACTACAATTAATCTCCTCAAAACCAACGTCATTTACTTAATACTAATTAACAGGGTAACCCGGATCGATCCAGTTTGTCTTGATATTTTTGGGCACATCCAATAATTTTGCTTTCGTAAAACCCTTTTCCTTGATCAGACTGAATGCAGGGCGAATGTTGGGGCATTTATCGAAGGGGCAGCAGCCGCAGTAGAGGACTACTTCGCGATTTTTATCTTCCTTGGAAAGCATTTTTTCCAGTTTCTTGATGTTGTCCTTTTCCTGTCCCGGGCCTACGTCTACGGAACCCTTGATAACCGCTTGCGGCCCAATGTTGATGATCAGCGGTTTCTTAGCAGCCGGATCGTTGATGAGTGCTGCCAGTTCGCTGGTTGGCATGAGTTGTGACGCTGTCCAGGGCTCGGCTTTTTCCTGCGCACGAAGGCCTGCCGAGAGCAGGATGAGGGAAAACAGCAGCAGATATTGTTTGATGTTTTTCATTTGTATTTGCAATTATTTGTTTAAAACTTAATCTCAAAAGCATTAATAGCCGGCTGCAAATCATCGCACTTCAATCAGCGGCCCATCGCGTTTGTCTTCCAGCCAGCCGAAAGATATCAAGTTATTACCCAAAACAGCCATGGACATTTCGAAATCCTCGGCATGTTCTTCACTTACTGCAACGAGCAAACCGCCGCTGGTCTGCGGATCGGCGAGGATATATTTTTGAAGATCGGTCAATGGGCCGACTTTGTGGCCGTAACTCGCCAGATTCCGTTTTGTGCCTCCCGGAAAACATTGCTGTTCCAGATAGAAAGATAATGAGTCGATGACAGGCACTTTCTCAAACTCTATAACCGCCGACAATCCACTTCCCTCACACATTTCGGATAGGTGGCCCAACAAGCCAAAACCAGTAACATCCGTCATGGCTTCAACGCCGTCCATTCGGGAGAAAGTTTCACCGAGTATGTTGAGTTTTACCATGCTTTGCAATGCGATCTCGGCGTCTTCCGGCGCGAGAATGCCTTTTTTCTGTGCTGTGGAAAGGATTCCTACGCCTAGTGCTTTGGTCAGATATAGGCGGCAGCCGGCTTTTGCAGTGGAGTTTTGTTTAAGATGCTCAATACTGACTAACCCGCTGACAGCCAGCCCAAAAACGGGTTCGGGGCAATCAATGCTGTGGCCGCCTGCTAATGTAATGCCAGCTTCTGCGCAGATCGCCCGTGAACCTTCGAGCACCCGCTGCGCTACTTCTGGCGCAAGCTTGTCGATGGGCCACCCAAGGATGGCGATGGCGAGCACGGGGTTTCCGCCCATGGCATAAACGTCGCTGATTGCGTTGGCGGACGCAATGCGGCCGAAGTCATAGGCGTCGTCCACTATGGGCATGAAGAAGTCGGTTGTTGAAATTAATGCGGTCCCGTTTCCCAGGTCGAGCACTGCGGCGTCGTCGCGTTTGTCGTTTCCTACCAGCAGGCGGGGATCGGCTTGTGCGATAACCGGACTATGCAGGATCTTGTCCAGAATGGCCGGGCTGATCTTACAGCCGCAGCCTGCTCCGTGAGAATATTGGGTTAATTTGACAGTGGTTGTTGTGCCCATTTGATTGACTATGCCAATGTTTTGGCGGAAATATTTTTGATAAAAATTAAGATCTGCTTTGCATTTTCTGCGATTTCAGCGCTGGTTATGTTCATGCTAAACACGTTTTCAGCGTTTCTTTTTCCCAGGTCTTTGTGGTAAGTCTTATCATAGTAAACGAGCACGATACGGATAAATTCTTCCATATTCCCCTCATTAATGGCTGCTATGGCCTGTTTTGTTTGCACCGGCCCAAGTCTTTTGTGAATGCGGCTGGTGCAGGTTATCAGGAATTCTTTGTCCAGCAGGCCGTATTCCAATGTTAATGCACGCACGCGTTGTTCCAGATCTACATGGATATCGATTAACATGGCCTGACTCATTTGATTAAAAACAGGCGTCGGAATGGTAAGTCGGCCGATGTTCCTGCTTTCGTCCTCTAACCATAACCGCTTTGTCCGGTCTATGTCTTTTAACTGGAAGGCCAGATTATTTTCAAACTGCTCCTGCGTAGGCTGGATCATTTTGTTCATAGTTCCATAAGACGATCCCTGATGCTGCGCAAGATCTTCCAGATCAATTACCTGCTCACCAAGCATTGCCAATTCTTGCAAAATCCTGGTCTTGCCCGAACCCGTTCTCCCTCCTAAAACCACCACATTTGCCGGCTGCTGAAACTGATCGAGTGCCCACCTTCTGAAATTTTTATACCCACCCTGAATTAAATAAACCTCGAAACCATACAGATCCAATGCCCAGGCCATGGCACCGCTTCGCATGCCCCCGCGCCAGCAATGCACGGCAATTTTCTTATCCGGAGCCACTTCCAGCGCTTGTTTAATGAAGCCCGACCACTTAGGGCCGGTCAGATCGAATCCCAACAGGATCGCCTCTTCCCTACCCACCTGCTTATAAGTCGTCCCCACCACGACCCGTTCCTCATTACTGAATAACGGCAGATTAAAGGCGCCCGGAATGTGCCCATGCGCAAATTCGGCCGGTGTCCGCACATCAGCCAGCGGAGTAGCGATGGGTAAGAGAAAAAATTCGTTGATCGTAATTGTTTTGATCATGTTGGCACAGGCTTTGCTTGGTTCAGTTCATATTATTCAAATTACCATCTCCATCATGACAAAGACATTGCAAATAGCGAATATACTGGCACTAATCGTGACAGTGATAATGAATTATCTTTCCAATACAGGCATTTTCAATGATAACACTATGGCCACAGTTTCGGCCGAGTATCAGAATTTTTTCACGCCGGCAGGTTACGCTTTCTCCGTTTGGGGTGTGATCTACATTGGCCTTGCGGCTTTTGTGCTCTATCAAAGCAGGGGATTGTTCAATGATAAAAAAGCTCCGGAAATCGTTGATAAGATCGGTTGGCTGTTTGTTATTTCCTGCATTGCCAACTGCCTTTGGATCGTTGCCTGGCTTTACGATTACACTGGCGCTTCGGTGCTGATTATGATCGTGTTACTGATTTCATTACTCGGCATTGTGCTTCGTACCCGAATGGAACTGGATTTGATCACCATGAAAAAAATAGCCCTGGAATGGTGGCCTTTTGCACTATATCTGGGATGGATCACTGTTGCATTAATTGCGAATATGGCGGCTTATCTGACCAAAATAGGCTGGGACGGTTTTGGAATTTCTCCTGATACATGGACGATCATTATGATTTGTGTAGCCGGATTTGTACAGCTATTCCTGACCTGGAACCGGAATTTACGCGAAGCTGCAATGGTTGGTGCGTGGGGGTTGGCAGCAGTTGCTGTTGCGAATTGGAATGATAATCAAGCCATTGCGTACACAGCGGTGGCCGTGGTTGCCGTCATCCTCATCAGCAACGGCGCGCATGCTTATGTGAACAGAGGCAAGCATTATCTGATCAATAAAAATGGCACAACGGTGGCTAAATAACTTTGTTCACGCCTGGGATTTTCACAACAATGTAACCGAGAAGGAAACTCAAAACGATGCCAAGCGGAGTTACAATGAGCAATTTAACGGCCGGATCAACGCCCCAGCTGCGAAGCAGAAGCGAAATGGAGATCAAAACGAAAGGGTGCAGAATGTAAACGGCAAACGCACAACGTGACATTTTGCTAAGAAATACAGAAGGCGTATTTAATCTTTTTCTGCCATATACAAGCAGGGAGACCATAGTACAGGCACCTGTGATCTGCTCCCAAAAAGCATAAAAAGCCGCTTCGCCGTGCAATCCGCCGCTGAACCATTCCAGCGGATTGTCGAAGACAATTTTAACAGCATATATAATTGGAACACCGATAAAGATCATGCACAACGCAATGATCTTTATTGGTTTATAGCGTTCTGAATCCAGCTTTTCGAGCCAGTTGCTTTCTGCCGCAGCGATGCCAACCATAAAAACGGCTATGTATTGAGGAAAATGGCCCAGCTGAAAACCGACAGGATCCAAGGTCCACCCAACCGGAAAACCGAGTCGCACAATGAAACTGACCACACCAAGCGCTATCCCGAAACGTAAAACATTTTTCACGGCGGGCACAGGCCAGACATCGGGCTCCGACTTTGACAAGCTCTTCCAGGCCGCATAAGCCAGACTAAAAAGCAGCAAGGCAACAACAAACCATAAAACGCCGACACTAATCCAGGAATCGTAGCCGGAAAGAAATTGCAGGAATGTAATGTGATGCACACCGGCGTGGTAGTAAACCATATAATTCATCACCGGCGCCAGAATAAACGAATAAAAGAGCAGCGGGATCCCTAGCCGAATGAACCGGTCTTTGATAAAAATAGCCGCACCTTTCTTTTTGTAAGACGAAGGAATGAATAGTGCCGAAAGGAAAAAGAAAAAGCCCATAAAAAAGGACTGGTTCACCGCCACAAACATGGTCATTGCCATTGTTGCGCCCAGCGAAGTCGTTTTTTCAGAATAATACCAACCGCCCGGCGCGCCGTACGTTACAAACGCATGGTGTGCAACCACAAGCGCTGTGAGCAGCACTTTCAGGTAATCAATGTAAACGATCTTGCCTTTGGGATGGTCGGGAATAAGGGCAGAAGAGGTAGTTTGCGGTGACATTTTTCATGGTTATGGCTAAAAGTTTAAATTAATAAAAGCTTGTGATCTTTCAGACATCCGCACTCACCGGGAGCTGATAAATCTTTTGATAAGCCCTTTTGAGCACTTCTTTGATCACATCCAGCTTCATCGGCTTAGCCATGTAATCGTCCATGCCATGATTGAGGCAGTTGTTGCGGTCTTCATTCATAGCATTGGCAGTCAATGCAACAATGTAAGGAACCGTGCTGTGATCCTTCCGGATAATCCTGGTGGCTTCCAGACCATCCATAACCGGCATTTGCAGGTCCATCAGAATCACGTCATAAGGCGTTAATGCTAACTTTTCAATGGCCTGCAAGCCATTCTCCGCCATGGCTATTTCATATCCCAGCTTTTTCAGCACATAATCGATAAACTTCTGATTTACCAGATTATCCTCGACAACTAATATTTTCAACGGAAAATCGGATGAAAATTCGGTTTCCAACATTCTTTTTTCGGTTTCTGGTTCGGATGGAAGGTTTCTTTGATGCGCTAATTTTGCATTATTTTCGGTATATCCCGTCGTAATGTGGAAATGAAAGGCCGACCCTTTGCCATATTCGCTTTCCACGCGGATGCCGCCATTCATTAAGCGCACCAGCCGCTCGCAGATCACGAGACCAAGCCCGGTGCCGCCATACATGCGGTTTACGGACGAGTCCACTTGTGAAAACGGTTTGAAAAGATTGTTCAGATTCTCTTCCTTAATGCCAATTCCTGTGTCACGGACTATGAAGCCGACTTCAATTTCACCATGTGCCGCCGGTGCATACGGATAAACTTGCAAGAAAACTTCTCCGCTGCTCGTAAATTTCAGCGCATTATTGATGAGGTTGGTCAGGATTTGCTTCAATCTCGAACTGTCACCGATCAGAAAATCCGGCACGCCTTGTTCAATATGATAACGGAGCGCAATTTGCTTTTTCGAGGCCTGCAATGAAAACAGGTCCATCATCTCCTCTATCGAGTTCCGCAGCTCGAATTCGTGCGCTTCCAGGTCGATTTTACCAGATTCTATTTTCGAAAAATCCAGAATGTCGTTGATCACATTCACCAATGTTTCACCGCAGGCCGCAATGGTTTTGGTATAATCCTGTTGTTCCTCAGTCAGTTCCGTCTCAGCAAGTAAGGCGGTCATGCCGATGACACCATTCATAGGCGTCCGGATCTCGTGGCTCATCGTGGCCAGGAAAATGCTCTTGGCCTGGTTCGCCCGTTCGGCCTCTTCGCGTGCAAACTGCGCCTGCTCATGCTGCTCGTACAATTCCTCCGTCTGCACACGCAACTCCTCCGACTGCGATTGCAATTCCTCGTTCAAAGCTTGCAAATGGTCCGACTGCGCATGCAATTCCTCTGCCTGTCTCTGTACCATCGCAGTGCGCTCTTCCACGAGGTTTTCCAGGGTTGCTTTCTGCCTGATGATGGTGTTGACGCGGTAACGATAAAGCGCGTAAATAGTTCCTGCAACGGCAATTAATGCCAATATCCTGAACCACCAGGTCGCCCAGAACGGCGGTTTGACGATGATGGTCAGGTTGTTCTTTGCTGATATCCAGGCCCCTGAAATGTTCTGCGCTTTGAGCTTGAACGTGTAATTTCCGGGAGGCAAATTGGTGTAAATGGCTGTATTAGCGTCACCTACATAATTCCAGCCCTGATCAAACCCTTCCAGACAATAAGCATAACTTTTTTGGGCAGAAGTGAAATCAAGCGCGGCATAATCCAGCGAAATAAATGACTGGTCATATGCCAGAGTGATCGTTCTGGCCTCGGAAATTTCTTTTGGTAACACAAGCGCATAACCATCCGGCTTGGCAGCTGCTTCATCCCGGTTGAAAACTTTAAAATTGGTCACAATGATAGGGTAAGAACCACTCCGGGGGCTGATTTGCCTGGGGTTAAATTGATTAAAACCATTTACTCCACCAAAATACAATGTGCCGTCCGCATCCTTATAAGCAGATTTCTGCTTGAATTCCCTTGCTTGAAGCCCATATTCCAAAGTGTAATTCTCAAATCGCTCAGATTTCGGGTCAAACCTCGAAAGCCCGTTTACCGTACTGATCCATAGCATCCCCAAATCATCCTCAATCAGCGCCTGAGTCACATTATTTACCAGCCCGTTTATCGTCGTATATTTTTTTGTCCTGCCTGTCCGTGGATCGAAGCGGATGAGCCCACGTAAGGTTGCCAGCCATAAAATTCCGTTTTTGTCCTCCACCATGCAATTGATCGCGCTGTTGAAAACGCGCTCGCTGTCACTTACTTTAAAACGTGTAAATGTATCGGACGCTTTATCATAGCGGTTCAGCTGCCCTTCATCTGTCCCCAGCCAGAGGTTGCCGCTGCGATCGGTCAGAAAGCAGTTGACGGTGTTGTCGGAAAGCGTTTTGGGATTATCCGGTTCGCTCAGATAGTGCCTGAAAACTTTGGTTTGCGGGTCATAAGCGTCCAGTCCTTCGCCATAGGTGCTCAGCCACATCGTGTTGTCATGCGTCCTGGCTATGGCATATACATTATTGGAATACAAAGAGTTAACAGTGTTTTCCTGATGTTTCAATACGGTAAAGCGTTTGGTCCCCGGATCAAAAATATTCAGACCGCTCCCCCAGGTCCCTATCCACATTTTACCTGCCTCATCCGGAACAATCGCCAGCACATAATCACCGGAAATGCCCGAATTCTGATGTGTAAACGCACTGAACTGATGCGTGTTACGGTTCATTAAATTCAAGCCGCCGCCATCCGTTCCCACCCATATACTGCGATCGCTATCCTCGTAAAAACAGAGAACGAAGTCATTGGAAAGGCTATTTTTAAGCGAATTGTGCTGGTAATGTGCAAATCTGTTGTCACTTTTATAAATGCTCAGCCCTGCACTGTAAATCCCCAGCCACAAGTTATTCTGCCGGTCCTTGTAAATGCAATCCACCGAATTCCCGCCAACACTGCTCCTGTCCACCTCATCATGTACATAAGATCTGAATGTCCAGTTTTGTGTATTCAAAATATTCAGCCCGCCGTTTTCGGTGCCGATCCAGATCTCACCCTGGTTTTCATTAATGCTGGTAATGTTGTTGTTTGAAAGCGAGGCGGGATCCAGCGGATTATTTTTAAAACGCCGGAATGTGCCCTCACCAGGCTGATAAAGATTAAGGCCCGCACCATACGTGCCCACCCAAACCCTGGCTTTGCTATCCTGAAAAACGTAACGGATATCATTGCCCGACAAGCTGTTCACATTTTCGTCAGAAAGAAACCTCCGGAACAAGCCCGACTGTCTATCCAGCAAGCTAAGCCCGTTCCCGGTTCCGGCCCAAATGTTGTTTTGCGCATCACAATAAACCGTATTCACATTGTTATCAGCCAGGCTGCGGACATTCGTCGTGTCGGATTTATAATGTTTTACAATGCTTCTGCTGACCGGATCAAACACGTCCAGACCGCCCGTGGTCGCGATCCATAATTTGTCATTTTTATCAAAAACAATCTTATTAACGTAAGCCCCGGAAATGGTTTTGGGATTGTGGTCAACGGCTGTATATTTTGCAAATACACCTTTATTCTTATCGAAAACATTCACGCCGCCGCCGCTTGTTGCGATCCAGATATTGCCTGATTTGTCTTCGGCCAGCGCCGTTACGAAATCATTGCTGATGCTGTTTTTATCCTGCTCATTATTTTTGTAAATTCTGAATTCATGGCCATCATAGCGATGCAATCCTCCGTTCGTACCGATCCAGATAAAACCTGTTTTGTCCTGTAAAACACAATTGACGTTATTATTGGCAAGGCCGTTTTCAGCGGAGATGTGTCGGAAGTGTAAGGGTTTGCTTTGCGGGAAGGCAGGTAATGCAATAAATTGCATTATTAAAATATAGATACAATAGTAAAAGTTTAACTTCATTATCCCGAAGGCGTAAAACTAATTTGTGATTTTTGTAGAAATATACATTTAAAATATAACTAACTAAAAATTTTGTGGATAGAAAAACAGAAACTTCGGAACCGCGGAAAGGCCTGTTAATCATTGACATGCAGAATGGTTCATTTACCGCTGATTCCAGACGTTACGATCCCGAAGGCGTTGTGGCGCGTATCAATGCACTTGCCGCCGCATTTCGTAAAAACGGCCTGCCGGTGATTTTTATTCAGCACGACGGCACCAAGCTGGACGAGTACATTCCCAACACACACGATTGGCAATTACTAGCCGATCTGAACGTAGAAAAGCAGGATCTGATCTTGGCAAAAGAAGCGCACGATGCCTTTTACAACACCGAACTGGAAACGAAACTGAACGAGCTGAATGTCGGCGAGCTGGTCATTACCGGCAGTGCAACCGATTTTTGTGTAGAATCGACGGTGCAGGTGGCTTTGTCGAAAGATTATAATATTACCGTCGTTGAAGATGGCCATACGACGGGCGACAAGCCGCATTTGTCTGCGGAGCAGATCATTACACACTATAATTTTATATGGGGCAATATGATCCCGACGAAAGGCAGGATCGAGCTTAACACTAGCGAAGCGCTGATCGCTTCGCTAGTCTGATAGCTCATAATCAAGCTTTTTACAATTTCATGACTTCGTCTACCATGCTCGGTGATCCGACGTAAATGGGTGAACGCTGGTGAAATGACGTAGGCACGATGTCGAGTATTGGGCCGAAACCATCGATAGCTTTTCCTCCGGACTTTTCGGCGATAAATGCGAGCGGATAACATTCATATAACAGCCTGAGCTTGCCCTCAGGCGTTTTTTTGGTGGATGGATACAGGTAAACGCCACCCCGGAGCAGGTTACGATGGAAATCCGCTACAAGTGAGCCAATGTATCTGGCTGTGCAGGATTGTGCCTTGCATTTGGTAAGATAATCCTGAACGAAAGCCGGGTAATCGTTGATATAACCATCGTTCACGGAGTAAATGGTGCCATTCTCCGGGGAGCGGATGTTTTTGTGAGATAAAATAAATTCTCCCAATGAATGATCGTAAGTGAAGCCGTTCACGCCGTCGCCGGTGGAATAAACGAGCATGGTGGACGAACCATATAAAATGTATCCGGCTGCGACCTGCTTCCGGCCGCCTTGCAAAAAGTCCTCCCGCGTGGCTGGCTCATCAATGGGTGAAATGCGTCTGTAAATCGAGAAAATGGTGCCTATTGAAACATTGACATCAATGTTGGAAGAGCCGTCCAGCGGGTCCATGGCAACCACGTATTTGCCATGATCGTTACCCGTGTGAATGATATCCTCGTCTTCCTCTGAAAGGATCGCGCACACTTCTCCGCCATTTTTCAATGCCCTGATGAAACGGATATTGGCGATAATGTCGAGTTTTTGCTGATTTTCGCCCTGCACATTGTCCGTTCCGTTTCCGCCGGCAATGTCCACGAGGCCTGCGCGGTTGATTTCACGGTTAATGATCTTTCCGGCCAGCGCAATATCCCGGAGCAATTGGGACAACTCACCCGTTGCATACGGAAAAGCAGTTTGACTTAACATGATAAACCTGTCGAGCGTTACGCCTACGGGCAACGCCAGTTCCTGGGCAGTTTTCGGACTCATAATCTGATAAATTAGTAGATGGACTAATGTTGAGAACTTATGCGGCAGGATTTAGAATTCAATCATTTTTAGAGCCTGACTTATCAATAATGACAGCGATCAGGATCACGAGGCCTTTTACAACTTGTTGCCAGAAAGGCGACACATTCAGCAGTACAAGGCCATTATTAAGCACACCAATGATGATGGCACCCTGAACCGTCCCCAGAATGCTGCCCCGGCCACCCGACAGCGAAGTGCCGCCAATCACCACCGCAGCAATGGAGTCCAGCTCATAGCTGATGCCCGCATTAGGCTGTGCAGAATCAAGACGAGAAGTTACCATGATGCCCCCGACAGCAGCCAGCGCCCCTGCAATGGTGTAAACGATAATCTTGACCTTGTTAACCTGTATACCAGACAGTCGCGAAGCGCTTTCATTGCCGCCAATGGCATAAATGTAACGGCCAAGCCGGGTTTTATTTGTGACAAAAACTGCGATAGCCACAATGATCGACGATATCCAGACCGGCACAGGAATGCCAAATAACCAACCAGTTCCGAAATACAAAAATGTGTCCCCCAGCCCGCTGATCGGAAACCCTTGTGTCCAGAGCATAGTAAGTCCACGCGCGACGGTGAGCATGGCCAACGTTGCAACGAATGGCGGCACATTGAATTTGGTAATCGTCCAGCCGCTGAATGCGCCCAAGGCCGAGCCGGTAAGCATCCCGGCAAGGATGGCACCCAGAATCGTGAAGCCAATGTACAGATTGCTATCGGGCAATTCGATGCCGTTTTTCAGCAAACCGGCCGTGATGGCCCCACAAAGCGCTAATACAGAGCCTACTGACAAATCAATCCCAGCCGTCAGCACAATCAGCGTCATGCCCGTTGAGATGCAAATATTCACCGAGATCTGCCGCATGACGTTCCAGAGGTTGGATACGCTGAGGAATTTGTCCGACAAAATACTCAGGCCCAGACAAAGCAGAAAGAGTGCGATAAGGGACTGGAAACGCAGTAATTTGGATCGGTCTAATGCTATGTTCATGCTTGTTTTTCAAAATTGGATTGCGGGATTGCGGCCCGCAAAATGGAATCTTCGGTGGCTTCCGCAATGGAGAAACCAGCTGTTAACGCACCTTCCGCCATCACGAGCACGCGGTCGGAAACAGCCAAAATTTCGGGCAGTTCGGAGGAAACGACTACGATACCGAGGCCATCTTCGGCGAGTTTGATGATTAGCTTGTAAATTTCATTTTTGGCATTAATATCGATCCCGCGGGTCGGTTCATCGAGCAGGAGCAGCTTGGGTTTTGTGGCCAGCCATTTGGCAAGGACAATCTTTTGCTGGTTACCGCCGCTCAGGTTATTCGCTTTTTGTTTTTGAGAAGATGTTTTGATTTTGAGCTCGCTGATGTATTTATCCGCCAGCGCAGCTTCTTTCGCGTCGCTTAATGTGCCCAGTTTTTCAAGGTCTGCAAGCGTGGTGAGGCTGATGTTCGTTTTTACGTCCAGACCAAGCACTAAGCCATCCTTTTTGCGATCCTCAGGCACCAGGGCGAGTCCGGCCGCGATGGCTTCCGAGGGCGACGCGCATTTCAGTTCGGTCCCTTCCATCAGGATATGGCCGCTGATGCCGCCGGCGTGCAAACCAAAAATCGTTTCCAGCAACTCTGTCCTTCCCGCACCCATCAAACCAAAAATCCCCACGATCTCGCCTTTGCAGACTTCAAATGAAATGTTCCTTAACAAATCCTCTTTCGGCCGGATGGGATGTTTCAATGTCAGATTTCGGACTTCCAGCAATTTCTCACACTTGGCCTCGCCCGTGCTTTTACGCATGATTTCGATCTTCCGGCCCACCATTTTAGCAATAAGCTGATCCTGCGTGATGCCTGCCATCGACCCGGATTCGATGGATTTTCCGTCCCTTAACACGACATAGTTATCCGCGATCCGAAACAATTCGTCCAGCTTATGAGAAACATAAATGATCGCTTTGCCGTCTGCGCGGAGGTTTTCAATGATATCAAAAAGCAGGTCTACTTCGCTGCCTGTTATAGCCGAAGTTGGCTCATCCATGATGATTAGTTCCGCGTCTGTGAGCAGGGATTTGGCGATTTCTACGATTTGTTGTTGTCCTACTTTCAGTTTCACCACCTGCGTTTCGGGCTTTACTTTGAGTTTCAGCCTGTCGAGCAGTTCCTGCGTTTTTTTGCGCATCCGCGTTTTATCAATCGTTCCGAACTGCGTGAGCATTTCCCGGCCGAGAAAAATATTCTCTGTAATGGTCAGATACGGGATCAGGTTGAGTTCCTGGTGAATGATAGCAATGCATTTTTGCTGTGCGTCTTTCGGGCCTGAGAATTTTGCAGGCGCGCCCTTGAAACGGATTTCCCCTTCAAAATCCTGGTAAACGCCGGAAAGGATTTTCATCAACGTGGATTTCCCTGCCCCATTCTCACCAATCAATGCGGTGACCTTGCCAGCTTCAATGGAAAGGCACACGTTTTCGAGCGCGATGACGCCGGGGAATCTCTTCGTAATGTTGTTAACTTCCAGCATAGGAAGATTGGATTGGTTTACAATTCTTTAATTGTCAATCTGATGGGAATGATTTCAATGTTATTCAGCTTCAAATGTTCCTGATTCAGCTCTATCGCCCCGGCAAACTCGATGACATCGCCATTCTTTACTTTGGATTTAAATGGCGGGATTACTTTTTCGCGGATGATCTTATTGATCTCCGCCGACACATTATTGAAATCCATGGAATTGGAAAATTCATTGATATCGATCGTCCCGGAAGCATCGCGCACGGCATTACCAAACACATATTCCGTTGCAAGGCGCATTTCGGGCTTTTCATTTTCAGATTCCAGCCTGATAAGCACCTGGTTTTCCTGCACTTCCGTCACTTTTCCGGAGCCTTTGATGAGGAAATATTTAATGTTACCGATGCCCAAGGCATGCGCATGCTCTTTAAAAGCCTTGTCTTTATCGGTCCGTAAAAGCGACAAAAGCTGACCCGTGTCAGTCGACTTGGCAAGCGCTGGCGTCAGCTTTCTAGCCCAGAAATCCGCAGCATATTTTTTGGCATTGAAGGAAGCCGTTCCCGCTTTCACCTCATCCAGCTTTTTGAAATACACCGAATGATAAGCCAGGAAAGCCACAACCAGCAGGAACACACCATATCGGACCATTTTATTCATTGCTATTCCTTTTTGCCGTAGGCGGCGTAATTTTCAATGTTATCCTTCACAACCAGCTCCACAGCCACCGGCATCTTCCTGGGAAAATCGCGCTTACCTTTGAAATATTCATCGGCAAAATTGGCGGCCGTCTGAGCCATTACCTCTGGAAACTGCATGCCCGTCGCCAGGATTTTTCCGTCCTTGATAGAATTAACAACATCTTCGGCACCATCAAACCCGAAAACTTTCACCTTATCCGCCTTCCCGGCAGCGACGAGGGCCTGATAAGCGCCCATAGCCATCGCATCGTTGCCACAAAAGACCGCATCAATGTCGGGATGAGCCTGTAAAATCGATTCGAGCACCTCCATGGCTTTATTTCTGTCGAAATCGGCGCTTTGCTGGGCCACCATTTTTAAATCGGGATAATGGTCCACCACGCTGTGAAAGCCCTTGGAGCGGTTCCAGGTGTTGTTGTCACCCACCATGCCAAGAATCTCGATGTATTTCCCTTTTTTATTCAATGTTTCCACAAAATAACGCGCAATCGCCACGCAGCCCGAATAGCTGTCGGACAGGATTTGCGAAGTTGCAGCCTCATTGGAATTCACTTCCCTATCCATGCAAAAAACAGGAATGCCCGCTGCTGTGGCATTTTTCACATTGACAATTGAGCCGTCCGCGTCTGTCGGATTAAATAAAATTGCATCATAACCGCTCGCCATTGCATTTTCGAAATGATCCGTTTCGAGCGATGTATTGTTTTGAGAATCAAACACTTTTGACTCGTAACCCAATTCCTTTGCTTTGGCCTGCGCCCTTTCCGCCAGGAACACAAACCACGGGTTATTCAATGTTGAAACCACGATCGCCATTTTTTTGGGCTGGTCAGAACCGTCTTTGGACTGGCAGCCCGCCAGCGCAATGGTGGCATAAAATAGAATGCTGAATGTTTTGATAAATCTCATAAACGGCTCCGGTTACTCAGGATGAACTGTTACGATCACACGCTGATAACGCGTCAGCGCCGGAACGCCTTTGTCCGTTACGGCCAGGATAATGTGGATCGTCTCCGGTTTTTCAACCTTAGGAGCCGTAAAGAATGTGTTTTTAGCTTGCCAATTGTTGATTCCCAGCGGGTCTTTCTGGTTATAGGAGCCGGGCTCCGGATAGTAGATCCATTGGTAAGTAAGCTCGTTTCCATCCGGGTCCTCGGAACCCTCGGCGCTTAATGTTACTTTCTCTCCGGTTTTGGCTTTGATGGCGTTTGCATGCTTCAATGCTGCTTTGGGTGGATGATTTGCTTCTTTGTAAGGTTTGATCGTCCAATCCATCCGCGCTGCAAAATCGTGCTGAAAGGCTTCCCGCCATCTCCATAATGTTGCCTTATTGCTGGTGTGAAACAAGCTGTCAGCTCCCTTCACTTCGTCCATGGCATCGGTGTAGATGGGGCGGGTTTCGGGCTCATAAAAATATTTCAGCGTATGCGGCGTGTAGAGTTCATACCGGCCGCCCCATCCTCCGTATTCAGGATGTTCGGGATCATTTAAACCGTTGTTGATCAGTCCTAAAAATGAGGGCGTGTCGCCTTCCATCAGGAACTTTGTGAACGGATATTCTGCGCCCAGCGGTCCGTGGTTCCGCACGTTTTCGTCGAGCCAGGGATTGTCTACAATGGTAAAATTGGCGCCAGCGAACCGGCCGTGGAACTTATCACCGCTAATGCCCGACCAGGTTGCATAATGGTAAGCACCAGCGGCATGGTAACCAGGACTGCCGACGTAGAACAAATCAGGAAAATTCTTACGGATCCATGGCCCGGTATCGTCCTGGTCGGAAATGGTATACATCCGGATTTTGGAGACAAACTTTTTAAGATCTTCCGGCGAGCGGGTCATTTTTACTTTCCAAAGCGCCTGTGCAAGGCAATTGGCCCCGCCCCAAACGGGAATCCAGACCGGGCGGTCGTCTTTCTTATCAACAACCTTAATGATCCACTCCGAGCCCTCAGAGTCTTTTCCTTTGCCCACCGCATTCAGGCCAAATTCGGGAAAACTGCTTTTGGTAATGCTGAGCAGATATGCTGTTTCGGGAAAACCTTTCTCGTGCAGCAACAGGTTGTTCCTGACTTTGCCATAAGCATTTATTAATTGTTTGATTTTTTCAGGAGCGATCCTTTTTTGCTGATGTATGGAAGTCGTTGCGATCAATCCCTCTACATCCCAGTGATTGGAATAAGTAAGAAAACGCACCATGGATTGTGTGTCATCAGGTTCATTTTCAATGTCTGTCAAAATCAAAACCCTGTGCTTTTGAGCAGCGGGCTGGGCTTTGGCTAATGAAAATCCAAGCATTACGGCAGATATGGCAATGTATCTTGACAACTTCATAAAAAATTCGCGATTTAGCATATTTGAAAGAAGCGGCTTATTTCCTGACTTACCACGGAAAACTTTACCCCTACCTGATTTTATTTATTCCCCCAAAAGGGCAAGTGCAGCCTGCGTAATACCCTCCTTCGAAATCCCGTAATGATTGAAGATCTCCTGCTGGGAGCCTGTAACCGTATATTCATCAGGTATCCCCATGATTTTGAAAGGGTTACGGAAGTTATTCTGGAATAGAAATGAAGCACAGGCCTCTCCTAACCCGCCATACACACTGTGTTCTTCTACGGTAATGATGGGTTTTCCCGAAGCAGCGATCTCAGCTAACAGATTGTAATCCAGAGGCTTGATCGTGTGCATACTCACAATGGTCGTGGTAATGTTAAATTCCTGTTCGAGGTTTTGTGCTGCGGCGCAGGCATGTTCTACAGTTTCACCTGTGGCAACGATGGTAAGGTCGCTTCCCTCCCGGATTATGCGTCCTTTTCCAAATTCAAATGATTTTTCGGCAGGCAGTAAAGGCATTGATTTTTTGCCAAAACGAATATAAACCGGCAGGTCGGTTTCTGCTGCTAGCTTCACGGCCTGTTCCGCTTCAAAATTATCGGCCGGGGCCACGATAATGAGGTTATGAATGGTCCTTAACACCGCAAAATCGTGCAAACTGTGGTGTGTAGAGCCTAATGCGCCGTAACTCACACCGGCACTGATGCCCACGAGCGTTACGGGATTATTGGAATAAGCAACGTCATTTTTGATCTGTTCCAAAGCGCGGGCTGTGAGAAAACAAGCTGGCGAAACGGCAAAAACCTTTTTTCCAGTCGATGCAATGCCGGCCGCAACTCCTACAAGATTTTGCTCCGCAATGCCAACTTCAATGATCTGCTCCGGAAATTTCTGGCCAAAAGGAACAAGCTTTCCCGACCCCCGCGAGTCGCTGGTTACGACGATAATGTCCTTGTCCGTCTCTGCCAGCAGCTGCAAAACGCCGGAAAAAACTTCCAGGTTGGTCTGTTGCGCAACCGCAATGTTTTCAATAGTCGCATCCACCGTGCTATCCATTTTGATTATCAATCTCTTATTTTAAGCCGAAGCCAGCGTTTCTCCATACAAATCGAGTTCCTGCACGGCATCCGCGTACTGCTTGGGGTCTGGAACGCCATGGTGCCATTTGAGCTGATTTTCCATGAAACTGATGCCCTTACCCTTTACCGTATGTGCAATGATGAGGCTTGGCTTGCCCTTTACAAAAGGCAGCGCATCAAATGCCTCTGTCAATTGTTTGATATCATGCCCGTCCACATGCCGCACTTCCCAGCCAAAAGCCTCAAATTTTTTATCGACCGGGTCGGTATTCAGCACATCGGCCGTCGGCCCCGAGATTTGCAATGTATTTTTATCCAAAATCGCGCACAGGTTATCGAGCTTATAATGTGCCGCCGACAATGCTGCCTCCCAGTTGGAACCTTCGGGCAGTTCGCCGTCGCCCAAAACCGTGAAAACGCGGTAATCTTTTTTATCCAGTTTGCCCGCAATGGCAGTGCCCACACTCAGCGAAAGACCGTGACCCAATGCGCCCGTATTCTGTTCAACACCATGCACCTTACGCGTGGGATGTCCGATGTAATGCGATTGATATTGACAAAGCGTTTCCAGATCGGATTCCGGAAAAAAGCCCCGGGAAGCCAGCACTACATATAATGCTTCCACCGTGTGCCCTTTGCTTTGAATGTACCGGTCGCGGTCGGGAGAAGTGAAATCGGTTGCGTCCACCTGCATCGTGTGGTTGTAAAGCACATTCAGGATATCAATACACGACAGGCTGCCGCCGGTGTGCCCGGCTTTGGCCTGGTAAATGTATTTGAGGATTTTCTTCCGGTACTCCACCGATTTCTGCGCTAACTCCTTTTCCGACATGGTTTTTCTTGACTACTAATTATCAAAAAGCTGCACTTCCCAGCCCATATAATTGCCTAATGCTTCTTTGAGAATGCCCGCTGTTTTGGATGCGTTCATTACCACATGGTGTTCAAAACCATTGCGGCAGATGTATTGCATCAAATTTTGCAGGTTTGGGATTTCGGCAACGGCCCGGTTACCAAATGTTTTTAATGTATCATCCGTTAGCCTGCCCTCACCAATGTATGCCTTCATTACGCCGCGCGGATCGTCGGTACTGATGCGGCCGAATGTAAGCGGCATAGCAGGCGTGCGCCCCGACAATGCGCCAAATGTATTTTCCTCTCCCACAGACGTTCCTAAAATCGGCGCGGTGCTGATTTCAATGTCGGGCAGGAAGGATTTCGCCCAGTTTCCGCAGTGGAAAAGGACACATTTGTTATCGTCATCTGCGTAATTGTTATTCCAATCCACAAGTGCGCTCGGCGAGCCGGATGCAAGTTGCAAAGCGTACATGCTTAATGTTCCGGTTACATCCACTTCACAGCCGCTCGGGAGCATATTTTCGCTCATAATGCTCATGCTCGTACACACGTTGCAGCCATAATTCTTTTGCACGGAAGTCCAGCACTGGATGGCCGTTGCGTCCAGTGAATTTTCCTGCATAAAATCCGACAGCACCACATCGAGCTTTGCCATCTGGATCAACGCTTCATTAGGCGTCAGTCCCGTGGAAGCATAATCGCGGATTCGCTGCAAACGCTGCTGCACGCTTGCATCCTGAGCGGTGAGCTTGTTGGCATTGCCCAAAATCTCCGAGAGGTCGACCGTCACAACGGAAATACCGTTTCTTTGCAATATTTTCTCGCTGTAACGGACGGTGTTGAATCCTCCGGGACGTGCTCCGATAGCGCCGATACGAACATTGCGCAAACCTTTGGTAACACGGCAAACGGCCGTAAAATCCAATAGGTCCTTCACAAAAGTGGGATCAGACGGATGCACCACATGCTTGGTGGTCAGCGTATATTTGATGCCAAATTGGTATAAATTGTTACAAGCAGAAATCTTTCCGCACCAGGAGTCCCGTCGCCGGGCCACATCGAGCTTATCCAGGTCGTCGGGATAGCCCTGTACCAGCACCGGCACATTGAGTTCGGCCAATTTTAATGTTTCTGCAATTCCTCTTTCGTCACCGAAATTGGGCAAAACGACGAGTACGCCAATGATTTCATCCCGGTGTCGCCGGAACAATGCTGCACATTTCTGTGCGTCCTGGAATGTTTCGACGCCGCCGAGTTTGGTATCCTCGGTATCGAGCATAATGCTGTTGATCTTCAATTTCGCCAGCAGGTCAATAATCTCCACACGCGCCTCCGCGACCAGCCTGTCCGGGAAAAAATCCCTGTTCCCTATGATCACCCCTATACTTCCTTTTTCGCTCATTTTGATTTTTTTATTTCCCGCCAGGTTGAAACCTGGGGCTAGGATATTTTCGCCCCTGATGGGGCTTTTTTTTTATCTTATGATCCCCGGGTTGGAACCCGGGGTCATTTTATTGATCAGCCCGATGGGCTTTTTTATTTACTACTGGTAACAAAAGCCCATAGGGCTGAATCATATCATGGCCCCAGGTTTCAACCTGGGGATCCTATGAGCCAGGATTTTTTTTTGCCTGTTGGGCTTTTCTTTTTCTTTTTCTCTTGATCCCCGGGTTAAAACCCGGGGCCATTTTATTGATCAGCCCGATGGGCTTTTTTATCTATAACTGGCAACCAAAGCCCATAGGGCTGAATCATATCATGGCCCCAGGTTTCAACCTGGGGACCATAAGAGCCAGGATATTTTTTGCCCCTGGGGGGCTTTTCTTTTTCTTATGAGCCAGAATGTTCTTTATCCAGCTATGATTAATTCAATTTCATTATCGTGAAAAAGCTGTTTGTGTTTTTCTTCGATTCCTGCGTCGGTGATTACATAGTCTATCAGGGACAGGGCTCCTAAACTTGCGAAAGCGCTTTTGCCTACTTTGGTGGAATCTGCTACCAGGTAAGTTGTGTCAGCCGCGTCGATCATAGCCTTTTTTACTACTAAATCACTGATACTGGGGTAAGTAAGGCCCGATTTCAGCGATAAGCCGGCCGTGGCCAAAAACAACTTCTGCACATTAAGCCCTTTGAAAAAATCTGCGGCCTTCTGCCCTGTAAGCGACAATGTCGGCGGCTTGAACTCGCCTCCTGTCATGATCACTTCTATCCCCGTCTCTGCGCCGAGCAGCAATGCAATGTTCAATGCATTGGTAATCACGGTCAGATGCCGGTTGCTGCCTCTCAGCTTTTTGGCTATTTCCGTCGTTGTTGAGCCGGAATCAAGGATAATGGTGTCGCCATTGGCAATGTATTCCATGCACTTTGCCGCGATCGCTTCTTTTTTATCCAGATGTTCCTGGTTAGCCAGTGAAAAGTTGCGGACCTGGTCTTCTACATTCTTCAAAAAAGCACCGCCGTGTTCTTTGGTGACCAGCCCATCCTTTTCCAGCTTGTCCAGATCCTGCCGGATCGTCACTTCGGTTACTTTGAAAAGTTTGGCCAGGTCAATCACTTTCGCCGAGCCGTCCTCTTTAAGCAATTCCAGTATTTTGTCCCTTCTCTGATTTGCGAGCATTTATGTTATAGTTTGTAGTCCTTATGGTTTTTACCTAAAAATAGAAGGAAAACTATTAAGTAATCATATCGGAACAGAAAATAAACATAAAGACTGCACAAATAGATAGGTTTTACATATCAAAAGCAAATTTGCGAAAATAAAAGAAAATAAAAAATAATAACAGAAAATAAAATACTATAATTGTAATACTATTTCCTGGTAAGTGAATACAAGACTTCAATGATGCCTATCCCAATATTCGCCAAAAAGCTCCTGTCAGCGGTTTTGATTTTGTACGCACCGCTCGCCTTCGCGAAATCCGACATGCAAAGCCTTCCATTCGATACATTAAAGCTGGATAATCTGGAACAATTCGGCAGTCCGGATAACAAAACCTGGCATATCGCGGGCAATGTGTCCGCCGACCGGAAGCAAACGGGAAACCTTGACGAGACGAAGGGAAAGGGAATTTTGGTTTATAAACCTTTGAAACAGAATCATCCACTCACCAGCAAAGCACAGTTTGGTAATTCCGATATTGAGCTGGATTTCCTTTTGTCTAAGGGCGCATCTTTCCAAATTCTGCTCCATGATCGCTATGGCATCAAAATCACGGATGATTGGATGAAGGAAGTCAATCCCGGAGCCAAAGCGCCTGGTCTGTGGCAACATTTAGCGATCCAATTTCAAGCGCCGGTTTTAGATAAAGATGGAAAAGAAAAGCAACCGGCACGCTTCAAGAAGATCTTGCTGAATGGCCAGGAATTTGTTAATAGGGCTGAGAAACGAAGCATTAATACGCGTGGGAAAAATTCAAATTACTCATTGACATTTATAGGAAACGATCTGCCCTTTGCGATCAGGAACATTCGATATAAAACCTACAACGGGGATTTGATCCGCATATCCGATACGAAATTCAAGGTTTATCAGGGCCTGCACAAAAATCCTGACACACTGGTATCGCTGCAACCCAAACGCACCGGCGCGACGGACACCCTTTCGCATTTGGTTGGCGACCGTAAATCGCAGCTGGCGATGGAAGGCATAATGGACATTCCGCGCGACGGAGATTATCTGTTCAAAATGATCGCTGGTGGCGGCGCATGGTTTTACCTGGACGGAAAACGGATCATCGATAATAAAGGGACTCGGGATTTTGAGCGTGCGTTTTATGCCAAACATCCGCTCAAAAAGGGAAAATACCCATTCAAAATCATTTACTCCAATTCGGACGAATGCCTCGTTTTGCATTATGAAGGTCCGCAAATTCCCTGGCAATCGCTTACCACACCGGCTTCCATGCGTGTGAGCGAGCGCTTTGAACCGCTTGAATATGAAGTCAAAAACAGGCCTGCCATGCAACGCGGATTCATGATGCATCGCAATGAAATCAATCCTTACACGGCCTCCGTCGGCATTCCGGCCTCGACTTCCGCAAAGGAAAAGAGCGGGAACAATTATGCGTACGATATGAAGCGTTATAATTTGCTGTCGGCGTGGCACGGACGGTTTATTGATGTTTCCAATATGTGGACGGAACGCGGTGAAAAGCAACTCGAAATCCCACTCGGCGCCAAACTCGAACTGGCCCAAAAGCCCCTGCTGGCCAATCTATCATCTCCGAAAGCGCCATGGCCAGATTCAGCGCAAACAGCGGAAGGCGTTTTCACAAACCGTGGTTATAAGCTGACTAACAGTGGATTACCCATTTATTTTTATACACTTAATGGGACTACTGTTGAAGATCTGATCCGCGCAGCCATTGATAATGCAGGATTAACCAGAGAAATCAAAACGGTTTCAAAACCTGGTTCAAACGCCTATCTCTTGCTGGCGGAAGGAAGGGTGATCGAGCAGACAAATGGCGGCGGATATGCCGTGGATGATAAGAGCTACTATATAGAAAATCTGGAAACGGGAGGTGTGAAGCCGATTCTCCGCCTCGATAATGGCCGCCAGCAACTCATTCTGCCGGTTCAAAAAGATACACTTACGATTAAGTATAATATAATATGGTAAGGTGCGCAATTGTTGCATTGTTGTTCATCTGCGCGGTGAATGCTCTTGCTCAGAATGTTTTAGAAAATGAAAGTAAATTTTACAAAATATCGACAGTGCCTGTGCCCGACAGCATTATGCTGGAAGTAGGCGGACTGGCATTCACCGATGATGACAAACTCGGCGTGGCCACGAGGCGCGGCGAGATCTGGGTGATTGACGATCCATATCAGAAAAGAAGCCGGACACCAGGTTATTCGCTCTTCGCCAGTGGGTTGCACGAACCGCTTTGGCTGGCTTACAAGAAGGGCGCTTTTTATACTACGCAGCGCTCCGAGCTCACCAAAATGCCGGACAGCAACGGCGATGGCCTGGCGGACCTGTTCCAAACCGTTTACTCCTGGCCGATCTCCGGAAACTATCACGAATACTCATACGGCCCGCTGATCCTGCCGAACGGCGAAATGTTGGTGACGCTTAATCTGAGTTGGGTGGGCCGCGGCGAAAGCCTTACCAAATGGCGCGGATGGATGCTTAAAATTACAGAGGATGGCAAAATGACGCCCTTTGCCACGGGTATGCGTTCGCCGGCAGCCTTTGGGCTGAATGCTTACGGAGACATTTTCGTGGCAGAAAACCAGGGCGACTGGATCGGCTCAGGGCGCATCACGCACCTGAACGCAGGCGATTTCGCAGGGCATCCGGCAGGGTTGAAATGGGCATCGGAACCAGGTTCACCTATTGATTTGGAACGCTCCTCTTTTACCGATTCCATTGGCATTATGTACGATTATGCAATGGGGAAACCGCATTTCAAAGTCCCGAGCATTTGGTTTCCACACACGGTGATGGGCATTTCCACTTCTGCGATCGTGTCCATGGATTCGGAAGAAGCCGGGCCTTTCAAAGGGCAGCTGCTCGTTGGTGATCAAGGGCATAGCAAAATTATGCGTGCATTTTTGGAAAAAGTGAATGGCCAGTATCAGGGCGCTTGTTTTCCATTTCGCGAGGGCTTTGCTTCTGGTATTTTGCGCATGGCCTGGGGAAGCGATCACTCCCTATTTGTTGGCATGACGAGCCGCGGCTGGGCGTCGACCGGGAAAGAGCTTTTTGGTTTACAAAGACTGATTTTTCCAGAACAATTCCCATTGGAAATCAAGGCAATGCGCATTACAACAACCGGTTTTGAACTTGAATTTACCAAACCCATAGACAAAGCGGTTGCTGGTGCCACAGAGAATTATAAAATGACCGGTTTTACTTACAGCTACCACAAAAAATACGGCAGCCCGGTTATCAATTCAGGAAATTGCCATGTGGAAAAAGCGGAAATTTCAGAAGATGGGACAAAGGTGAAACTGACTGTTAACGGGCTTCGTGCAGGCTACATTCATGAGTTAAAAATTGCAAACCTGGCGACACCGAAAGGCGAAAAGTTGCTTCATCCCGAGGCCTATTACACCATTAATTCATTCCCAGAAGGCACCAGCCATACGCACCATGCCATGGCACATTCGCAAGCACCCGCATCAGCGACAGGCTGCGGGACTGATCCTACCAAATCCATTCACGAGCAGCCCTCAGAATGGAAAACGGGAGCTGATGTGACGATCAATATGGCCACCAAGCCGGGGTTGAAATTTGACAAAGAAATTCTGGAAGTGAAGGCAGGCAGCAAGGTGAAGCTCGTGTTCGATAACAATGATGACATGCTTCATAATCTGGTGGTTATCACACCGGGAAAAGGCGAAGAAGTGGGTCAGCTGGCCATGGATATGGGCCTCAACGGCACCAATGCCGGCTACATCCCGGACACTAAATCCGTCCTCTTCCACACCTGCCTCATCCAACCCGAAACCTCCCAAACCATCTATTTCACCGCCCCAAAACCAGGCGACTACCCATTCATATGCAGCTTCCCCGGGCATTCGTTCGTGATGAAAGGGGTTATGAAGGTGCGGTGAAATGCTTTTCTCATCAAGTCGTGCCCCTTTTTGTAACACTAATATGAAACATCAGCAAATTTCTGCAATCCTAGTTTTAAATCTGCTGCTGAACGTGGTAGCGCCCGCCCAAACCCTCCCACCCGCTTCTGCCACGGAAGACTGGTCGGTGAAACCGCCGGTTGTGATGCCTGGGGAGCGGGATATGCCGCCTTCTGATGCAGTTGTGTTATTTGGCGGGAAGCAGGATTTGGGTCAGTGGGTGCACCTGGATGGGTCGGCCGTGAAATGGGAGGTTAATGCGGAGGGAATGACGATCGTTCCTAAGACGACGGACATTCAGACGAAGCGGAAATTTGGGAATGCGCAGGTTCATGTTGAATGGAAGACGCCCGATCCAAAAGAAGATAAAGGCATGAACCGGGGCAATAGCGGTGTGTTTCTGATGGGACTCTACGAATTACAGATCTACGAATCCTACAATTACGAAACACGGATCTACTACAACGGACAGGCCGGAAGCGTTTACAAACAACACGTTCCGCTGGTAAACGCGGCGCGCAAGCCGCAGGCCTGGCAAACCTTTGACATTGTTTTCACTGCGCCGGTTTTCAATGCCGACAAGACATTGAAAACACCGGCCTACATGACGGTCCTGCACAATAATGTGCTGATCCTCAATCACGTGGAACTGAAAGGACCAATGGTTTACCAGGGCTATCCCAAATACGAATATCACGAATCGAAGCTGCCATTGCGGTTGCAGGAACATGGCAGCCGCGTGAGTTTCCGCAACATTTGGATACGGGAATTTTAAGCAGCTAACTTGTCGCTAATATTATTCAAACAGCCAGTCCAATGTGGTTGAAGCGTTTGCTTTTGCGTCGTTCTGCATTGCTTTTAAATCCTGGTTTGCCTCAATGAATCCGAGTACAAGAACCCTTCCCTGGCCTAAAATAAGTGTATTTTCTCCTGCTGGAAACCGGTAACTGTGCACATTCACTTCCGGCAGGTCCGATAGCTTTACAGCATTGGCAATGCGGACCTCAGCTTCGCCGCGATCATTCGCGCTGGCGTCGGTTTCAAGGTTGGGCGCTGCCAAAAACTTTTTGTCCTTATCCTGGAAATATCCTACCAGCACGTCAACCGGCTTGTCATTCGTGAACGTAATCCGCGTCTGCTTACTTTCCCGATCCTGCGCTGAAAACTGAATTCCCTGCAACGGCTGCAAAGCTTGCGCTATTCCGGAAATTTTGGTGGCGCGATCTGAGAAGACTTTCTGGCCGGTTTCCCAGCTGATCCGTTTCAGACTTTTGTCTTTTAATGTAACGTCAGCGACTTGGAGCATTGCTTGTGCTGCCGCTGCGACATTTGCACCAGCGCGTAACTTTGAAACATTGCCCTTAAAATGTTCCAATTCCTGTTGGTAGTAGGGCAGCAATTCCACCCACGTTTTATTTTTGCCATCGTCCCCGCCCACCGGTACGCGTCGCTGGGCAGTTTGCATGCTGTTGGCATACAAATAGGTATTTTTAGTCAGATCAGCGAGCCGTTGGAAATGTACTACACTATTTTCCAGGTATGGAATCGCGTTTTCAAGATCATTAATATTATTGGAATTTTGATATTTCAAAACCGACGCTGCTGCTTTCACTTTTTCAGCAAAGAAATCGGCTAGCGCCTGATTACAATACATGTCATTTTGTACGCGTGCGAACTCTTCCTTGTTTTTACTCACATGCGGCGCTGCTTTTTCAATGGCCGCAACGGCTAACTTTCCGTGCTCCGCCACTTCGTCAATGATCTGCACCGGCGTTTCCCCCACGTGCTTTTCGCCACGCGATTCCTTTCGGACATATTCCGTAAGCGTTTCACCCTCAGGTCCGTCGGAATTATAAAGCTCCGCCCATACCCTGTATTTTTTGGGGTTAACCAGCTGGCTCATGGTCATGCCTAATGTGAGCGTCTGCCGGTTTCCGTTTGTGATCCCAAACCTCCGCAATAACTTTGGCGCGATTTCGCCTGCCTGCTCATAGGCTTCCAACACCTCTTTTCCGTGATTATTTATGCCAAAATCATCACCCAATTGTTTGGTCCAATAGACAATTTCCTCATTCCGGCCGCGGCGGCAATTCCATGCGTAACGTGCCCAGGCTTTGTACCAAACCCAATCACGATCCATTTGAAGCTGGCGTGGTGTAACATTGTCCGCTGAAAAAGGCCAGTCCCAATAGGATGCTTCGGGATACAAATGCAGTCCGTTGGCACCGTGAACGTCGTGCATCGCCTGGACACTTTTTTGAATAAAATCCGCAGAACCATACCGAAATGGCTCTAAATTGGCCAAAATGTGCACATTATCAATGTGTGTAGAACCCAGCTCGCTCATTTCCCGGTGCATTTTCGCCCATGGCCCGCGGGGCTGGTAAGTCGTTAAAGCCTCGCCGTTGTATTTATTCATCGTGTACAGATTTTTGTAAAGCGGCAGTGCGGCTTTCATCACGAGCTGCGGGTTCGTGTCATGCCCGCGAAGGACAATCGGTGGTTGGATTGCGTGCTGTGACAAACCTTCCTTTACACCTGGAATAATGGTTTTTGTAAACCATTCCACGTCCGTATCATCTCCGTCCATGGCCTCGCCAAGCGTAATGAGCAAGCCAACATTCGGATACTTTTCAACAAAAGCGGCGATGGATTTTCGGGTGTAGTCGGCGATTAGAGGGGTGATCGGACGCTTTCTGTCCTGCGTTTTGATCCCGTGCTTATCGGCAAATGGTTTCGAAACAATGATATTGTAAAACATCTGGATCACCCAAATCCCACGCTTGTCGGCCTCCTGGGTGAGAAAGCTGAAAATCTCTTCATTTTTACGAAATGTCTCGTCGTCCACCTCAACCGCGTAGGGATAATCTTTGAGCTTAACCAATGAAGCAAAAGGATGCCCATTCCAAAGATAAAGGGAGTTCATCCGGTTCTCGACGAGCATATCCAGATACTTGATCCATAGTGCCTTATCATAGAACCAGGGGAAATTCTCAGGCGTGTAAGGATATTCATACACCGTGCGACCAGGAAGATAAACGGGCTTTTGAATGCCGATGCAAGTCCCGCGCAGCACCATTTCAGGCTGGTCGGAAATCGCCAGGTTCTCCGGAATTTTGCCTTCATTTTTTATCCGTTCAGCCAGTTCCAGACAGGCATACAAAGCACCCGACGCGTCGGAACCGGAAAGGATCACTTTGCTGCCGGACGATAAAATTTGAAAACCTTCCTTACCCGGACTTTTTGCCGGAGTCTCAGGCAAATCCTTCATGTTCATTTCCATTAACTCATCGCTGGAAATGCCAATGAAAATAGTTTTCACTTTGCCCGAACGCGGCATTTTACGAGATTTCGGCAACATGGTCACTGCAAAGCCATTCTGCCTGAGCGCTTCGGATAGTTTCATGGCACCAAACGCTATGCGGTTGCTGACCGGACCGGCCAGGTAAATGTTGATCTTTTTACTGCCTGCATCACCGGATTTGACTTGCGCCAGCGATGCAAATGCAAACAAAAACAACCCGAGCATTAAACTATACTTTTTCATTCCGTTTCAATTTTGAAGACATAAGCGAGGTCAGAGGGAATCCTGGTTTTTGCAGGAACTGTGAGTGTTAATCCGCTGGCAGATAGTGTGTTTTCGCATTTCACCAGATTTTTCAGGCCCAGCAGATGTACGCTTTTTAGTTTCCCGTTAACGCTTTGTGAAGTGAGGTTTTTGAGTTTGACAGCCACATTATCACCCGGCCAGTCCAGGAAAATGGCATAAAGGGTCTTTCCTTTTTTAGTATAATAAACCTTTTGATTTGCGGCCGTGGTTTCGCCAAAAACACTGAATGGCCGGGTGTCATAAATAGCCTCGCCAAACGACCACATCCAGCGCCCAACCTTATAAACCACTTCTTTCTGGTCGTCCGGAAATGTGCCGTCAGCCTTAGGTGAGAGGTTCAAAAGCATTTGCCCATTCTTGCTGACCACTTCAATCAATGTATGAATAATCTCTTTGGGCTGGCGAATCTCCATGCCTTCGGTGTAGCCCCAGGAGTAAGAGAGGCCCGTTCCGATGGAATAATCGCATAGCCAGGGCTTTGCTATGATGTTTTTGGGATTTGAATTTTCATGGTCTTCCATGCCAACGCCGGCGGGAATATCTTCGCCCTTATACGTCACAATCACGTCCTGCTTGCGTTTTTCCGCTTCGTTAAAATAATGTGCAAGATACGTTTGCAGGTTTTTTTCAGGCACCTGTTCGAGCCAGGCGTCGTGGTAAATCACGTCGGGATGGTATTTGTCGATAAGCTCCTTGCATTTGTCCATCCACATCTGGTCCCATTCCTCCTTTTTCATGGTCGAGCCATAGAGCTTCGCATACTTTGGATCCGAACCTGCCCAGCCGGGTTTCATTTTTACATTGGTGTAATTCAGTTCGTGGTGCAGGGAGGTGAAAAACTTCATCCCCCGCTGTCGGATCGCCTTTTCCAGCTCACCCACAACATCCCTTTTCGGCCCCATATCCTTCGCGTTGAAAGGCGTAAGGTCACTGTCCCACATCGCAAAACCATCGTGATGTTCGGCAACCGGGCCGGCAAACCGCGCACCGCCTTTCACAAACAGGTCTGCCCACTCATTCGCATTGAAATGCTCGCCCTTGAACATTGGAATAAAGTCGTGATAGTCGAATTTTTCCAAAGGCCCGTAAAGCGCGAGATGCCGCTTATAAGTCCCCAGCTTCGAATAATCCGGGCTGTCGTTATGCATATGCTGAATGTAATGCTCATTATTATAAGCCGGCACCGCATACACGCCCCAATGACAATAAATCCCAAACTTCGCATCCCGCATCCAGTCCGGGACTTCATTATGATTTTCAAGCGACCGCCAGTTGGGCTCATAAACTTGCTGCGCCTGAACCCGATGGCAAAGCAAAACGATTAACAAGGAGTAAAATGGAAGCCTAATGTCCGATCCGAATAATTTCATATTTTGAAACAATGTTTTTATTTCGAAAACAATATTATAATTTTGGGAATATTTAATTTTGGCGTTTTGGTAATTGTTTCGCACAAGGCTATCAGGGAATTTTGCATCAAGAATCCGGCTTGGCAGCAGGCTCTGGAAAAGTGGTATAAAGAAACGGCCGCCTGCGATTGGTCAAATTTTAGCGATATCAAAAAGACATTTAACTCGGTTGATTCAGTTGGAAATGGGCTTTTTGTGTTCAACATTGCTGGTAACAATTGCCGGTTGGTAGCGAGGATATTTTTTAAGAAACGGACATTATTTATCCGGTTTGTTGGCACACACAAACAATATGATCACTTAGATATCTCAACATTATAAGCGTTATGAAAAAATTAAAAACCGAGCTTGAATATCAGCATGCTTTGCATGATCTTGATGTTCTGATGAAAAAAGGTGAAGACCATATCTCTGATCAGGAAGCCGAAATGATTGAGTCGCTTGCGCTGGCAATTCAATCATTTGAAAAAACTTATTACCCTTTCCCTATTCCCAAAACCATCCCCGAGATGGTTGAATTAAAGCGCTTTCAGCTGAAATTGACACAGGCGGCGCTGGCGGATATGCTAGGGCTGGGGAAGCCTAAGCTTTCCCAGATCCTGAATGGCAAACGCGAGCCGGATGTTCCTTTTTTGAAAGCCGTATACCAAAAGCTGGGCGTTGACCCGGGCTTTCTGCTGGATAATGCCTAGCTGCTTTTACCGCGCCAGCGGCAGCCAGACCGACATATCATTATGCCCGCGGTTGCCCCAGGCGTAATATGGGACCAGGCGGACGGGGATTGTTTTTGGCGTTTCTGTGGAAACTTCCCGGTATAGTTTTCTGGTCCAATCCGTGTTATCCACCAGCATGGCATCGCCTTGCAGGCTCATAACCGGGCTGTTTTCAATGGTTAATGGTGTCGGTTCTAAATTATTTTTTACACTGATGGCCACGTCGAAAATGGTTCTTCCTTTGGGCAAATCCACCGATTCGAGGCAATAAACAACCGGCCCGCGCTTCACGGCGATCTGGTTGCGTGTTTCCTCCACCAATGGGTTTGATTCGATCAGTTTTACAGGCATAGGAAGCATTATTTCGATCTTGTCGCCTGTTTTCCAATTGCCTTTGATTTCTGCGTAAGTTCCTGAAACCAGCCTGCTGTTATGCGCTTTTCCGTTTACCAATATCTTCGCATCGCTGCACCAGCCGGGAATGCGGAAAAACATGGTAAACGGGTCTTTGGGTGCTGCCTGCAAGGTTATACTCACCTTTCCGTCCCAGGGATAATCCGTGGTTTGGGTGAGCTTTAATGCACCCGATTTGAGCTTTGTATCCAGATTATTGCCTCCATACAGATTAAAAAACACACCTGCATCCGACAGGCTGTAAGCATACTGGCTCACTTCTGAAACCGTGCGCACGACGTTAGGCGGGCAGCAATTGGATTTTGAGATATAACTCACCCGATCCTTCGACCAGCGTTGCGCAAAAGGAAGTGAATCGGAATAGCTTAATGGATTGGTATACAAAAACTTATCCCCTTTCAAATTAATGCCTGACAACACACTGTTGTATAAGGCGAGCTCTACAATGTCCGCGTATTTTGCATCGCCCGTGATTTGCAGCATCCGCCAGTTCCAGAGCACATTGCCAATGTTGGCGCAGGTTTCGTTGTGGGCGGTGTAGTTGGGAAGCTGGTAATCCCGGCCGTAAGCCTGATGCACTTTTTGAACCTCATCGGGCTTATAGGAAGTTCCGTCCGGGGAGACGCCGTCGTAAAGCGAGCCACAGGCGCCGGTAACATACATTTTATGCTGGGTAACATCGTCCCACATGACGTGAAGCTGGTTCAGCAGCGCGGCGTCACCTGTCTCGGCATACACATCTGCTACACCTGCATACAGGTAATTGGCACGCACGGCGTGACCCATGACTTTGGTCTGTTTCAAAAACGGGATCCGGTCCTGGTTGTCATCGGTGCCTTCGGTTGCGCCTTTGATAGAGATCAGATGCTTGACCAATGTCAGGTATTTTTCATCTCGCGTTGTGCGGTAGAGCTCCGATAAACCCATGTAATGTGACGGGCAAATGGCGTTTCTGGATTGCTCGGGCGTGGCCGTGTTGTAAAAACCGATCAAAAAATCTGCTGCTTTTTTAGCTACATTCAACAACGAGGTTTTTCCGGTTGCGCGGTAATGTACGCAGGCGGCGGTCATCAGGTGGCCAAAATTGTAGGCCTCAAAACTGAGCCTGTCGGCGAACATTTGGGCTTCGCCGCTCTTCTTTTGATCTATAATCGCTTTGGTATAAATATAGCCATCCTCACGCTGGGCCTTGGCCATAACGGCGATGGCCTTGTCCATCATTTCATCCAGCTTTTTGTTCTTTGTAGCCGCATACATGCTCGCGACGGCTTCAAATGTCTTGTAAAAGTCACCATCATGAAAAGAAGGCCCTTTGAAGTTCCCTTTTTCCAACCCTGCCGCAATTTCGAAGTTGCGGAAAGAATGGCTGATAGTTGGATCGGTGTAGGTTTTCCAAAGTTCGGGGACCATGGTTTCGCGGCAAACTTTGAAGCGATCGGCCCAGAATCCTTGTGTCCATTGCACGGCGTTCAGGTCGGTGCCGTGGAGTTTGGCGAAGGAGCTTTTTGACGTGTTCACCAATGCATTATCCTGTGCATAAAGCATTTGTGCAAGAAAAAATGCGGAAATCGTAGTGGTTATTCTCTTATTTAAATTCATATCAGTTTCGTTGAGAAGTTATTCTGACTTGCTCGTTACATATCGGACGTTATAAGCCGCTTCCCGGTCTTTTCCGCCTGCATTGGGAAGGTCGTACATTTGATCTGTGGGCGTGTCTGCGTCAGGGAATCGTCTGGTGTTTCCTGTCCGGAATGTGATGCGGCTCACGGATTCCAGCGGGGCAAAAAGAATGTTATTGCCCAGATTTTTGCCATTGACAGTCACGCTGTAAAGCCGCGTTGCCGTGTTGAGCCTTACCGTGATCTCGTATTTTTCACCTGGCTTATAGGTCATCAGATTTTTGTTCCTATAACCTGCTTTCGCCCTGAAATTACCCGTCGAATCGAAGGAAAGTCTGATCCCGGGTGTGCCTTTTGCATCCTGAAACTCAATATCCAGCAAACCGTGGTCATTTTGTTTTGGCTCAACAGCAATTTCAGCAATCAGCTGTTTAGTAGCCGGTATTACGCGTTCTACTTTGGCATAATCAAATGGATCTGAGTCTTTTAAAGACAGAAATTTGGTATTATCTACACCTTTTTCAATGCCGACAGCAGCCCAGAGCGGACTGTAAATGTTCCATTCCGAAAGTTCCTTTCCGTTTGGCAGCTCATTAAAGCGGTCTGTTGCGTGTTTCTCGGCCACGGACCTTACAGGCACAGGCACGGATGAGACCCAGATGTCTTCTTTGTTCATACTATAACTGACCCAAAGCTTTCCATCAGGAGGAATCTCGTTCGATACACCTTCACTGATGCCACGCGGATATTGCGGGCCATAAGACTTGTAATTGCCGCCATAACGCATGGACGTTATCTCACCATTTACCAGGAGCAGATTTTTATAATTCAGTCCATCATCACTTACCGAAATGGCGAGCGGCCAGCGGAATTCGGAGGGATTGTAAACCGTTGCATATTTGCCGTCGGAAGTTTTTTGCCCCCATATTTTGGCATTACTATTGACGAATCCGGGCGCACGCCTGGGCTTGTACAGCCAAGTGGCGCCATTGTCTTTGCTTATGCTGGTTAAGGCATTTTTCCAAAGGCCCACCACCCTGCCATCTGGCAAATGATAGGCACTAAGCGCTTTATACTCTCCTTTCAACGAGATCAAAGGATCATCGCGGTCGGCTTCCTCTACCCATTGCTGCGTTACGAGCTTACTAGCCAGCAACTCTTCGCATGCTTTGACAAACTCCTTATCCTTGCTTTCAGTAAACAGCGGATAACCCGATTTTTGGTTCCAGGAAGCATTAGGCCGGATGAAGTAAATAGGCCCGAAACTGCCATCCTGCTTAATTTCCCGCACCACCCGGCCAATCCCGTTTCCATCATTGGGATCGTCCTTAGCATCCAGGGCAATGCCATAATAGGCAAGTGTCAGCAATTTTTTGCTTTTGGAAACATAAAAACCCATGCGCTGGTGCATGACTGCGTAAAGGTCTTTTGCCGTTCCGGGATGCGTCTTTTTCTTTGTCCCGTCGGGAATTTTATAGGGCGGAAAGAGCGTAACCGGTTTCGTCCAGATGAGGCCGTCTTTTGAAGTCTGAAGTAATGTTTGCCCCGGCGGAATGTGCTCACCCACAGGATTGCTCAGGTAATTGAGATAAAATGTATTGTTCCAATAAACGAGATTGGGTGCATGATTATAAGTCCAGGTTATAGCCGTGTCCTTGCCGGGATCTTCGCGGTTAACCCGCAATGTCTGGTAGGAATGGACGCCGATCGCCGGCGTAAGCGCGCCATGGTTATAATCTACATTAACCAAAGTTTTACCTGTATAACGGACCGTGTCCTGCGCGTGCGAAAGCTGCACGCACAGGACTACCACCAATGTTGTTATTTTCAGTTTAATATCCGGCATTCTGTGTTATTCTAGAGTTCTGATCGCGGACAATGTTCGGGATCGGCAATAGTAATTTGGGTTCGGAAACATTTTTTCCTTTGGCGGTCAGGACCAGAATCGCACGGTTTGTTCTTTTTAAATCAAACCATCGGTGAAATTCAAAAGCAAGCTCCATTCTGCGCTCGTGTTCCAGTGCCAGCGCCACGGTGTTGTATTTGGCAGGATAACCCGCTGTTCCGTAAAGTGGTAATGCTGCCCTTTTGCGAACTTCATTGAGATAGGAAACTTCCCCGGTTGCTTCTGTCAGCATCAACAGGACATCCGCATAACGCAGCACGATAAAGTTGTTGTTGGCTGCGATGTTCTGATTGATAAGCGGTGCCGTTTTATCCGTCCATTTTTTGGGAAATTTCGCGGCCGTAAAAGCACCTTTGGCATCCACAAAACCGGTATCAATGCTGGCTTCCCTGCGGGAATCGCCTTTTTCATATTCGTTCCAGATGTCGTTAACGACCTGGTTCATGCCCGCTCCGTAAAAGCCCAGTGCGATCGAATTCGGGAAGAATTCGAGATAGTAATTGCTGTAAGGGTTTGTCGCGCTGCCTCCCAGGAACTGGATTTCGAAGATGGATTCTTTGGTATTCTTATTTTTCACGTCCCAAAGCGAAGCATAGGAAGGCATCAGCTCATACTGTTTGCTGTCATACACCTCTTTCAGCTCTTTCGCCGCATTGGCCTTATCACCGGCTGTGAGGTATATTTTGCCTAAAAGCGTTTGCGCAGCGCCTTTGGTTGCCCTGCCCACAATGCTGGAAGTGGCGGGTAATTTTGCTTTGGCTTCGTTCAGGTCTTTGATGATCTGCGCATAAATTTCTGTCGATGGAGAACGCAAAATGTTGTAAGCTTCCGCAGCAGTTACCGGCTTGGTTACCAGCGGCACATCACCCCAGATCCGCACCATATTGAAATAGTATAGTGAACGCAGGAACAGCATCTCACCTTGCACCTGCGACTTGTAAGCGGCATCAATATCGGCCGTGGCAATCTTGTCCAGGATAATGTTAATGTTGTAAAGCGACTTGTAGAAATCCTGCCAGAACTGATAAACCATTGTATTCGCAGGAGCCAGTGAATAATCCCGGAACTGCCATTTGTCGGCCTGGTTGCCTGAAATGTTAAAGATCGTAACATTGTCGCCCATCAATTCACCGGCGTAGGAAACCGGACCCTGCGGATGATAAACGGTTACCAAAGTGTTATAAGCCGCATTGGTAGCGAGGTCAAAATCGGTTCTGGTTTTATAGAAGATCTCGGCGTTCGGGTTTGAGATTGGTGCAAGTTCCAGGAAGGAGTCTTTGCATCCCCACGTGGTGGCCAATATGCTGGCGGCCAGGGCTATTTTTAGTATATTTTTCATTTTTGTTTCTAATGTTTTGGGTTTGCCACGAATGCGCCGCAACAGCAGCCGCGAATTGATTCGTTAGTTTCTGATGCGATACTGCATTAGAAATCAGCTTTGATGCCTACAGTAATGGTTCTTGGCAATGGATAAGATCCGTAATCCACGCCCTGGAATGCTCCCGGCACAGGCGCGTTTCCGCTGCTGTACGAGCCTGCTGTTTCCATGCTGCTGCTATATGACGTCGTTCCGTAAGTCGTATTTTCTGGGTCGTAACCTGTGTATTTGCTGAATAAATGCACGTTTTCGGCATTCACGTAGACCCTGGCACTGCCGATTTTGAGCTTGTTGGTCCATTTGGCAGGCAATGAATAGGAGACCCGCACATTCCGCAACCGCACGAAAGATGCATCTTCCACCCAGTAGGACGAGAATTGCTTTTGAAGACCCAGATAATTTACCGACGGCTTGAAATGTTTGCCATCGCCAGGCTGAACTTCCGAACGCCAGTAATTGTACATGCTTTCAAAGAAATTACGGCCATTATCCCAGGTGCCCAGATAGCGCACATTGTTGTTGGCAATCTCTCCGCCAAACGATCCCTGAAACAAAAATGAAAGCTCAAAACCCTTATAACCAACCGTATTGGTGATCCCGGCCGTGAAATCGGGCTGGTAGTTGCCCAATATCGTCCGGTCCGCATCTGAGATTTTTCCATCCCCGTTCACGTCGCGCACCCTTGGATCGCCGGGTGTGGTGCTGGCGTGGTGCGGGTAAGCATCAATTTCGCCCTGGTTGTTGAAAACACCATCAAAAACATATCCGTAAAAATTCGAAACAGGCTGCCCTACTTCCGTGCGGACGGTCACCACATTATCCACATACTGGATCGGCGCATTGCCCGGGCCCAGTTGCAGCACTTTATTGCGGTTTCTGGATACGTTGAAATCGGTTGTCCAGGAAACGGCACCTGCCAGGTTTTTGGTGGAAATGTTTAGCTCAACACCCCGGTTGCGCATCTTGCCAATGTTTGTGAGCTGGGAAGAAAAGCCGGTAATGTCGGGAACAGGCACGAAAAGGAGCATATCACGGGTGATCGAATTGTAATATTCTGCCGATAGGTTTACCCGGTTATTAAATATGGCCAGATCGACGCCCACATTGAACTGGTTTGTCTTTTCCCAGCGCAGTCCGGAGTTGGCCAGGTTACTCACTTTCAAACCATTCGCAATCGTTGTGCCGTTCACATAAGGAGCCGATGCCAGCAAGCTGATCGATCCGTAATTAGGGATCTGGTTGTTACCGGTCACGCCGTAGCTGGCGCGGAGTTTCAGACTGTTGATCGCATTCACGCCTGATAAAAAGCTCTCGTCAGAAATGAGCCAACCTGCTGATACAGAAGGAAAGTAACCCCATTTATTATCTTCTCCAAAACGCGACATACCATCGCGACGGATCGCACCTGTCAGGAAATATTTGTTCTTAAAATTGTATTGCACCCTTGCGAGATACGAAAGCAACGACCATTCGCTCGCCGTGGTGTTCCCGGCTGTGACCGTTCCCGCATTGAGCGTGTGAACCAGGTCATTAGGGAAATTATTGGCAGCCACATACATGGTCTCGTCACGCTGTTTCTGGCTTGTATAACCCAGAAGTCCCGTTAATGCATGCTCTCCGATCTTTTTCTCATAGGTTAACGTGTTTTCGCTCAGCCAGTTGAACATATAAGCGTCTCCTGCATTGCCTTGCGCTGCCAGCACCGCCGAGTAACCATATTTTTGTTTATCATTCCAATAAAATGCATTGCGCGAGTTGTAAAGGTTACCACTGAGACTCGTCCTGAATCTCAGATTATCCACGATCTCATATTCCAGAAAGCCCGTTGCCAGCGTATTGAACGACTTTCTGGACTTATCCACTTCCCTTGTAAGTGAGTAAGGATGCCATAAATTCATGTCACCGAATGAGGTGAACCGGAACCAGGCTGAATTGGGATCACGGAACCCCAGGTTGCCATTTTCATTGTAAACCGGAAAATGCGGGTTGCTTTGTAAACCCAGACTGATGACATCGCTTTTCCCCTGCGTGCCTTCCGTGCGGTCAAAAATAGAGGTGATACCCAAATTAAGTCCTACACTTAACCGCTTGTTGATCTGCGTTTTAACATTAGATCTTACGGACAGGCGTTTGTAATAATTTGCATCCAAAACAGCCGTTTGATCCAGGTAAGCGGCCGAAAACATGTATTGCGTTTTTTCCGTGCCGCCGGAAATCGTCACCTGCGCATTATACGACGGCGCTGTGCGGAACATGACATCCTGCCAGTTGGTGCCTTTTCCGAATTGCTGCGGATTATTTGTAAAGTCTTCCGGTATTTTTAATGTTGCGGGACGCAAACTGTTCGGGTCGCTGGCCTTTCCGCCCTGCGCTATCCACGCATTGTTTTTTGCATCTTTATAGGTTTCAATGTATTGCTGTGCGTCCATCATTTTCACACGACGGACTACTTTTTGCGATCCGTATTCCACATTGGCGCTACCGCTTACTTTTCCCGGCTTGCCCATTTTGGTCGTAACCAAAATCACCCCGCTGGAACCTCTCGAACCATAAATCGCGGCCGAAGAAGCATCTTTCAAAACCTCGATCGACTCGATGTCCTGTGGGTTAATGAGGTTCAGATTGAAGTTTTCAAGCGGAACGCCGTCCACAACGATCAGCGGGTTTGTGCCGGCTGTAATAGAGCTGACGCCACGAATCTTGATCACCGGCGAAGCGCCCGGCGCGCCTTGCGATTGAGAAATGTTAACCCCCGGCAAGGTTCCGGCAAGCGACTGCGTCACATTGCTGAAAGAGCGGTCTTTGAATTTATCATAGTTAATTGAAATCACTGCCCCGGTAACAGCGCGCTTGCTTTGCGATCCATAACCGACCACCACCATTTCTTCCAATGATTTGCTTTCTGAATTCAGCTTTACCGAAATCTCCGTGCGGCTTCCAACTGTCTCTTCAACAGACTGATAACCAACGAAACTGAAAACCAGCACTGTTTCCTGACTCGGCACCTCGATCTGGAATGTTCCATCCGCGCCCGTTGTCGTTCCCCGCTGCGTCCCCTTGATCACAACACTCACACCCGGTAACGGGTCCGTGTCATTAACGCCTGTCACGCTGCCTTTTACAGCGAGACTCTGCGCATTCACCACCGGCACAGCCAGTATCAATGCCAGGATGATCGGTAAGATTCTCTTCATATGTGATTTTTCTTTTACTTTCTTTTTTATTCTATTTTTTACGAAAAATAGGAACATTTTCACATACAAAAAACAATTCACTAATATTGATGTCTTATTTCGATAAAAAATTGTTTAAAACCGTCCCTACCACGCATTTCGGCTCTCAAAAGGGTGTGCAATCGAAATATTGTCTGGAAAAATAGAAGAAAAATAAAAGCCCGTGTGTTGCACACAGGCTTCATCGATTGATAAAATGCTGATAATAATCAACCAATCGCTTCCTGCCAACCTTTATAGCCAGCCCGTGCGATCGCATTGTTAGGCGAGGGAAGCAGCATTGTATGGTTGGTGTTCAAATTTTTGAGAAAGGCAATGTCCTTATATACACCAGCTTGCAGGCCAGCCAGATAGGCCGCACCCAAGGCTGAAACCTCCGGAAAGCCCAGATTCACCACCGGCTTTTCCAGCAGATCCGCCAGGAACTGAACAACGAATGTGTTGGCGGTGAGGCCGCCATCAACTTTCAATTCCTGCAACGAAATGCCCGTATCCGACTCCATAGCCGTAATTACATCCTTGATTTGGTAGGGAATGGATTCCAGGGCAGCCCTTACCACGTGATTTTTATTACAGTCAAAAGTCAGCCCGGTGATGGACGCTTTGCGGCTCATATCCCAGTGCGGCGCGCCTAGTCCGCTGAATGCCGGAACCAGATATACGCCATTATTATCCCGGACCGAATTTGCCATTTCCTGCGTATCTGCAATGTCGCCAAACATGCCAAGATTATTTTTCAACCATAAAACCGTCGCACCGCACGTGACGATAACGCCTTCCAGTGCATATTCTAAGTGATCGCCCGTACTCCATCCGATAGTGGTTACCATGCCATTTTTGGAAAATTTTGGCTCTTTTCCAATATTCATCAAGATAGAAGAACCCGTCCCCAATGTTGCTTTCGCCACGCCCGGCGCGAAACATCCTTCTCCAAAAGCAGCGGCATGCGAGTCGCCGATCATACCGGTGACATTGATTTTGGTCGGCAATAATCCTTCAAAATCTGTTGCGCCAAAGAATGAAGATGATGCTTGAATATCAGGAAGTTGCATGTTTTGCAGATCAAATTTGCCAAGCAAGTCGCGGTCCCAATCTAATGTTTTAAGATTGAAGAATAAGGTCCGCGAGGCATTGGTATGATCGGTGAGATAGGCGGCACCGCTCGTTAATTTGTACAGCAACCAAGTGTCGACTGTCCCAAAAAATGCCTTTCCAGCTTCGATAGTGGCTTTTACAACTGCATGATGCTCATTGAGCCAAATCACTTTTGAGCCCGAAAAATAAGGATCGATCAGCAGTCCTGTTTTCTCCCGGATCTCACCTTCCAGGCCGGACGTTTTAAGTTTTTCACAAACAGCAACCGATCTTTTACATTGCCAAACCACAGCAGAACACAAAGGTTTTCCATTTTCATCCCACAACACGAATGTCTCGCGCTGATTCGAAATCCCGCAGGCAGTTATCTCAGAAATGATTCCCCCCTTTTGCTCAAAATCGCCGAGGCACTTGCGAACCGATAGAAGCACATTTTGATAAATCTCCTCAGGATCCTGCTCTACAAGCCCGCCATCCAGATAATGCGTATGAAGAGCTTCCACACCGCGTGCGACAGCAGCGCCCATTTTATCGAAAACGAGTGTTTTGGTACTGCTCGTGCCTTGGTCAATCGCCAGTATAAATGGGCCATTCATATTATTCAAAATTCAGAAAGGAAATAAATAAAAAACATTCGGAAGTAAAGCTAAATATGGGGCGGGTTTACTGTATTTGAAGATCCGCATTCAATTTATAATGTTTCCCTTTCACCGTATCGAATGTCACGCGCCTGGATCCATAGCGGACATGGCAAGGGTTACCCGCCTTCGAAAGGACGTCAACACCCTGCAACTGACCGTTTTTCCATTCCATCGTAATTTCAAATGCACCTCTTGCCACCAGGCCGGACACTTTTCCGTCGGGCAATGCTTTGGGAAGAGCCGGCAATAAGTGCAGTTCTCCAAGATGGCTTTGCGCCAGTAGTTCCAGGATGCCCGCTGCTCCGCCAAAATTCCCATCGATCTGGAACGGTGGATGCGCGTCGAAAAGATTGGGATAGGAACCTCCCCCGCTCTTTTTAACGGACGCATCCATGATGGGGTTGAAAAGCTTTCGGATCATCGTGTAAGCGTGCTCGCCATCCAGGAATCTCGCCCAGTAATTGATTTTCCAGGCCAGGCTCCACCCAGTTCCGTCATCGCCGCGGAATTCGAGCGATTTCTTCGCGGCCTGAATGAGCTCAGGTGTTTTTTCAGGCGTGATTTCCTCGCCCGGATACACGCCCCACAAATGCGAAACGTGCCGGTGATGGCTCGTTGTATCATCAATATCGGTCATCCACTCTTGTAACTGACCTGCCTTACCTACCTGATTCGGAGCGATTTGTGAGGAAAGTTTCTCTAATTTGGCTGCAAAATCCTGATCTGTTTTCAGCACATTCGCGCTTTCAATGCACGCTTTGAACAAGGCCCTGATAATCTGGTGGTCCATCGTCGGTCCGGCTACCAGGCCACCGTTTTCAGGTGAATTGGAAGGCGAGCTGATCAGCATGCCGGTCTTTGGGTCTTTGACCAAAAAGTCCATAAAAAACACCGCTGCGCCCTTCATGAGCGGATAAGCTGTTTTTTCGAGAAAAGTTTTGTCCTGTGTAAAACGATAATGTCCCCACAAATGCAGGCTCAGCCACGCACCGCCTGTGACCCAGATTCCGTGGTTGGAAGCATTAATCGGCGCCGCGCCGCGCCAAACGTCCGTGTTGTGATGCACCAGCCAGCCATTTGCATTGTAATGTTCCTTTGCCACCGCTGCGCCGGTTTTGGACAGATCGGCTATCATCGCAAAAAGCGGCTGATGACACTCCGGCAGATTGCCCATTTCAACCGGCCAGTAATTCATTTCCGTATTAATGTTCGCCGTGTACTTGCTGTCCCAGGAAGGTTTTAGCTGTTGGTTCCACTTTCCCTGCAAGTTCGCCGCATGCGTACCGGGCCGACTGCTCGCAATAAGCAAATAGCGCGCGTACTGCACATATAAGGCCAAAAAAGCCGGATCATCCGGGTTATCCTTGAATTTGACAAGCCGCTCGTCTGTGGGCAATGCGGAATTGGCTTTCACAGGAAGATGCAATGCAAAACGACCGAAAAGCCGCTGATGATCCGCAATGTGCTCTTTCAAGGCTTTATCAAAAAGTGGTGCATTTTTGAGGATAGCGGCTGATTTGGCAGCTGGATTTCCACTTACAGTTTGATAATCCACATAATTCGTTGCTGCTGAAAGTATTAATGTTGCTGCCGTGGCATTTTCAACGTTAATTTTACCATTCTCATGACTAACTTTTCCATCGGTAACGACCTTCATTTTCGCCACGCCTTCAAGCACACCATTTTCAACCTTCACTTGCAGTGTCAGCTCATTGGCATGCCCGGTTATGTTTTTTTGCGCATGAATGGCGTCCATGCGAACGGCGAAATTTAGCTTTCCGGCTTGATCGGCTGTAAGTTTTATGTAAATGGCCTTAGCGGGATAACTTGCAAAAACTTCCCTTTTAAAACCGACATTACGATTCTTATAGTTGACCTGCGCAATCCCTTTTTCGAGATCCAGCTCGCGGCGATAGTCACTCGCGTTCCTATGCTCCGGAAAATCAATGTGCACATCGCCGAATGCCTGATAGGCCATCTGCCGCAGCGGAACGCCCATAAAATGCTCACTGGCAAGTTCTTCCGCTTCTTTTTGCTTACCCTCGTTCAGCAATGTCCGGATCTGAGCTAAATACTGGCTTGCGCCTTTGTGCGCATAACTCCGCGGCTCGCCGGTCCACAATGTCTCTTCGTTGAACTGGATCCGCTCATTTTCCACACCGCCAAACACCATCGCCGCCAGGCTTCCGTTGCCAACGGGCAGGGCGTCTTCCCATTGTTTGGAAGGTTGTTTATACCAAAGTTTCAGATCCTGCGCATGGCTTGGCGTCGTACCCAGACTGATCACAAACCCGGCCAGTAATGTTGCTTTGGAAAATTGTAAGAACCTGAAAATCATTTGTTCACATTTAAATTAAAAACTAAACCGCTCTACTGCGCTCAATATGATTTCGCCCATTTGGCCATCACCACGTCCTTTCTCCGTGCTTCCGGTATCACTTTAAAATGATGGACCTTTCCATTTTTCAGTTCTCCCTCAACAGTTGTGTTGTAAGGCGCATGAAGCTTGAAATGCACATCCCAGTCCTGCGGCCAGGCCGGGAAAAGGTGGATCGAGTCGCCGACGGTTTGCATCAGCATTTCCTGCAAGCCGATCATGCCCGAGCCGCCCCAATTGTGGTCGGGAACCCAGTCGTGGCCCGGCCCCCAGAATGCCGGAAACCGGCGGCCAGAATCTTGTAACTTTTTGATGGTAAGCGCTGCGGCTTCCTCGGTCAGCCCTAGTCTTGCGCAAAAAATATTGTCCTGGTGCCAGCTCGTATGGTTCCTGTTTTTGATGGCTTCGGTGTCATATTTCCAGGTGTTCACCGCCACTTCCAGGTCGGGCATGCCCACGCCGTACATGCCGAACGGGAAAACAGGGTAAAGCTGTGGGATCTCCGTGTTCTGGATCCGCTCCCAGGCTTGGGCCGGCGCAATGGTCTGATGTCCCTGCATTTGACGAAAACTTAACGGCGGCACCCTGCTTAGTCTGCTCTCCCAATCTTTTCGCTGATCCGGTGTTCCGTATATTTCCGGCAGGGCAAGCAAGCGCGAAAGCACTGTTTTCAGGCCGGAGATGGTTGTTACGGAGTTATAAGTCATTTTGTACGTCTCCGCTGCCGAGCCTGGGAAGATGATGAGGTGACCGTTTTGATTAAGCTTTTTCGCTCCGCGTTTTTCAGCCAGATATTGATAATGTTCATCGAAAAAGACGGTGCAGCTTTCGATCAGCGGAAGATATTTGCTAATGTCGTAGCCCGTAAAGCGCTCGATATCAAGCATCATCAGGCAAAATTCTAGCGACGTGTCCCAGAGATATTCCAGCCAGGCATTGTATTCCAAACCCGGATCAAAATCCTTCGGGCGTTTTTGTCCGTATTCTGCATAATTGGGCAAGCCGAAATTTTCAATTTGCTCCGTAAAAGAGGCGCCCTTGTGGCCCCAGTAATGTTTTGTGCGTGCTTCTGCATTGCCCAATGTGCGCAGGTAAAAATCAAATTGTGATGACATCATATCAAAATCGCCGCTTTTCAGCATCGGCCAATAAACCAGCCGCTGGTTCTGGGCCGTGAATGTCCCGCCGCCCCAGCTCCGGTAATCCGGCCCGAATTTCAATGTGGAATCGATAAAAACGGGGTCGTATGTGAACAATCCGCCATTGAATTTTGTGGGATACGAGCCATAAGCATTGCAACCCAGCATATATCTGAAAATTTGATAATTACGCCCCACCTGCCAAATCGGAGAAGCCGCATCCGGCTTGCTGACATTAACTGCAATGTGGCTTCGCTGCCAATAAGTTTTCCACCAATCCAGCGTTTTCTTCCGGGCTGTTTGCTCTTCTTTTTTGACTTTTGAAACAATGGCCAGCAAGCCGCTTTTCCACTTTTCGGCATGGCTGTTGTCGTCATTATGAAGGAATACATTCAGTTGATGCGTTCGGGCTGCAGCTTTGCTTCTCAGACCAAATCCCTGAAACGGAGCATTGACATAATTTCCGGAAACTGCCTTCAATTTCCCTTTGTCAAGGTCAGGAACCATATTTTCTCCCTGCATCCAGCCACCATAAGCTATTCCTTTCAGTGGATTCCATAACGCCTGTTTCACAGGTTCGAGCTGCTGCTGTTTCACTGCCAGATCGAACAACGTTGAATCCTTATTTTGATGGTAAAAAAGAATCCCGTTTTGATGTGTATGGACAATGTCCTTTGAGGCGATCACTTTGTCTTTCAGCCATTTGAAAGAACTCGCATTCTTTTCCCGCGCCTGCACTTCGCGGTCTTCCGTCCGCCAGCTCTCATACCAGGCGCTCACAGTAACAGGCTTGTTACCAGCCACATCTACATGCACAACCGGATTAAAAACATCAACCCAAACTTTTAAGATAACTTCCTGATTTCCAGACTTGCCGGCGATCTCAACATATCCTTCCTGCAATTTCAACTCTTGCCTGAATTCGGACCCATTTTTGAACGGATTCGGAGATATACGAACCCTAACCCGCCCTAATTTTGGGAAAATATTATTCTCGTCGAATGCCCCGCTTCGTGATAAATAAAACAGTACATCCCCATTTTCAACCCACACATTCAGCCCAATGTCGCCGCCGCCACAGGGCATGGATTCTCCCGAATTTTTGCTCTGGCTTGTCCACTTCACATTGTATATCTCAGGTGAAAATGACTGCGCATATACACTCTTTATGAGGCATATATGGACGAAAAACAAGAAAATACATCGTGACGAAAATGACATGGATCAGCCGTTTGATTTGGATGCTTTCTGGCGCGCTTCCCAGTTTTTTCGCTCCTGCTGAATGTCGTAGCCCCGACTTGAAAGATAGTTATTAATGCGGCCTTTGTATTTGCCAAAAACCTTGTGCTTTTCCTCGGAAGACCCGCCGTCCATGGCCAGCTCCCGGGCTTCTGTTAACCAACTCATAATCTGGGCTTTCTCATCTTCTTTCAAAGTTGGGATCATGTCGGTATAAGCTTTGTAAGTGATCGGAAGAACGCCATAAGTCATGCCATCCTTGATCTTTTCGACTTGCACAGGCGTAAGCTGAGCCGAAAGTTTCGCCATGAATTGCTTGTGCAGATCAGCCCTTTTCTGAGCCACCTGTTCGCTATTATTATCTTTTTCAAGATCATTCAGATTAACATATTGCTGCACCATAATCTCTCTCACTTGCTTGTATTTCGCCGAATCAGCAATTTGCAGCCCGCCGAGTATTTTATCAGAACGCTTGGTGACAGTTGTGATATAAGCCTTGTCGTTATCAGGGTTGCTTTGGGCATTTGCCAATGCGGAAGTCAGCAATGCAATGCTCAGCAGGAATGATTTCAGGTTCATAATGGTTGCGTTTTATGCGTTTTGAAAAATAGATTTAATGAATCTGGTGTTGGCGCCGAAATTCCCTTTTACGTCGCGCGGGTTTGCTGCATCGCGTGAGCGTTCTATCACCAGCCAGCCTTTCCAGCCCATTTTATCCAATGTTGCCTTCACCTTTTTCATGTCAAGCCGGGTGTTGTTTTCGAGCCAAACGCCGTCCTTATCCGTGCAATGGATCTGGCAAATGCGGTTTTTGCCCAAAATTTTTAATTCCTCATTCACATCCCGGCCAGCTTCCAGCGCGTTCGAAAAGTTGAAATAGATCTGAATCGCTTTTGAGCCAACGTCGTCCAATAACTTCACCTCTTCTGCTGCACTGAGCGCGGTTTCAATGCCAATGACAACGCCCGCTTTCTCTGCCATGGGCGCGATGCTTTTCAGCCTCTCAATGATCTGAGGCCGCAATTCCGGATTTTTAACCAGATCGCCCTGCACGCCCATCGGCAGAAAAGCCGTTTTGATGCCCATCTGTTTCATGGTTTCAATGCAATCGCCAATCGTCTTTTCAATGCCGTCGCGTTTAGCGAATGATTGCGAATAAAAACCGGTCATCGCCAGCGAGCAGATTTCCAGATTAAGCTCCTTAGCTTTGTCTAAATATTGTGTTCTTATTGCCGGATCGGCCAGTTTGTTATCAAACGTCGGCCTGTCCCCCAGCCCGCCCATATCCACTTCCAAACCATCCGCCCCGATCTCCTTAGCCAATGGTAAGGCGCTCAATTTCTGACGTTTCAGGATCATCAGATCAATGACCGCAACCTTATAGCGCTGCTTTTTTCCTTTTGCCAAAAGCGGCGGTGCCCAGTGCGAGAGCGCTCCGGAGAGGGTTAACAGGCTTAAAAATGTCCTTCGTTTCATGGTTGATCTTGGTAAAAATTCAGGCTTAACCTTCCTAAACAGCATTCATTTCAGTCGGCCTTTATTGTGGCCATTTGCCGTCGTTAATGGCCTTTCCTTTTAATTTCGTCGGATCAATTTTCACATATTTGATCCGCTCACGACGCCACGTGTAAACAATGTGCACCATGCCATCCGCCGACTGAATCACAGACGGATAAGAATACTGGCTGATAGGCGAATCTTCCAAAACCAGCACGGCTTCCCACTTTTTACCCTCTTTTGAAATCGCCACATTCAATGGCGTCCGCGGGCCTTTTGCTTCGTTGCCCGGAGGCAGCACGTGGTTGTAAACGAGCAATTGCCGCCCATCTTTCATTGTCACCGCATCAGTCCCGGAGTTGTTATTAGGCAGATTGGACGCCTTCATTTCGGACCAAGTTTTACCGCCATCCTTTGACCACGATTCAACAATGGCGCGGTTCCGGCTGCGGCACAAGATCTGCATATCTCCGTTTTTATAAGTTAAAAGGCTCGGTTGAATGGCCTGGATCGTTTTTCCATCATTCAGCGGGCCAACTTTTCGCCATGTTTTCCCAAAATCGGGCGTCACTTCGAAATGAACGCGCCAGCCGCCCTTTCCCTCCGTGCTCGACGGGCACCATAATTCGCCATTCGCGAGCAAAACAGGTTTGTTTTTGATCGGGCCAAGAAATCCTTCCTGCAATTCCCTGGGTTTTGACCAGCTTTTGCCATTGTCCTTCGAGGTGATCAGGAAACCCTTCCATCCCGGCACATTCGGCCCTACTTTGTAGAAAAGCAACAGTTCACCATTCGGAATCTGATATAGAACCGGGTTCCAGCAGGCATAGCGCAATGTATCGTTGACGATGCCGTTGGCCACCTCCACGGGTGCAGTCCATCTGCCGCTTTCGAGGCGGCTTACCCAGATTCCTACATCGGGATTGCGTTCTTTTGTCCCGCCAAAAAACGCGCTTACCAGTCCGCCGGGCGTTTCTACAATCGTGGAAGCATGACTTTCCGGGAAGGAGGTTTTTTCGAAAATAAATTCATCGGTGATGATGCCGTCTTTCCAGGTTTGGGCGTGAACATGACTGGCGAGACAGAACAGGAATGCGGCGATTGGGATGAGGTGTTTTTTCATATTTGTTTAATCAATAATCTTTCGATGTTTTCTGATGATCCTGCTTTTTTTCCGTTGACCAAAACTTGTAATCCTTTTCCTTTTTTGTAATGATCTCCGTTCTTATCCCATATGATAGTCAGGATCTTACCGTGATAAAGCACATTATCGAGGCAAAACCAGTCCCACTTTTCCTGAGGGATCAATGGGTTGACTTCAATCATATCATCTTCCCTCGGCCGCAGCCCGACCAAACCAGAAATAATGAGATCATTGAATGTCGAATGATTGTAATAGCGGCTTCTTTCCTGGTCACCTTTGAGCCAGTAACCCGTCGTTTCGTCCAGATATTCGCCTATGTAGGGCTTCCCGCGATAATATTGTGATTCTACATACAGCTCCATTAACCGGAAATACGTGGTGTCAGTAAGTGGCTTTGCTTTGTCGGTATTCATCCTGTTGGCCATGCCGGTTAACGTCTGCGAAGTGGCGAATGGCCAAACTGCGCCGTCCCACTCACATTTGCAGCAGCCATGCGTACGGAAATCAGGGTGGCGGCGCTCTGCGGTGGTGAGGCCAAATGGCGCCCGAAAGCCCTTTGGATCAATGACTTGCTGCCAGGCTATATCATGTTTCTCATCAGCTAAATTGAAATACCACGGAATATAACCGATGGCCTCGCGAACGCCTGCAAATTCTCCTGCGCCGCCCTTTTTTACTGTTTCAAAAAAGTTGTTTTCCGGATTCCAGAGTTTGCTGGTAATCAATGTTTTGAGTGTATCTGCCTTGGCGTTATACAGGCTTCTGGTCGTTGAATCCCCCTTTAAAGCGGCGATTTGAGCGATGGCCCGGGCGTTGCCATACATATAACTGTTGATGGTAGGCCGGGCATTCTGCTCCCGCCTGCCGCCGCTGAGCGATTCTTCCATGCCATCCTTGACATCCGTTTGCCAGAAAAGTCCGGTGGCTGTGCGGCGGTCTTTTTCCCACGCCTGATATTCGGATTGCAGGTCGGGCAACATGTTCAACACGAATGCTTTATCCCTGTTAACCTTGTATCTGTTGAAAAGCGCATCTGCTGTCCAACTGCTGAATGTCAGCAGTTTTTTCATCCTCCCACCTTCATTTCCGCGAAACCAGACATTTACGTAATCATTGATATACTGCTGGTTATGGAGCCAGCGGCCCTCATAAATGTGATGCCCGAGCGCGCAGCTGATCATGTTGTATTTATCCGCATAATTACGGTCGACCAGGAATTCGGTGATGATGAAACCCTGCGGCGTGTTGTGAATGTGCTTGCGGAATGTCCACCAGCGATAATAATAGATCTCCTGAAAATTATCCTGGGGGCTGTCAAACAAGGGAATATTAGCCTTCATCCAGTCCCACGATTGCGCATTGGGGATAGCATTCACCTTGTTTTCGTCCTCCATCCGGTTGAATTTTTCCACGTGATGCCGGAAGTTTTCCGCTTTCAGCACCGCAGGCCCGATGCTTCTTTTGGAACACGCACTTATGGCGACGAGGAAAATCAGCAAAAAATATAGTCCGTTTTTTGTACGCATAATCAATATTTTGAAACCCAGATTACCATAGGAGCGGCCTTTGCTTGCGCAGAAGTCACCGCCTGAATTATCTTTCCACCCTTTACTTTTTCGCTTTTACCAATCCATGTTCCAGTGACCGGATCAATGCGTCGAAGCACATAATTTCCTTTGAAACCAGTCAGATCAATGTTCAGATCAGCATTGGCCTCCTTATAAAAAACGGCCGCCACACCCGGATTCACCAGTTTATAACCGCCAGATGTATCCGGCTTCATCTTGGAAACATCCGCTAAAAATTCACTCGAAACGCGTGGGATTGCGCTGATGGATCCGCCAGCCATGAACACCGCCCAAGCATTGGAATCGTAATTTCCGGCTGAATATAGGACCGCTTTTCCGGGATATTTTTGTCTGTATCCGAGCACAGCTTTGTAAATGGATGCAAAGGAAATTTTGCCCGTTTTCTGTAATCTGGCGTGTTGGCGGGGAGCCAGATTTTTGCCTCCTTCCGGCGCATAAAATGTGCCATCCTCGCGTAAATGCCAGTAACGGATGTCTATAATGTCTACGATTTTGGCATAGTTGGGCTCTGCCAAAATTGCATCCTGAACGTCCTTTGTGGTGCTCAATGCGATCAGTGCGTTTTTGCCCGTTTCCTTTTCCCAAACCGCAATCACATCCAGCCAGAACTTTACAAAGTGCAGCGGACCCGTGTATTCTGCACCAATAAATTGAATGACGCCGCTTTGATCTGCGAAGTTTTCGAGGCATTTGCGGATGTAGGCCGTGTGGATGGCCCGGCGTTGCGGATTAGCAATGTCATAAAACTGCTCAGCCATGAAAATCCGCTTGTCACCCGCGTAAGGCGGTGGTTCGGGGAAGCCTGTGTTATTGACATTGTTGGCTGTGCGCCATGGAAAATCGGCATAATGTGCGCCTGCTTCGAGAATGTTGTGCTGAAAATAATTTTGATGATAAAGAACAAGGCCTTTTTGGTCAGCTAGTTGTGCAAATGTTTTGAGCCGCTGCCAATACCAGTGGTTGTATTTCGTGAGATCGTATTTACTGAGGTTGTCCCAGGCAGTTTCGTTGCCGCTTCTGGCAAATGGCTGCTCGTAAAATGGCGGCCAAACTTCCGCGTCGATTCGGCGAATCCGCTCGTGATCGTCTCGGCGGCGTTCGTACCAGAGTCCGTAATTGTGGTCGAGTACCGTGATGTTTTTGGCTAATAGAGAATCTGTCATTGCTTCCGGAACGTCGGTTAATCCCGCGCCTGACCGACCCGGAACAAAGCGGGTCATGTGCGGTTTGGCCTGCGCCACATCATGCGGACGAATGCTTCCGCGCCACCACGGCACTTCCTGGCGGTTGCCGGTAATCACTTCTTCACCACGCACCAGCCAGCCGTTTTGGATGGTTAACGGTGGTAGATTTGTCTTTTGCGCTATTTGTTTTATACCAATTTCGTCAATGGTCTTCGCATTGGCGTAGGCAATGGGAATCGGATTTCTTTTCGAGGCGGCATCAATCCAGTCTGCCAATGAAGCTGCCGGAACATTCGATTTTGCAGTTAGTTCTGCCGCTTGTGCAATGCTCGGACTGCTGGATGCCTCGGATTCTTTTGGCATAAGCGCGGCATGTTCGATTGCTTCATTACCAACCCTTTCCGCTAGCTGCGCAGCATACAAACTGCGCGGTTTGATGTGCTCATTCACATTTTCCCAAAAACCATCACCCGCAAATTCTGCCCAGATTCCGAATGCAAAATTCGTCGCACCTGGCGGGCTGAAATTCTCCACACGGGAGGCAGCACATTGCCACATAACACTGTTAGCCGCAGTCCAGCCGGCACCATGGCCATCCTGACCGCGATTTTTGAAGCTCAATGCCTGCCCATCGACATTTACATTATCAAAAAGAACCCCGGAAGCCCAGCTATCCGCCGCGCCACTGAACCCGAATGGCTGAATTGACTCGCATTGGACGAAAGCATTAGGTCCCGCCGCGCGGTAACCCGTGGTGAAATCGTGATAGCCGTTTTCGGCATAACACCTTTGAAAAAGCGTTAACTGCCCTTGTGTGTAAAATGTATTCCGCCGCTGCCCCGCTATTTCGGAAACAGGCATCACCGACTTGCAATCCTCAACAGTAACCTGCGAAGCCGCCTCAAAAAGTGCCACCGCCGAACCCGCAAGGCCTTTAAAATGAACCTGCCTTACCCAGGCATTTTCGACATTATCCATTGTTACACCCATCCAGCGATGGTCTTCGTCTTTTGGATTAGCCGGATCAAATGTAGATTCAATGCAAAGATTTTCAATCCCGACCTGACTAATGCGTCCAGGCCATTCATATTTGGCTATAAAAGCGCCGCCATATTTATTGTCCAAAGCGGTCGTTAAAGGTGCTTGAATGGTGATCTGGTTGCCCGAAATGGCTGTAATGGTGCGGTCCCAGACAACGTCCCGCTGCCCGGGCTTCCATCCTAGCCAGCCCGTTTCGCCACCGAATTCCTCCATTTTCAGTAGTTGAATCCACGCTTTGGTCGATGGACGATGGAGTTGAATCCGGTCACCGGTTTTCAGATTAGCTGCATTTGACACATTGAATGTCAATGCATTAACCGGGACGTATTCATCTGCTACTTCAATGGATTTGCTTTTCTTTATATCATTCGCACCTGAAATCTGAATGATAGTTTCCCTGGAAAGTCCGGCTGCCAGTATTATTGTTTTGTCTTCCCGCGTGCCATTTCCCCGGATAATGATTCCAGATTTTTTAACCAAAAGACTTCCCTGGATGGTATGGACGCCTTTTTCCAAGAATACCACCCCTCGAATCCCATCCCGATCCGCCGGCAAGGTTCCCACATAATCGATTGCGGACTGAATCCGTAATGTAGCATCACCTGGCTTGGCAGGCACAACAACCCGGATAGCAACATTGGGAATTGGCTTGTTTCCCGACATATAACCGGCATAGGAGAAGTCGACAATGCGGTTCCCGAGCGAATCCGGCGCGTAATGTAGCTTTCCGTCCTCGCCCATGGCGACAGGAGATGGTGCTTTGATTTTTTTCTGGGCCAGGGCATAATCGGGCATAAATAAATACAATCCCGTCAGCGACAGGATTGTATTCTGCACAATCACCCTTTTTATATAGTCCTTAACCTTCAAAATCTTATTTTCTGTTAGACGTTTCCTTTAATGAAGCCAGCGTATCTCGGTTATTCTTAGGGTCTTTCCAATTTGTCTTCTTTTTCGGATCGATGCCGTTGATGAATTTTTCAATGTTGGCATAACCGTCGCCGCTCATGTCCTTTTGTGCGTCCGAAGCGTCATTTGGGTTGAGGCTATACTTAATTTCCCAATCGTCCGGCATGCCATCATCGTCCGAATCCTTATAAGGCGTTCCCTTGTATTCCGGATAGCCACCAACTTGCGAAATATCTGTAATGATCCCGTTTTTGTATGAATCAATCGGCAAGCGACGGTGCTCAAATTGGGTTTTTGGCAAAGTAACACCATCAATCGGATTGATCTTTCCTGTCCTGACCTGTGTGGTCACCCGCGTATCTACCGGATCGCGCCTGGGCAACGTTGCGCCTGCGTGAGTGAGCACATAATCAAATGATTCTTTGGCACTCATGATCGGGAATTGTGGCATAGGCAATGGCTGGTTCCACTTCATTTTATCTTTGTATTTTCCAGTATTAGGAAGCTCTTCCACCTGCACACCGCCGTTCCAATTGTCTTTGGTAACCGCGTCGAAACCCTCCATAATATTGCCATGCACATAAGCACGGCCATAAACCTGGTAACCAAGTTTGCTCCTGCCTGCTTCGGGTTTGACGATCCGATGCGCGATCGGGCCGTCTTTCGGCGTCTGCGGACCGGGTTTGAAATAGTTATTTATAATGTTGTACATCGCACGGTAATCGCCGCCATCAATAGAGCGGTGGACCCAGTTGAAGACCACATTATTTGTAAAATTAAATATACCAAACCAACCGATGGAAGGATTTCTACCAGCGTTATTTGCCCATAGATTGCGCATAAACGTACAATTCTCTCCACCCAGCGTGCTCCCGAAGGAGTGGTTCCACGTGTCCAGTGTTTCTGAGAAAATGGAATTCTGAATCGTAATATTCACCGTAGGAAGCTTCGCTTCGGCAGCACCCGTGCTGTCATTATACATATGCCGATACATCGACATATTCTCATCCAATCCCCAGCTAGCCGAAACGTGGTCGATCATAATATTGCCGATCGGGTTACCACCAATCGAGTCATCGCGGCGTCCCACAAATGTTTCGCCCCGGCGAAAACGCATGTGCCGGATCACCACGTCATGCGTATTGATCCAGACCGTCTCGCCCGCCACGCACACACCATCGCCCGGCGCCGTTTGTCCGGCAATAGTAATGTAAGGCGCACGGATGATCAGCGGTGTTTTCAAACGAATGATGCCCGCCACATTAAAAACAATGATCCTTGCGCCGCCCTGCTCACAAGCATCTCGTAAGGTCCCCGGCCCGCTGTCTTCCAGACTTTTCACCACATAAACCTTCCCTCCACGACCGCCAAAACTATAAGCGCCACCACCTTCTGCCCCGGGAAAAGCTGGAATATCGGACTGCGGCAGATCCACCGGCCGCGCCGCCCACGGAATGTAGGGCTTCCCGTTCCTGGCCTCCTGCTCTATAATCGGCCAAGCCTTCTGCCAGGCAATCTCCGATTTCCACATTGCCGCTTTGAGAAGCGAATCACTGGTTTTCTGCGCCGCCGGTGGGATTTTAGGATACTGCGCCTGTGCGGCTGGCGCCAGGATTGATAAGGCTGCTGTCAGGAGTTGGAGTGAGATTGATTTTTTTGATATCATGTTTGTTGTTGGTTTTGCATTTTGGTTGTTTGTTGACGTTGTGCTTGCACTTCGGCCGCATCGGCGGCTTGGTCCGCTCAGTGTGACAGGGCTCACTTCGGCCGCATCGGCGGCCCGGTCCGCTCAGTGTGACACGCTTCACTTCGGCTCCGCTCAGTGTGACAGGGCTTCACTTCGGCTCCGCTCAGTGTGACAGACTAGTATTCGTCAATAGGCCCTGTCAGTCTGAGCGGAGCCGAAGACCGCCCCTTACTACTTCAACGGATCAAACGTCCCTGAAGGCCACCCGATATTTTGTTCGAGCCTGGCATTATTAGTTAATGCTGTACTGGGGATGGCGAAGAAGTAGTATTCGGGCAGCCATTTGATTGTGTATTTAGTGTCCAGGTCTTTGGGGATAATTTCCATGTAGTTGCGGTAAACGGAGTCCAGGCTCATGCCGTCCCGGCGGGCGGCGAAGTCTTCGGGTGATATGGCGGATGTTTTCAGGTTGATGGTTACGCCGGTTCTGCGTTTTCCGTTTAGTCTGGTTTCGAATTGTTTCCAGCGGCGGAGGTCCCAGAAGCGTTTACCTTCGAAGGCGAGCTCTATTTGTCTTTCGTGCAGGATGGCCTGGAACATTTGTGCGCGGGTCATTTTTGGGTTCAGGCCGTAGAAACCGTCTGCTCCCGGGTCGATGCCGGCTCTTTGGCGGATTGCTTTCAGTTGTGTGTAGGCTTCGTCCAGCTTGTTGATGCCGCAGGCGGCTTCGGCGAGATTGAGCATTACTTCGGCGTAACGCATTTCTATCCAGTCGGTTCCGCTGTTGGCGACTGCGCCGGTGGGCAGATTTGGATCAATGGCTTTGCGGACATAGAAGCCGGTTACTGTGGCCTTTTGTTCAACGGTCTTGTTGTTTACAAAATAGGTCCATAACCTGTAATTCGTGTTTCCGTTAATGTGCCAGGTTGCGCCGTTGTAGGCAATGGTGTTGTCAAATCTTGGGTCGCGGTTTTTGTAAAACAGCTTTGGATCGTAGCCTGAGCCTTTTTCTTCAATATTTTTACCATTCTTCATTGGGAAAGCCTGCGCCATTTCCCAGGTCGGCTGGTTGGAGCCGCTTCCTGTACCCAGGTAGGAAGGCCGCGTATTGTTGTCCCAGGTTTGATTTTTATTGATCTGGTCCCCTACTTTATTGTTATAGCTTGTCACCCACACAGCCTCCGGGTTGTTGGCCTCTGTAAACCACAGGTCTTTGAAACTCTGGTGTAACCCAAAACCATTTGCTTTCAACAGCTCAATCGCCTGTTTATTAGCATCATAGGCCGCCTGCCAGCGTTCCGGCAGGTCAGTCGGATTGAATTGCGGACTTGCATAATGGAGTAAAATCCGGCCCTTGAAACCAGCGGCTGCTCCACTTGTGATCCGGCCCCAGTCGTTGGAATCGTTCCATTTCCCCGGGAGGTTTTCGATGCTGAAATTAAGGTCCGTTACAATTTGCTGAATGCTTTCCGACGTGCTGCTTCTTGGAATAGCGGCCTGCTCTTTCTCCTCTTCACCTATCGCACCAAGCGGTTCCAGCACCAGGGGCACGCCGCCGTAAAGCTGTACAAGATCAAAATAGCGGTAAGCACGGAAGAATGTGACTTGCCCCATCAATTGCTTTTTATAACCCTCACTGAGCGCACTGGCAGGCATTTTGGCTAAAAACTGATTGATAGAACGGATCTTTCCATAATTGTTTGTGGCATTTACAGAAGTCCCGAAATCAGCGACGGTGTTCACCTGCACGGTCCCTTCGAAAAATCGCGTTTCGCCGGAGATCTCGTCTGTGGCTTTCAGGAAGTCGCCGGTTGGCCATACGGGCAGGTTTTGGTCATACACATAATCGACATAACCCCGGGCCAGCAGTGTGTCATTGAAAACCTGCTCCTCATTGAATGCCGAAAGGTCCGTTTTGTCAAGCACTTTTTCGCAGCCCGAAGTCAGTAAAACAGCTGCCAGTAAAAGAATATGTTGCGGTTTCATTTGAGTCCGTTTTAAAGTGTAAGATTTAATCCCAATGACCAGGTTTTCATCAGCGGATACACGTTATAAGCGCCTACCGAGCCTTTGTAATCGTATGGATTGTAGAAATTGAACGGGTTCATGGCGACGCCGATCAGTTTGAGGCCGCTCACACCCAGTTTTTTGGAAATATTCTGATTCAAACTGTAAGACACATTCATACTGCGCATGCGGAACACAAATGCGTCGCGGAACCAGAATGATGATGCCACTGAATAAGTGTCGTCGTAATAAGGGTCGGGATAGGCTGCATTAGGATTTTCGGGCGTGTAATGATCAGCCCAGAAAACAGGACGGGAAACGTCTACGGCTGCTTTTTTCCGTGCGTCGCCATCTACAATGCCTTGCCCGCCAAATGATCCTGCGCTAACAACATCCAGCCTGAACCCTTTGAAACCAAAACCCAGCGACAGACCGAAATTGTAATGGTTGTTCTCCTTGTTAGACAGGTAATCCATATCATCTTCGGTGATTTTGCCGTCGGGCGCTTCGTAGCTGCCATCTGTCTGGCGCGGGCCGCGGATATCCTTATAGTAAAGCATGCCAGGCATCGGCGCTCTTCCAAAGATTGTGTAACCATTGTTTTGTTCAAGGAACCGATCCACTTCGTCCTGCGAACGGAACATGCCAAGATATTGGTAACCCATAATTCCGCGGTCGCCCGAACGGCCCGTTGGGTCCAGCCAGGTGCCTACATTCGACGGCGCTACATCCACGAGCACATTCCGGTTGTCGTTCCAGGCTAGGAATGCATTTACATTGTAATCAATGCTCTTGCCGATTTTGCTGCTCCAGCCGGTTGAAAACTCGAAACCGAAAGAATTAATGGTCTCATAATTTTCCGAAGGCATCACCGAACCGATGGTCAGCGGGACGGATGAGGATAATGTCGTGAGCAGGTTGTAGCCGTGATCGTGGTAAAAGTCGAGACCCGCGGTCAGTTTGCTGTTCAGAAAGGATGCGTCCAGACCAATGTTCTTTTTGGTAACATCATCCCAGCGGCCAAAGTAGTTGGGCAGTTTTTCAAGCTTGATCCCCACCGTGCGGTCGCTGTTTCCTCCGAAAACTGCGCCATTGGAAGCCTGGGGCGTATAACGCTGCAACCATTGCCAGTTGGCCGTGCGGTCTCCCCCCAGGAATCCGATGGATGCGCGGAGTTTCAGGAAGTTGATGAAGCTGAGTTTTTCTTTAAATAAATTTTCCTCCGAAAGCACCCAGCCGGCCGAAACCTGAGGGAATGTGCCCCAGCGATATTCGGGGGCAAATTTCGTGGACGCATCGCGACGGAAGGAGACTTCAAGCAAATAGCGTTCTGCAAAACTGTAATTCAACCTGCCGACATAGGAAAGAACGCCGCTTTCGTTCGCTGTGTTCGGGCCGATGTCCTTGGCTCCCAGTGCGGACATTAAATAATCATTTCCGCCTTCAAAAATGCCTTCCTTGAATGTGGCAATGCTTTCTGAGTAAATCTCCGACTGCTCCACCAACGCAAGCGCGCTCACCGAGTGCCGGCCAAAATCGCGTGCATAACTGAGGTTCACATTCATTTGATAGGATTCGGAGTAACCGGGATTGAATCTCAGGCGGTCACCATTGTTGAGCCGCGTGGGCGCATTGGGCGTTCCTCCGTAAATGTGCCGGTTTTCGCCCTCCATCGAGAAACCGTAAGTCTTATAATAGGTGCCAAATTGTTTTCCCCAGTCATTGCCCAGGTTTTTGTTGTAAACCCCGCGCACTTTCAGGCCCTGAACAAACGGCACATTGTATTCCAGATAAGCATTGATATTCAGCACCACATTTCTGGCGCGTGTGTAGTTGTTGAGCTTTTGGGCTTCAAAAAAATGAAAACCGGTTGTAGAAGAACCGCCGGGAAGCAGAACGGGCAAACCATTGACGTAAGGCGGGATAAATTGGGGTGTATTCAAAAGATTTGTTACGTCTTTTTCCACATTCTCACCGCCCTGTTTGAGATAAAATAATTTGTTATCAGACAAATTTCCACTCACGCCCAATCCTACTTTCAGATTTTTGGTGATCTTGACGTCGCTGCTTGCGCGGAAATTCCATTTCTTGTAACTGATGTTGTCTACGTTTCCGTTTTGTGCAAAATAGGTGGCGCCGGCAAAGAATGTGGCCCGCTCCGTTCCTCCGCTGATGTTGATGGCATGCCTTGTATTGAAGGAAGGTTTCCAGGCCATATCAAACCAGTCGTAGTTGTTGTTTCTGAAATGTTCGAGCTCGTCGGGTGAGTAAAATTCGGGATCAGTTGCTGCCAGTCCTCTTGTCCTGTTGAAATCGTTGAGATAAGTGGCGAGCTGGACGCCGTTCATCATTTTGGAGCGGTCCGTGGCTTCGGATACGCCAAATGTGGTGGTGTAATTCACCTGCGGCTTGCCCGCCTTCCCGCGACGTGTGCGCACCACAACCACGCCTAATGCGGCACGTGCCCCATAAACAGCCGCCGCTCCATCTTTGAGGATTGAGAGGTTTTCTATTTCAGAAGCATCCAGCAGCTGGAAATCAGCCTCGGTGCGGATCACATCATCTATAATGTAAAGGGGCGAATTGCTGCCGCCGTCTTTCGAGGCTTTGGTAGGGTTACGGATCACGATGGAAGCAGGCGTTCCCGGCCGCGCCGAACCGCCGCTTACCGAAACTCCCGGTAACTTGCCCACAAGCGCCGACGAAATGTCGCCGACCGGCAGCTCGTCGATCTCATTGATCTTCACCGTTGCCACAGCGCCTGTTAAATGCGAGCGCTTTTGTTCGCCATAACCCACCACAACCACATCTTCCAGCGCCTTCACGTCCGGCTCCAAAGCCACTTCCACCATTGAGCGGTTGCCGATCTCGACGGTTTGTTTCATAAAACCGACATAGCTGATAATAATCGATTTCCCATCCGCCGGAAGGCTGAGTGAAAATTTCCCTTCGCCGTCCGTAGTGGTGCCCTGCGTCGTTCCTGCAACAAGAACGGAAACGCCTGCCATGGCTTCTTTGGAAGCTGCATCGGTCACGACGCCCTTCAACTGGCGGTTCTGCGCAGTTCCGGAAAAGGACACGGCGAAAAGAAATAGAAAAAGTAGAAAAGCCCTTGCCATATTCATCGAACGATTTAAAATAAAACTATTTCAATACAACTTCGATTGTCCATTGATAAAGTACAATAGAAACCCTGTTCAAGTCTATTTATACAGAATCTGGTAAGCAAGATAATTTTCGATTTTATTTCTGCACACGTTACCGGGAACGATTGCAAAGGGCAAAAGTAAATGTTCGAAATTAAACGAAAGTGTTAAATTGACACAATGTGTTATAATCCAAAATATCCAAAGGTGACAAAAAGCAAACGTTTGAAATTGCACTTTCTTAATAAAGACAATCCGGGATGAAACAAAGGTTTTCTAAACAGGATCTTCGCCGATAGATTTGAACACTGTCTTACTTATAGGAACAATGTAAAATCAATCCTATGCAAAAATTTACAAAGCCACCGTTTCATACATCTGCCAGGAGGTGGATGATCTGTTGCATACTGTCTGCCAGCTACTTAGCATCTGCGCAACAGCAAGCCGCGAACCGCCCGACGATGGTTGCGGGTTTTCCGGTCAATTATTCCGAAGATTCAGCAGGCACTTACACCCTGCCCGATCCGCTGAAAACCAATGACGGGCGGAAAGTGACCAGTGCTGAGGTTTGGACGAAAAAGCGTCGGCCAGAAATTGTGAAGTTGTTTGAAGAATCACAATTTGGTAAAATGCCCGGACGCCCGGTGGATATGCACTTTACCGTTTTTGATAAAGGAACGCCTGCATTCAATGGGAAAGCGACCCGCAAGCAGGTTACGGTTTACTTTACCAAAGACACGGCAGACCATAAAATGAACCTGGTCATATACACACCGACGGCGGCGACCAAACCCGTTCCGTTGCTGATGAACATTTCATTTATTGCTTATAATCAGCTGATTGATGATCCCGGTCTGATGATCGGCAATGTCTGGAATAAAGAGGGCCAGCGTGTGAAAGCGGATAAGCCTACGGCATTTGGGAAAATGAATGTAGAGCAGTTTATGGATGCCGGCTTTGGGTTTGCAACGGTTTATTACGGCGATATCGAGCCCGATTTTAAAGATGGCATCAAGCACGGAATCCGCAGCGTTCATTTAAAACCCGGACAAACACAGACGGCAGCCGACGAGTGGGGCGCCATAGCAGCATGGGGCTGGGGACTGAGCCGTGCTATGGATTATTTCGAAACGGACAAATCCATTGACAGCAAGCGTGTTGCATTGCAAGGTGCTTCGCGTTTGGGGAAAACAGTGCTATGGGCGGGAGCGCATGATCCGCGTTACAAAGTCATTATCGCCAGCATTTCCGGCGAAGGCGGCGCGGCGCTGAGCAGGCGGCATTATGGCGAAACAATCCAGCACATTTCTGATCCGAGCCGGTATTTATATCAGTTTGCGCCCAAATACCATGACTATGCGGCCGATGTAAACAGCTTGCCCGTGGACGGACATATGCTGATATCTCTGATTGCACCCAGACCATTGCTGCTCCAGACAGGCAGCACCGATTACTGGTCGGATCCGAAGGGCGAGTTTTTAGCGGCTGTTGCAGCAGCTCCGGTTTATAAGTTATTTAAGGAAAAAGGCCCCCAAACGACGGTTATGCCTGCCGCGGGTGACACCTCCTTACTCATGAATGAGCTTGGTTACTTCATGCACGACGGCGGACACAGCGTGCTCCCCGGCGACTGGACGCACATCATTAATTATATGAAAAAGTATTTGTAAGAGCGGTCGCTTCCTAAGTATTGAAAGCTCTTTTGATGAAACCGCCCAAAAAACTGGCAACGAATGTCAGGATGAGCGAGCCGTACAGACTGAAATTTTCCAGCTCTTGCCGGGCTGTGTTTTCGGGTAAACTGGTAAAGAGGAAGTAACCTGCCAGCATAAGGATGCATTGTAATAATGCTAAAAACCAGCCTTTGCGGGGTTCTGCAAATCCCAAAGAAACGGCGGTCAGCACGGCAACAATGTAGGGTAAATGAATGCTTTCCGCGCCCTTAATAACCGCAACAACAATCGCGCTGCCAGCAATCACGATCACGGAGCCGATCATTAGTTTCTTATCAAAAAAGGATGCTTTCGTATTCATGTGCTTGGGCTATTGCATTAATTCCAGAACATTATAGCGCCTGTTTTCTAGGTCAGTTTTCAATATCAAATCAATAATCTGACTTACGCCGGCTGCATAAGACGCATGGCCAAGCACTTTTGTTTCAATGGTCAACGCATCATTGCCATCCTGGATAGTGATTTTATGATAAGCGTGTTTACCAAGAAATTCATCCGGAATACCGATTTCGATGGATTGTGTTTCAGGTTCCCGTACGGAAACGATCTGATCAACCGGAAATGCGAGCGAATTGGCAAAATTATAAGCCGTCCCGGGTTCGGTCTGTTTCGCGGCCTGATGCGATTCTGTAATGGATATCTGGTAATCCTTGAAATGCCTCCCAAACTGACCTAACATAGCCATGGTCCGGAGCATTAGCATGGAAGTATTCGGGCAAATAATGAGTGGAAAATTGGGTGTCATATGTTCCGTTTCCAAGCCAGTGGAGAGCTCGATGAAAGCAGAACCTGTTTGCTGACAGAACCTTATGCATTCAACAATCTGTCGCCCGGAACCGCAATGCAGGACCATTGCCTTTTCCGTTGTTTGCTGAAATTCCGGTTCCCAGGGAATGAGCGAGCAGTTTTGAAAGGTCGCAGCAGCCGAAAGAATTGCACTTGCCAACTTACCCGAACCAACAACAAACACTTTCATTTTCTACAACTATTTAAACCTTAATTTCTTCCCGTTGCCTGGATCATGTGCATATGATCCAGGCAACGAATATTCAGAAGAAATGGTCAGGAATGCAAACGAAACCCGGGTTAGGAAAGCTAAAACCAGAATCTGGATGCGTATTTATACATTGGTTACTCTGCTACGGCCGTTTTCGCCAGCTGCTTGCGTGTAGAGTCGGTAAGCTTGCGATTGGCAAGGGCATGGCATTCATAAATGGCATCGCTGAACATCATTTGCTCGGGCGGTGTTTTTTGGGTTGAAGCGGACGGACCTCTTAATGCACCTACCAGCCCCATTTCCCGCGCAACATACACGTAACGAATGGCATCAATGACCACGCCCGCCGAGTTGGGTGAGTCCTGAACCGAAAGCTGCGCGTCCAGGATCACAGGCGCTCCCATGAAGCCTTCGAGTTCCAGCCGGAAATTGGCCACTTTATTATCGCCATAATAAGCAATGTATTCCGACGGTCCCGCGTGCAGGAAGCTGTCCTGCGTGGAAATGCCGCGAATGTCGTTTTGCGCGCGGATGACATTCTCTTTGGAAATTTTCTTTGATTTGAGACGCGCCTTGTCTTCCATATTCAGGAAGTCGGTGTTGCCGCCTACATTGCGCTGAATGTGCGCCTTCACATGATGTCCACGCTCGAAAGCCAGTTCCTGTAACATTTGAGAAACAATGCTGGCGCCAAACTGGCTGCGCATATCGTCACCAATGATCGGAATGCCTGCATCGACGAAACGCTGTTCCCACTGCGGATCGGAAGCAATGAAAACCGGAATGCAATTCACCAGCGAGATGCCCAGTTCAAGGCAGATCTCAGCGTAAAATTCGGTTGCCAGCTGTGATCCAACCGGCAGATAATTAATCAGCACTTCTGCTTCATGCTGCCTGAGTTGCGCTACAATTTTACTGCGCATGGAGGCTACCAGATCCTTATTATACTGCTCGCTTTGCGCCAGGAGATCCGTTTCTGCCAACTCACTCTTGATCACAAAACGGTCCTCAGCCGGGTATGCTGCCATTTGCGGTGAAACACCATCCAGAACGGGCGACGGGTACACGGGCGCATCGGATTTGATGTCACTATTGAGGACAATTGTGCAGTTGGGTTTAGCAAAAATGGCTTCTCTTAAAGGCAAGCCGATCTTTCTTTCATCCACTTCAAAAGCGCAGACAAATTCAATGTCAGCCGCTTTATAACCCCCGATATCGTCTGCCATTAACCCCGATTTAAGTTCGGAAAACGTGGTGTAATATTCAACGCCCTGCACCAATGAACTCGCACAATTCCCAACGCCAACAATGGCAACCTTAATTCGTCCGGATCTATTCGACATTTGTATTTTTTGTTTAAATTATACTTTTTCAAACCGGGCATATTTTTTCAGTTTAATCTTGAAATAAATAGGCCTTTCAATACAAATAAAGCAGTTTTATCGCGTATTTTAAACTTTTTATGAATTTTATGCAAACGTTTGCAATTTTATGAACCAGTTTGCACTATAACAATAAACCCTAGCCATCCTTTTCTGTATTCTTGATCTTCATTAGCAATGCGTAAGCGTTCTTCACAACGAGCCTGGTGCTGTCGTCGATGCCGGTTGCTTCGATTTGTTGCTTGCCCTGGTTAATGACGCCGGGTTTGACGTGGATCATTTCAAAATTGCCGCTGCCGTTGTCGGTGAAAACGTAAAATTTGTTCTCCCAGCGCACGAGTGCATCCTCAGGAACGGTTAGTGCTTTTTTATTGCTGACCGACACCTCGCCGTTCATGAACATACCCGGCACGAGCGCCGAATTGTATTTTGTAAAATGGCAGTGCACCTCCGCCATCCTGTCCTGGTCGAGGCTTTTGGTGATCAGGATAATTTCAGCCTGGAATTTCTTTGACGGATCGCCATTGGTAAATGCGGTAACGCGCTGGCCTACCGACAACGCGCCGAGGTCCTTTTCAAACACATTCAAAACCAGATGAATGTCGCTCGGATTTACAAGCTCAAACAGCATATCCGTAGGCGCGGTGTATTTGCCCACATTGACATTGACTTTGGAAACGAAACCATTGATAGGCGATTTAATGGACACACTTTTGGAAATTTTGTCGGCTTTGAGGTGGGCCGGATCAATGCCGATCACTTCGAGTTTTTGTGCCAATGCGCTCGCTAGTATGCGCTGGGTTTCCATTTCGGCCCTGGCTTGCTGAAAGACGCGGTCACTGCTGGCCTTGCTCGCATTCAGGTCGCGCTGGCGGTTGAACTCGGATTCTGCCAGAAGCAGCTTTTCCTTGGCGGTGAGATAATCCTGTTGGAGCTGGATAAACTGCATATCCTCCAATTCGGCAAGCACCTCGCCCTTGCGCACGTGCATGCCCGGAAGCATTCTGGTGGATTTCAAATAACCGCCGAGCGGAAAGCTGAGGCTAATCGTGCTTTGCGGCGGCACGTCGATTTTCCCTTGCAGCGACAATACGCCGCTGATATCTTCCATTGCAGGCGTACCCACTTCTATGCCCACGCTTTTCTGCTGTGCATCGCTAATGGACACCATTTTTTCCGTTTGTGCAGAATCTGAAGCGGCGCTTTCCGGCTGTTCGGTTTCCCTTGAAGTCTTATCCGTGCAGGAAACCATGAGCAGCAAGCTCAGGCAAATAATGATATGATTTTTCATTTTCATGTTATGAGTTGTTCAGTTTCAACCATTCGATTACAGCCAGATTATAGCTGTTCAATGCATTGATATATTCGTTTTTAATCGTGATCGCCTGGTCGGCGAGAAGAGCCCATTGCAGAAAATCAATGTCGCCTTCCTGGAACTGCTGGTCGGCGGTGGTAATGATCAAGTCTGCGTTTTTGAGGCCCTGGCCTTCGTAATATTCCAGGCTCTGCCGGAATTTCCGTATCTGCTGACGGGCATTATCGAGCTCATTACGCAGCCTCAAACTAATGAGGTCCGATTGCTTTTGATTCCTTTCCCAATCGAGTTTTGCAGCAGCCACACGGGCATTGTGGGCTTTGAAAAACAACGGTATACCAATGCCCGCACTGACATAACCAAACCTTTTCCCCGCACCGTAATTAAGCTCCTGCCCCCGCACGACCTGCGGCCCGATGAGTGTCTGATTGTTATAGCCAATGGTGAAATCCGGCAGCAGTTTCGACTTTTCCGTTTGCCAGCGATAACGGGCTGCATCCTGCTGATGACGGGCCAGTTCCATCAACGGCAGCTCTTGCATAGCTGTCGAGTCGGATAATGTCAACGGGTCATTTATCCTGGCACGATCCGCTTTTGGCACGTAAGATTTTGAATCCTGCAACAGGAAATTGAACTGTCTGGCCGCGATTTCCAGGTCATTGTTGATCAGGTTCAATTGATTGGTTATCTGTTGCCTGCGTGTTTCGGCGGCTGTTTTTTCCAAAACATTGGCAGCTCCTTTCTCAAAACGGAGATTCGATTTTGTCTCAAATAACCGGTAAACACTATCTGCGTAAACGAGCAACCGCCTGCGTTCGGTGAGGGAAGTATATTCAAAAAACAGTTGGCGCACATGGGCACGGATTTCCTGTTCGGTAAGCCTTGTGGTGGCCCGGGCGGCGAGAAAATTAGCTTCCAGCACTTTTCGCTGATTGGCATAAACGGTTGGAAAACTAAATGTTTGACTAATCCCGATGCGGTTGTCCTTGTTAATGCTGTTAACCTGGCCGTAATCTGCACTGACATTTGTCTTGGCCATATCAAACGAGCTGGATTGCAGGCGTTCGCTTGCGTTTTCAGCCAGCCGGTCGCTTTTTATCTGCAAATTTTTATTCAGGGCCAACTGAATGGCAGAGTCCAGGCCAATGGGCGTTTGCGCGGTTTGGGAGAAACCAATGTGGGCAAAGCAAATCAGCAGCAATGTTAATGCTGGTTGAAGCCCTTTGATCTTTGGTTTTTTATCAAACAACAAATACAAACCCGGCAGCACAAAAAGCGTGAGCAATGTGGCGCTGATCAGCCCGCCTATCACCACCGTTGCCAGCGGGCGCTGCACCTCCGCTCCTGCACCATTGCTGAGCGCCATTGGCAAAAACCCGAGCGAAGCAACCGAGGCTGTCATCAACACCGGGCGAAGGCGGTTGCGCGTGCCGGTCATCACCACTTCCCATGCATCATGGATCAAGCCTTCCTTCCGGATCCTGTTGAACTCGGAAAGCAGCACAATGCCATTGAGCACCGCTACGCCAAACAATGCGATGAAGCCAACGCCAGCCGAAATACTGAACGGCATCCCGCGCAACGCAAGCCCGAAAACGCCGCCGATTGCCGAAAGGGGAATGGCCGTGTAGATCAGCAAACCGTCTTTGACCGAAGAAAATGCAAAATAAAGCATGATGAATATCAATAGCAGCGCGATGGGGACGGCGATCATAAGCCGGGATTTTGCTTGTTGTAGATTTTCGAATGCACCGCCGTAAGTAATGCTGTACCCAGGCTCGAATTTCATTTTTGCGTCCACCTTATCCTGCAACTCTTCCACAATAGACTGCACATCTCTCCCCCGGACATTGAAACCAACAATGATCCGCCTGCGCGTATTCTCGCGCTGGATCTGGTTCGGGCCTTCCACTTCCTGAATGCTGGCGACCTGGTAAAGCGGGATCTGAACGCCGCCGGGCGTGGTGATAAGCAGGTTTTGGACATCCGTAATGTTCCTCCGGCCTTCGTTACCGACCCGTACGACGAGGTCGAATTTCTTTTCACCTTCATAGATCTGCCCTGCGGCAGCTCCGGCGAAAGCTGCGTTAATGGTGCGGTTTACATCATCAATGTTCATGCCGTACTTGGCAATTTCATTCCGGTTGAATTCTATCACAACCTGCGGCATCCCGGTCACTTTTTCAATGTACCAATCCGCCGTTCCGGCGACGGTTTTGGAAATGCTGCCGAGTTGTTCGGCATAGGCAGCAAGCTTGTCGAGGTCTTCGCCGAATATTTTACAAACCACATCCTGCTTGGCTCCGGTCATCAACTCGTTGAAACGCATTTGAACCGGATACTGAAAGCCTGTTGTCACGCCGGGCATCACTTCCTGCGCCGTAGCAGCCATTTTGCTGGCCAGGTCAGGGAATGTTTTCGCACTTTTCCACTCGGCTTTATTCTTTAATACAATGATCATGTCACCGCCTTCAATGGGCATGGGATCGGTGGGAATTTCGGCGCTTCCGATGCGGGACACTATTTTTTCGACCTCGGGATAGTCGGCTTTCAGCTTTTCGGAAATGACTTTGAATGCGTCAATAGTCGTGCTGAGGTTAGTGCCGACGAGCAGCCTTGTTTCAGTGGCGAAATCACCTTCTTCGAGTTGCGGGATAAATTCTCCGCCCATTTGTGTAAATAAGAACACGGCAAAGCCGAACAATGCAAAAGCGGAAACGACAAGCGTTTTCCTGATCCTTAATGCGCCGGACAGCAAGCGGGCATAACCGTTTTCCAGCCGTGTCATAATGCGGCCTGAGAAATTTGGTTTGTGCACGATCTTTTTGCTGATAAGCAATGCACTGATCATGGGAATGTAGGTTAGTGATAAAATGAATGCACCCATGACTGCGAATGCAACCGTCTGTGCCATAGGCTTGAACATTTTACCTTCGATGCCGGAAAGCGAAAGAATGGGCAGATAAACGATCAGGATAATGATCTGGCCGAACACCGCGGCATTCATCATCCGGGATGCCGAGCCCGTAACTTCCTCATCCATTTCTGCCTGTGTAACCCTTTCTGTATTGACATATTTTTTGGAGAAATGCATGTGATGCAAAATCGCCTCTACAATGATCACCGCGCCATCCACGATCAGGCCGAAATCAAGCGCGCCCAGGCTCATCAGGTTGCCGCTAACGCCGAAAAGATTCATCATTGTGATGGCAAACAGCATGGAAAGCGGGATTACGGAAGCCACAATCAGCCCCGCACGCAGGTTACCCAGGAAAAGAACGAGTATCAGAACCACGATGAGGGCACCCTCCAGCAGATTGTGCTCTACTGTTCCAATGGCGTTATTCACCATCTTGGTCCGGTCCAGAAACGGCTCGATTTCCATGCCTTCGGGCAATGTTTTCTGGATTTCGGCTACACGCAACTTTACATTTTTGATTACCTCGGAAGAATTTCCGCCTTTCAGCATCATCACAATGCCACCTGCGAGCTCACCCTTGCCCGCCATCGTGAGCGCACCATAACGAATGGCTGAACCGAGCCGCACATCTGCAACGTGGCTGATGAGCACCGGCGTGCCGTTATTCGTATTCTTCACCACAATCTTCCGAATGTCATCCATCGAACCGGCCAGCCCGACGCTTCGTATATACATTACAGTGGGACCTTTCTCTATATACGCGCCGCCTGTATTCTGGTTGTTCCGGCTTAGCGCAGTGAAGACGTCGCTGATTGAAATGTTCAGCGCTTTGAGGTTGGCGGGGATCACGGCGACCTCATATTGTTTCAGATCGCCGCCGAATGTGGACACGTCTGCAACTCCCGGCGTGCCGAGCAATTGTCTGCGTACGATCCAATCCTGCGTGGTGCGCAGGTCGGCGAGTGAATATTTTTTCTCAAAACCATCTTTGGGTTTCAGTACATACTGGTAGATCTCCCCCAGCCCGGTTGTGGCCGGCGCAAGCTGCGGCGTATTGGCATCATCAGTGATTTCTACTTGCGAGAGCCTTTCTGTAACCTGCTGCCGCGCCCAATACACATCGGATTCGTCATCAAAAACAATGCTGATGAGCGAAAGCCCGAAGCGGGACATACTGCGACTTTCTTTGAGGCCGGGAATGTTGCTGATGGCCTGCTCGATGGGAAAAGTAATGAGGCGCTCCACGTCTTCGGCGCCTAATGACGGTGCGGTGGTAATGACCTGCACCTGGTTATTGGTAATGTCGGGAACGGCATCTATGGGCAACTGTGTAACTTCATACGTGCCGTAAATAACCCACAGCAGCATGAATATCCCAATTACCAGTTTGTTCTTCACAGAGAACCGGATAATCTTGTTCAGCATATCGAATCAAAATAAATATATAGCAAATGAGGCCATATGCGCCCGGATGGAGCACAAATGGTGTTCAGGATCGAATCCTTAACATTGATATATATTTAAACTCGGGGCGGGCGAAAGAGGGAGCCCAGCGTTGTGTTGTACGCGACCTGAGGCTGGTCGGGGCCGTAATCGGCCTTGCTGATGGGTTGTGAATGGTGTACAAAAGTGAACCGTTCCGGGTGGGCAACGAAGAAGAAACTGGCATGGTGCATTTCAATCTTTTTGAAAGGCAGCTGCATATCCTTTTCGTCGTCATTATCGTTCAGATCTTCGCCCCAGTAATGCATGGAAAGGAAGTCCACGAAACTCACATTCTGATCCAGTGATTTGTGTTCGAGAAAATGCTTGATAAGCGACGGCGCCTTCATCACCTGATACAAGGATGTTGTATCAAGAATGACAATCGTCAGGAGCATATTTCGGATAAACCTTTTCACGGCCTAAAAATAGCCCCCGACGACTGTAATCACAAGTAAAATGATTTTTATTGCGCCAGCCTGCCCACGATGGTCACAATACTTTTGGCCTCGATCGACACCGGACTTCCGGCTATAACCGATACGGGTTCAAGGTCTGCGGAGGCAGATGTTTTGTAGATTTTAACGTTGTAAAGCTTGTTTGCCGACGAATTTAATGTAATATCGGTTGCTTTGGACTGGTCATTGATGATGATCGTTACAAGCTGGTTATCCGTGTTTTTATACGAAGAAATCAACAATCCTTCGCTGGCAGCAGAAGCCGAAACTTCGGTCCTGACTGCACCCGGACGCACGAAACGGCTGTAATTACCCAATGCCCACAGCATTTTGGACGACTGGTAACTGCCGTCGGTTTTGTTTTTGTCTATATAAATCAGGCCGTCTTTGTAATCATAGGGTGAAATCGCAATCCACCAGTGCCAGGCCGAAGCATTGGCATTCACCAGATCATTGTGGATCACTTTGGCTATGTAAATGCCTGCATCGATCCCCAGGTCACGCCCCGAACCCTGGATTTCACCATCATTATCTCCCAAAATACAATATTCCGACATCCAGTATTTCAGTCCCGGCGTTGCTTGCAATGCTTTCGCAATTTCCTGTCTTTTTGAGGCAGCCTTGGCATAAGGAGAAGTTGTGAAATAGCTGTGTCCGGAAATGGTTTGGGTCAGATTAGGCAGGTTACCAATGTAATCCGGCGATGATTTATCAAAAAATGCGTGGATCTGGTTGCCTCGGCCCTGCTTGTTAAATTCAGAATAGAGATAATCAATCTGCCCGGCTTCAGCCACGTCGATCTTGGTAGACAGCTTGTTTTTGAGCAATGCTGCACTCAGCGATCTGGTGATGCCTGCAATCTCATTGTTATAAAACGGCGTCCCTTCCTGCCCGCCATCGCTCCAGTCCCACTGCGGCTCATTTACCGGACTAATGTGGTTGAAAGTGATGCCCGTCTTTTCGCGCACGCCGCTCACGACATTGGCAATAAAGTCGCCATATTTATTAAAGTTTTCGGCCGTTAAATTCGGTTTTCCTGCATTGGCATAACCCTTTTTGTTCACGGTAAATTGCACCGGCGGGCTGTTCGGGAATGCAAGAAACTCGTTGACGCCACGCTCTTTCGCAGCTTTCAGAAACCAGATCTGCCCGGCCTGCTTATTCCAGTTGTAAGTGCCATTGTCATTTAAAAACGACTCAGCACGCCGCCATTCGTCCTTAATCCCGCTTGCATCGCCCTGCTCAGCCGTTCCGGCACCAATGTTGAACCGCCATAATGACAATCCAATGCCCTTCGGCTTCCCGTTACCAAGCGTATCGCTGCTGAAAAGCAAATCGGCAATCCCATTCCGTTTCGCATCCGGCCAGTTGCCCACAAACTGGCAGGACCACGCATCCGAAGCGCCAAAATGATCAATCGTCTGGAAAGTTTTGGCCGGGCTTACCGTAATAGTAACAGGCTCCGATTTCCCACCAGGACCATTAACAGTCCCCGGCGTTGCTGAGGAGCAGGATGTAAGTGTCAGGGCCAGGAGAAGTGTTGGGAGAAGTTTGTTTGTTGGGTTCAAGGTGTTTTTGGGTTTGGGTTGGGTTGGGTTGGGGTTGGGTTGGGTATAGTTTATTGGCGGTTGGGCTTTTTGGGGTGCTCAGCGCCGTGGTGGTTGCCCTTCGGCCGCCCGGCGTCCCGGTCCGCTCAGGGTGACAGGGCATGGTGCTGGCCGGCGACTTAGTGCTAGCCCTTCGGCTCCGCTCAGGGTGACAGGGCATGGTGCTGGCCGGCGACTTGGTGCTAGCCCTTCGACTCCGCTCAGGGTGACAGGGCATGGTGCCCAGCGACTTAGTGCTAGCCCTTCGGCTCCGCTCAGGGTGTCAGAGCAGGTGACCTGTCACCCTGAGCGGAGCCGAAGGGCTTCCACCCAAGCTACCGGCTAGCACAACGCCCCGTCACCCTGAGCGGACCGGGCCGCCGGGCGGCCGAAGGGAGATCAATACCCAGGATTCTGTTCCAGCTTATTGTTCGAAGCCTGGATTTCCGCTCTTGGGATTGGCAGCCAGTATTGCTTTTCTGTGAATGCTTTGCCGGTTAGGGCTTCCTTTACCTTGTAAGTGAAGGTGTTGCCGCTTTTACCGATTTCGATGCCGTTTGCTGGTGCATTTTCGGTTACGTTGGCAATTTTCCAGCGGCGGACGTCGTAGAAGCGGTGCTCTTCGAAGGCTAGCTCAATGCGGCGCTCGTTACGGATTTTTTCACGCATCTGCGCTTGGGTCAGCCCTGCTTTCAATACGGGCATCATTACGCCTGGGCGTCGTCTGATTGCGTTGATGGCTGCGTATACGGATGCATCCGGGCCTACTGCTTCGTTTTGCGCTTCTGCGTAGTTGAGCAGGATTTCGGCGTAGCGGAAGTAGATCCACGTTTGTGTTCCGGCGATGTCCCATGGATTGTCAATCGGCAGGGCGTCGTTCATGAATTTTTTCAAATAGTAACCAGTCTTGGAAGTGTTCCAGTTGGACGGGCCATCCTTGCTGTCTTTTCCACCCGGCGTGAAGGTCTGGATTGTGCTTCCACGATAGGGCGCGCCGTTGTAGAGAATGGTTTCGTAAAAACGCGGATCTCTTCCTTTGTAGGGATCTTGCGGATTATAGCTGGTTCCGGTTTCTGTAATTCTGGTCCCGTCCATCATCTCGTAATCATTTACCAGGTTTTGAACCGGAACATTGCCGCCCCAGGCATTGTAGCTATTCGGGCCGTTGGCAATTTCAAGCGCCACGTGGCGTGCTCCCTGTGCGTAAAGACGGCCGAAAATGATCTCAGAATGGTCGGCTACTGTAAATATTTTGCCATAACCGCCTGTATAAAGGCTGTATTTATTCATATCCATTACTGCTTTGGAAGCGGCGGCTGCCTGCGCCCATGTTGCAGCATTGTACAAAGGACTCGCACCGTAAAGCAATAATCTCGCTTTCAAAGCCATAGCGGCTCCTTTGGTAGCGCGGCCCAGTTTCCAGGATCCGTTGTCATTGTCCTTGGGCAAAAGCGCCGTGGCTTCGTCCAGTTGTGCAACTGCATATTCAACTCCCGCCTTGATTTCGGAGCGGTTAAAAAGGTCCTGGCTTGTGAGGTCGTCGCCGAGTTCTGTCACTTTATCGCCCATTAAAACCACTTTCCCATAGTTCCGGATCAGGTCGTGATAGCGGAAGGCACGCAGGAATTGGAGTTCTCCTTTTAATCTGTCCTTTTTACCCTGACTCATCGGAACCTTGTCCACATTGGCCAGCGCATAGTTGATCTCGCGAATGCTTCGGTAACTTCTGCCCCAGAGGGTTCCGGCGATGCCTGTGTTTTCAGGTGCAAGCTGTCCACGCTGGATCACCCAGGTGTTGTCATCGTTGTTGTAAATTGATTCGTCGGTAAGGGACGACCACATGGCGTATTCGAAACCGCGTCCGAAACCTGGCAAAGTGCCTTCTGCTTCTTTATCAGTAAGGCGTGTGCCCATGTAACGGTTTATCACGTATGCCTCAAAAAGGACCGAGTCGGATAAGATGGATGCATCGGAAACACGGTCGGTAGGAACCACATCCAGGAAATTTTCCTGGCAAGCCACAACCACGAGCCCGCAAGCTCCGCAAACGGCTGTGATCAGTATATTTTTTAATTGCTTTATCATTTCAGTATTCTTTAAAACTTAATGTTCAAACCCAGGTTCAAGATCCTCTGCTGCGGATAAAATTGTCCGCTCGTGCTGTTTCCTTCGGGATCGTAATCTTTGACACCGGTGATTGTAAACAGGTTAAATGCGCTGGCATAAATTCTCAGGGAAGCTATCTTGATCTTGGACAATGCGTCTTTTGGCAATGTGTAACCCACTTCAATGTTTTTCAAACGCACGAAGGATGCATTATCAAGCCAGAATGTGTTGGCATAAAGCCCACCATTGATCGAAGACGAAGCGCGTGTATCCACTCTCGGATAAGAACCTTCGGGGTTAGCCGGGCTCCAGCGGTTGTCGGCCCAGCTGCTGTAAAAGTTTCCTACCTGGCCCGATTCGGGAAGCACATACTGGCTTACCATGCCTTGGCCGGAAAAAACAACCGATGCATCAAACGCTTTGTAACCGCCATTCAAGACCAATCCGTAAGTCAGCAAAGGCACATTTCCGTAAGGTGTCCGGGTCTGATCGTCGGCTGTGATCTGGCCGTCGCCGTTGTAATCTTCCAGGATTAAATCTCCCAGTTGAGCGCCCTTCAGGTGCGGATATGCGTCCAGTTCTGCCTGCGTGCGGAAAATGCCAATTGAGTTATATAGCAGGTTGGTGTAAAGCGGCCCGCCTGTCTGACGCTGGTAATCCAATGTTCCCGGTGCTTCGTCTATAAACACGACCTTGCTTTTTGCATAAGTCACGTTACCTGAAATGTTGTAACGGAATGTGCCTGAATGGTTATAGCCCAGTGTAGCCTCAAAACCCGCGCTGTTGACCTTTCCAATGTTCTGATCGGGCACCAATGGCGTGTTATCATTCGTTTTGAACGGGTTAACTATACCGGAAGTGTTCGGAATGGAAGCATTTCTGGCAGCCAGGATATCAGATCTTTTTTGTTGGAAATAAATGACTTCCAGACTGAAATTTTTCAGAAAAACTGCATTCAAACCAATGTCCATTTTCTTGGCAACTTCCCATGTAATGTTCGGGTTCGCAAGTTTGGTAAGGTCGATACCCGGCGTGATCACATTGGAACCCAGCACATACTGATTTACAAACGAGTAATTGTTGTAATACTGGAATTGACCCACATTATCATTACCCAGTGAACCATAGGAAGCACGGATTTTCAGATCATTGATAAAATTCACGCTGTTTTTAAACCAATCCTCTTCCGAGATACGGTAACCTGCTGATATAGAAGGGAAAAAACCAAACTGCTTTCCTTTCGGAAATACGGATGAACCATCGATACGCGCCTGCACTTCGGCCAGGTATTTTTCGCTGAAATTGTAAGCGATACGCCCGATCACACTTTTACGGGTGAAGTTATAGCTGCTTCCGGAGTTGTTTTTGTCCGTTGCCGCTGCACCTCCCTGCGAAAGTTCCGGTGTGGAAACCGTCGGATAGTTGATTCGGGAAGCGTCGAACTTCACTTCGTTGCGCTTGTTCTGCTCGTAAGCGACGAATGCATTTACATTGTGATTGCCCAGTTGTCTCAAAAAGCTCACCCGGATGTTCTGGGTAATGTTGGTAATGTTCAGTTGCGATTGCGTGAGTGAGGCAAGGCCCGCAGAACCGCCCGTTACCACTGCATTATAAGCGCCGGTGTCGCCATTGTAATTATAAAGCGTGTAAGGCGTGCTGAAACTTTTGGAAAAATTGAATGATTTATCCACGGAGTAAAACCCATCAGCAGACAGCCCTTCTACAAACGGCATGTTGTAACTGGCACGAACGATCCCGTTGAATACCGAAGTCGGGTTGCTAGTGGTTCCACCCATATCCGTTCCTAACACGACCGGATTGCTGTTTTCCACGCCTGTCGAATAATTTCCGTTGGGGTAGCGCGAGATAACGGTTGGGTAAGCGCGGTAAATGGAGCGGAAAGTGTTACCGGCAGACGAAATAGGAAATTGTCTGTTCTCCTGACGGCCTGATAAAGAAAGGCTTACTTTAAAATCCTGCGTTACATTAGCGTCAATGTTCGACCTGAAATTGTATTGCTTGTATTTCGTAGCGCCGTTTTTATACAAACCATCCTGGTAAATCGTCCCCAGCGACACATAGTATTTTACATTCTCCGTTCCACCATTGATACCCAGATTGTGCTGATTTTGCAATGCAAAACTTTTCAGCGTCTCTTTCTGCCAGTTGGTGTTCGGGTAATTCAATGGGTCCGATCCGTTCTTGAACTTCTCAATTTCTTCGGCTGTATAAAACTGGTTCATGCCGCCGGCAGGGTTGTTATAGTAGTCGATTTCGTTCAAAATCGATGCGTATGTCGGGGCGTCGGCCAGGTTTGGAAGCCTGGTTGGTGATGAGAAACCCTGGTTGAAGCTGTAAGAGATCACCGGCTTGCCTGTTGTTCCCCTTTTTGTCGTAACCAGGATAACACCGTTCGCAGCGCGGCTTCCGTACACAGCTGCCGAAGCGTCTTTCAGGATTGAAATGCTTTCAATGTCATTAGGATCCAAACGCTCCAAACCGCCCACCTGGCCAGGAATCCCGTCGACCACGATCAGCACGTCGTTGTTTCCTGTGGATGCGAAACCGCGGATGGTGTAGCTGGAACCGTCATAACCCGGCTCTCCGCCTCTGTTATTGGCCACAAAACCCGAAAAACGACCTGCCAGTGAGTTGGAAAGGTTTGGCTGCGGACTTTTCACAATGTCAGCACCCTTTACTTCCGACACCGAGCCGGTCAACGTTGCTTTTTTCTGTGTGCCGTATCCTACCACCACGATCTCCTGCAATGTTTTGTCATTGGTCACGAGTTTTACGTCGATTTCACTGCGGTTAGCCACAGCAACTTCCTGGTTGATATAGCCAATGTAGGTAAATACGAGCGTGCCGTTGGCGTCGGGAATGTTGAGTGAATATTTCCCGTCTGCGTCAGTCGTGGTTCCTGTCGAGGTTCCTTTTAAGATTACGCTGGCGCCCGGAAGTGCGTCGCCGTTGTCGGCAGTAACCGTTCCTTTTACCGTGATTGCAGACTGCGCGACAGCAACCTGCGTGTAGCCGAAAAACGCGATAGCGGCCAGGAACACAGTCAGCCGGATATGCTTCCACATCCTGCCCTCAGTTTCGTTAAGCATTCCAGGCAAAGCCCACTTGCTTCGAAAAGATTTTATCATAAATCGATGTTTAAAATAATTAAGGTGATTGGTTGTCAGCACAAAAAAAGCATGTCGCCCTTTTTATGAATTGATCAATCAAAAGTATGATTATTTGTATTTGACCGACAGGGGTCATTTTCACATTAAGAAGGGGGTATATCAATAAAAAGCGCCCGATTCGGGAAAAATCGGGCGCTTCGAAAAGAAATTTTGTAACTGAATCGGCTAATTGTCCAATTTATTTTGAAAAACACCCCTGTTTACCTGGAAATTCTCATGGAACGGATTTCGGTATTTTTTGACATATTCCGAGGGCTTCATTTCGAAAAGCTTGTAAAATTGCTCCCTGAAATACTTGATATCATTGATCCCGACCTGGTAAGCCACCTCTGAAATCGTGATGTCGGTCGTGATCAATATCTGGGCTGCGCGGCGCAGGCGGATGAAGCGGATGAAGCTGTTGGTGGATTGCCCGGATATGGATTTGATGCGATTATACAAGGTCGAATGGCTCATGCCGATCTCGGCGGCGAGCACCTTAATGGAGAAGTCCGGATCGGTCAGATGGTTCTCGACAACCCGGATACATTCTTTCAAAAATTCTTTATACTCGGAGGAGATTTTGGAGTCATTGGCCTGCAGTGTGATTTCATTGTAAAAGTATCGCTGCAGGTCATTGCGGCTTTTCAGGATCGCGTCCACGCGTGCCATTAGTAATGCTTTGTCAAACGGCTTGCTGATGTAATCGTCCGCGCCGCCTTCAATGCCTTTCAGCCGCGATTCCTGGGAAGTGCTGGCAGTGAGCAGAATAACGGGAATGTGGCTCAATGTGATGTCGCTTTTGATCTGGCTGCACATGTCGATGCCGCTGATGCCCTCCATGAAAACGTCGCTGATGACAATGTCGGGTAAATGTTTTCTGACCAGCAGGATGCCTTCTTCCCCATTCTCCGCCTGCAGAAGCTTGAATTTTCCTGCGAAAGCCTGGCCGATATACTGCCTGATATCCGCGTCGTCCTCCACGATAAGCATGGTCTTTACATCAGAACTCAGCTCTTCCACCACCAGCTGGTGACGCGAAATGGCCGATGGTGTGAGCATTACGCCATCTTCCGAGAGTTCTTCCAGCAACACAGAATTGCCTTCTTCCACAATGGTCAGCAGATCGGCGGACACCAACTGCGGATGCGCTTTCCAGAGCAAAACCTTGAAAACAGTGCCGCTGCCAACAACCGATTCGTAATGAATGCTCCCGAAATGGCTTTCAATAAAAGTTTTGGTTAAAAATAAACCAATGCCAAAACCGCCCTTGGAAGGAAACCGGCCGTCGTGGAATTGATGAAAAACGGAGAAGATGCTGTCGCCTACATTTGTAGGAATACCCGGGCCCGAATCGCTTACGGTAATCTGCACCTGATCGCCTGTTTCGCCGATTTCCAATGTCACACTTCCGTTTTTGGGCGTGTATTTGACCGCATTTGAAACGAGGTTGAAAAGCGCAATTTCTATTTTTTCACGATCTGCAACCAGTTCCAGGTCTTCGTTCGGGCTGATAAACTGATAATTAATGTGCTTCTGCTCAGCCTGATGCGTGAAACATTGAAAAACTTCGAGTGCCAGTTTGGTAATGTTCTGAATGGCCGGGTTCAGCTTGTCTGCTTCCCGGTCGGCCTTGCGGAAAAGCAGCAATTGATCCACCATACTCAGCAGACGTTTGGCATTCCGGTATACAATGTTGAGGCTGTTTTGATCGGGATGGCGGTTCTCTGCTTTGAGTAAGAGCTCTTTTACAGGGTTGATAATCAGCGTTAATGGTGTCCGGAACTCGTGGGAAATGTGTGTAAAGAAGGAAAGCTTCTTTTCGTTAAGCTCTTTCTCCTTCTGGGTTTCGAAATGCGCCATCTGCACCTCATATTTCAGGCGCGCCTGCCGGATCTTATATTGCTGGTAGTAGTAAATCACCAGCGCTGCGATGCCCATATAAAGCAGATAAGCCCACCAGGTCTGATACCACGGCGGCAGCACGCGCACATGCAGACCCGCCTCATTCTCAAACCATACACCATCCTGATTGGCCGATTTGACCTTGAACACGTAATCACCCGGCGGAAGATAACGGTAAGTCGCCGAGCGCTCGTTTTGCACATAGTTCCAATCCTGATCGAGGCCTTCCAGCTTGTAAGCGAATTGGTTACGGTCCGGATAAGCGTAGTTCAATGCGGTGTATTGAATGGTAAAAACCGACTGACTGGGTTGTAAAACAATCTCCTCCTGGTCAGCGATCTGTTTTTCCAGAATGACCTTTCCATCTTTTTTGGCACCCACGGCTACGCTTTGCCCGAATAACTGAAGCCCGGTGATCATTACTTTCGGCTTGTAGTCAGATGGTTTAATGTCCGTTGGCACGAAGAGGTTCCACCCTTCGGTGCCCCCAAAAACCATGGCATTGCTGCTTGCAATGTAGAGGGTGGAATTGGGATTGAACTGCCCGCCCTGCAACCCGTTGCTCTGGTCGTAATGGTCGATGCGGTTGCTGGGGAGATTGATCCGGGACACTCCCTTATTGGTACTAAACCATACATTATCAATGCTTTCCTCCTGAAATGCGTAGATCACATCATTCGCCAGACCGTTCTTTTCGGTGAAATGTTTTGTTGTTCCGTTTTTCGTGTCGTAAACCAAAAGTCCGTTTCCTTCCGATCCGATCCATAACCTTTCTTTGGCGTCGTAATGCAGCGAGAATATGATGCGGTTTGACAAATATCCTGCTTTCCCCGGCTCGTTGAAAAACGACCTGAACTGCATCGTACTAACATTTAAATAGTTAAGCCCGCCGCCATAGGTCCCGATCCAGAGGTTTCCCTGACTATCCTCGTCGATCGCCCTTACATCATTGGAATTAATGCTGCTGTTTGTGGTTACGAAGTTCCGGAACTTGCCGGTTTGACGGTCGAGCAGCGCCAGCCCGCCGCCATTGGTGCCTACCCACAAGTTGCGTTTGCGGTCTTCATAAACGACACGCACATCATTCTTACTCAGGCTGGTCGGATCCCCGGGAATGTTCGCGAACTGTTTGAATGTATCTTTTTTAGGATCATACTGAAAAAGCCCGCCCGAATATGTGCCGAACCACAGATATTCGTCGCGCCCGCGATGCGCCGCAATGACGGCACCATCGGACAGCCCGCCCGGGGCGTTGGTAACCGCATAATGTTTAACGGTTTCTCCTGAGTTTTTGGTTTTATAAATACCATCTCCATCCGTTCCCAGCCACAGATAGCCATCTTTATCCACGCACATTCCGTAAAATCGCAGGTAACTTTCGGCACGGGAATCCTGTATTTTCTTTTCAAAACTCTTAAATTTTTCCGGAATGCTGCTGATCAGGTAAACTCCCTCGCCATAAGTTCCCAGCCAGATGTTGCGATCGGCATCCATATAAATCGTCTGGACCGAACGCTGCGTGATGCCTTCGTTTTGTGAATTATTGACCTTTTCAAATGAGTATGCTTCCGGCTTACGGTCAGCTAATTGCGTCAGGTCGAGGCTGTACAGGCCGCCGTCCTGAACGCCTACCAGCAGCTGCCCGCGGTGGTTTTCGCGTAATGACAGGTAAATGTCGCTCCGGTGGTTTCCAGGAAGATGGATCACGTAAAACCTGGCTTCGTTCCGCTTAAAGAGAATCAGGCCTCTGGCCGAAGCGATCCATATGTTGCTCAAATGATCCTCGTAAATGCTGTTAATGCGGGTGGCTGGCAGACTTGCCAGGCTTATGTTCGCTTTTGAAAGCTTCCTGTTTTGACCAACTTCCAAAACATCAATTCCCGATTCCCGCGTGCCGAGCCATAGCAATCCTTTCGAATCCTCGAATGCACTCAGGATGGCATTTGTATTGAGTTTAGGAAGATTTTGCTTGTTATAGTAAGTGAACCGCTCTGCTTTTTTATCAAACAATGCAAACCCTGCTCCATTCAGTGAGACCCATAGGTTACCGTCCCTTGCCTGGGAAATATCGCTTACGTCTGTGCCCGAAACGCCCTTGTCAGGCATAGGCGTGTGGCGTTGGAAGATCTCTTTTTCGGCAATGAATTTATTAAGACCATTGCGGGAGCTGGTCCAGATCGTGCCGTCCCGGTCGCAAAAAACGGATTTGACATAGTTTCCGGAAAGACTTTGCTTGTCGTCGGGACTGTTTTTGAAGACTTTGAACGATGTGCCGTCGAAACGGTTGAGCCCGTCACCGGTTGCGAGCCACATCAGTCCCTGCTTATCCTGGACAATGCTGTTGACTATGCCAAATGACAAGCCTTCTTTCAGGGAATAGCGCAGCACTCTCCCATTCTCGGCCGCTAAAACAGGGAACATGCCCAGGCAAAACAAACCCAGGCTTATCATATTTTTAAGGAACGTCCCCTTCATTTAAGTCACTCGCAGTTTACTTCAACCAACCCGCCTCTTTTGCCAAAAATAGCAATTCAATCACAACAACGATTCCCGTCACGGCAATTACCGCATATTTAATCTTGTTCTTTCTGCTGGTTGGTTGTTTTGGCTGTTCGACTTTTTTTTCAACAACTACTTTTTCAACAGGTTTCCTCATAAGCGGCATATCTGTGCCTAATTTAGCCTTATGAAGCTCAAATAGTTCCCTGCGCTTGTCGTCTAAATTTGAACTCATAAACCAAAGTATTTTTTACCTGACAAATAGATTCACAGTGTTTTGTAAAAAACGTAAACTAATGGTTTTTAGTTAAAAAAAGGCATGGGTTATTTAGAAATTATTACTTTAATGTCAGGCTTTTATCTTGTGCACCGTTGCTCAATTCTTTGGTTTTTTGCGCTCTGGAGAAGTCCGTATTATCCATTTTAATGTCTGCACTTCTCTCTCCGTTCACTGAAATGAGAACATCGCTTTTGTCATTATAACTGATCTTGTCAAAACGGATCTGCGTGCCATTTTCAATGAAGATAACCGGCTTGGTATGCTCGGTGATCAGCTTTACATTTTTGAACCGGATCTGATCGCCGTCGGTGAGCTCAATGCCCTTTTCCGCTTTTAAGACCATATTCTCCATAACAATGTTGCGGACAGGCATTTCGGCGAGCCCCCGGATGAACACGCCCTTTGTGGCGCCATTGCAAACAATATTCTCAAAATGCATATCGCGGAAAACCGGCGTTCCTTCGTTCACCACTTCCCGCATGTCACGAGCGCCATCTGTGGCAAATTTTACAAAATAGAAAAGATCAAAGAACACCGCTTCCTGCGCAATGTCCTTCATATAAATGTCCTTCGCATAGATCTTCTCGACGACGCCTCCCCGACCCCGGACGGATTTGAAACGCAGCCCTTTGTCGGTGCCCATGAATGTGCAGTTCTGAACAAAAATATTCCTTGCCCCTCCACTCATTTCGCTGCCTACCACAAAACCTCCGTGCCCGTTGTAAACAATGTTATTTCTGATCAAACCATTTTCGGTAGGCATGCCGCGCTTCCTGCCTTCTTCATCTTTGCCCGATTTGATACAAATCGCATCATCGCCAACGTCCAGCGTGCAGCCTTCAATTAAAAAGTTTTTGCAGGACTCGATATCCATTCCGTCGCCATTATGCGCATATTCCGGATTTTTTACGCGCACGTTTCGAATTGTCAGATCCTCGCACATGAGCGGGTGGATACACCAGGCGGCCGAGTTCTGGAATGTTACGCCTTCGAGCAACACTTTTTTACAATTGTTGAAAACAACGAGGTTAGGCCTCAGGAAATCCTTCATATCAGCAAAATCTGCTGGCTTTTTGCCGGCAGTGAGCAACATGCTTTTATTTCCGGTGCTGGCATCCTTAAACTGCTGGCTTGGATACCAGGTTTTGCCATCGTCTTTCAGAACGCCTCCTGACGCCACTTTTTCTTTCCATTGGCTTTCGGTCAACTGGCTTTTATGCACCGCGCGCCAGACGTCACCATTGCCATCCACAATACCCTTGCCGGTAATAGCGACATTTTCGAGGTTGATACCCGAAATGGGCGATTGGTTACGGGCTGCGCTTTTCCCCTCATAAAATCCTTCGGTAAGGGCATATTGCGTTTTGTCGGGCGTGAAAAGCAGCGTTGCATTTTCACTTAAATGCAGGTTAATGTTGCTTTTCATGACGATAGGTCCGGTCATCCAGAGTCCCACCGGCACCAGCACGACGCCTCCCCCTTTTTTATTCACGGCATCAATGGCTTTATGGATGGCTTCTGTATTCAATGTACGGCCATCCGGTGTTGCGCCGTATGCTGTAATACGGACCGTATCTTGCTTAAACACAGGCTGCCGGGCTTTCGGCAAGTTTGTCCAGCTATAATTTTCACTGCTCTGGGCGGCAGCGCCTAAGGAGTAAAGCGCCATTAAAGCAATGTTCGCGAATCGTAATTTGAATGTCATCATGTATTTAAGTTGGTATAAATCTGCTGAATATGGTCGCCGGAATATAACTTTTCGACGATCCCATGCGCCTCATAGTTTTAGTGTCAACTTAATTTGACGGCATTTAACATCACGAGCAACGCATTCTCACAATTTTTTTATGCATACGTTACCGGCAACGTTCTCAAAGCGCCGGATACAGGTTGAAATATTCCCTCTTTATACCAAAATCAGCATACATCTCAATTTCTTGCAAAAGCATAATTTGGAATATAACAAGATTATTTTGCCTCAAAACCTATTTGAAGATTTGCCGCGTGAAATAGTTGGGCTTTTCAACTATTTTCGACCTGACTTACATGCTTAACTACCGCAGTAATGACGGGAATGACCATTTACAAGACAGCTGAAACAGATCAGGAGTTTGAACAGGCGAAAGAGCTTTTTGCAGAATATGCCAACTCGCTCGACATTGATCTGTCATTTCAGAATTTCTCCAAAGAACTGGAGTCCATCCGCCAGCAATACGACCGGCCAACCGGCGCTCTTCTGCTCGTTTATAAAGACGACTTGCTGGCCGGGTGTACGGGAATCAGGCGCTTGGACGACGAGACCGCGGAATTGAAACGCATGTATGTCCGCCCGGATTTTCGGGGATTTAATTTTGGCAGATCATTACTCGAAAGCGCAATCCTGTCGGCAAGCAGGCTGGGTTACAAAAAGATCCGGCTCGACACTTTGAGCAGTATGACCAAGGCCAGGAACCTTTACGAATCCTTTGGCTTTCAGGCCATCGAGCCTTATTATTTTAATCCAATTCAAGAAACGATTTATATGGAGCGGGTCATTTGATGTGGCGTGTCTTGCTGCTGGTTTTCGGATGTTGCTGCATCCTGAATTTGCCTGTTTTCTCACAGGATAGCGATTCGGTTAAGAAAGAGCTGATCATTGATTTCGAAGTAAGGCCGCGTGCCGAGTTTCGGGATAATTTCATGCTTACACCCGCTGATTCGGTCATGCCGGAATTGTTCGTCACGCAAAGGAACAGACTAAGTATCAATTACCTGACCAAGCGTTTCAGGTTTCACGCCTCTCCTCAGGAAATTCACGTCTGGGGGAAATCGGGTCAGGTTTCGCGCATTGGCAGCGTTAATGCGTATGAGTTGTATGCCGAAGGGCTTATTAACAAACACATTTCTGTCCGCGTTGGCAGGCAGGCGTTGACTCTGGATAATGGCCGGATCTTCTCGGCAGCGCCATGGAGTCAGCAGGGCCGGGCACATGAGGGCATCCGGTTTTTCTTCAATAAACAGGTGAATACGGATTTGACGATTGCATTCACCCGGCCCTATGGAAGTGCTTTTGATGCGGCCTACTCGCCCGTAGCATCGCATCAGTATAATCTGCTTTTTGTCCATCATCTGAAATACACTTTTAAAAACCATATTACACTGACCACCATTAATACGTTGGAGGATTTTGACAAAAGCAGCAAGCAGCAGCATCATTATCAGCGCATTACAAACGGCGGACGACTGGAGTACAGCCAGGGCTGGCTTTACGGAACGGTGAATGCATATTACCAGTATGGCGAAAATGCTGCCGCTAAGAAAATCAGGGCGTATTACATTCAGCCCGAGATTAGCGCAGTCGTGAACAAAGCCACATTACGTCTGGGCGCCGAAATAATCAGTGGCGACAGGAGAACGGTTCCCAAAAACGTTTCTAATTCGTTTGTACCGCTGTATGGTGTTGCATGGAAATTCATGGGCAATATGAACCTGTTCACCCGGTTTCCCGCCGATCTGAATGATAAAGGGCTGGTTAACCCTTATCTGTTTATTTTATATCAAATCAATAAAAAAATTAGCGTGCGTTCGGATTTTCACCTGTTTTATTCCAAACATCCGCTTAGCGAAAGCAAAAACTTCTCCGGCAATTATCTGGGTTTCGAAAACGACATTTCCGTCAATTACAAGCCTGTGAAAAGATTGGAAATTATCTATGGTCTTTCTTCAACGTTTGCTACCGAACGCATGGAACTGCTCAAAAAAGTCCCTGATTCGGGCAAAGTCCCGGTTTGGAGTTATCTGATAATTTCTTACACGCCCCGGCTGCTGCACAGGAAGCAAAGTGCTGATTAGCAAACACTTTCAGACAGTCAGGAAGCCTGCCTGCCGCGAGAACAATGTGCTATGAAGGCCATTTCAATCGGAATATGTATTTTTGCTGGCACATATGCCGGTTATTTCCGGCCACTTTTAATATTCCAGCATCCGCCTGTCTATTGTCAACTTCGTTAACCGCCATTTCAGAAGACTATTTCACGCCGTTCGAGCACGCGGAGCGGTATGTGTTACCTGAGAAATTTACATTCCCATTCAACTATACGCCGCATCCATTAAGCTTACTGGCCGTTTCCATGCTGCAATCACATCTAGAAACACAGCAGGAATGGGCACATAATTTCGGCTTGTCTGACGATCCTGAGAATATCATTGGTAAAATGTTTGGCGTGCTGGTGGTGGAAACAGAGCAGCGTAAGATCGGCTATCTCGCTGCCTTTTCGGGAAAGCTGGCCGGGGGAAATCACCATGCCAGATTCGTCCCTCCTATCTTCGACGGCGTTGCAGAAGGCGGCTTCCTGAATGCAGGCATGACCGAACTTTCACGCATTAACGAAGCGATTAGAGTGCTGGAATTCGACAAAGGCGAAGCATTTGAAGCAAAGGTCCGGAACTTGAAGGCGATTAGGAAAGGTCACTCGCTTTCCTTGCAAAATGCAATTTTCGATCAATACAGCTTCCTTAACCAGGCAGGCACGCGCAAGAACTTGCGAGACATATTTGCCGAAGCTTCCTACAAAAACCCACCCGCCGGCGCAGGTGAATGTGCTGCTCCTAAATTACTTCAACATGCCTTTCTCAATAAGATGAAACCGTTGGCTATGGCCGAATTCTGGTGGGGAATGTCTCCTAAATCTGCGTTTTGGAAACACGGGCAGTTTTATCCGGCGTGCCAGGAAAAGTGCGCGCCTATCCTTGCCCATATGCTGGCAGGCATTGCTATGGAAGCCAATCCCGAGCATTCCGGCGCTATTTAATCCGGAACCATTTGTAGCCGTAGCCATCAAGCTTAATGCTGTATTTCCCATCGGAAGCCTTCTGATCGTCTTCATCAATCAGATCAACCAATAATTTATTTCCGGGAATGTTAATCCTCGACTGTGTCGGCCGGTCGCTGAAATTGTGCAGCACCACCAGCGATTTCCCTTCATGCTCATACTGAATCGCAAAGACAGCGGCTGAACCGGCATCCAGGATTTTATAGGTTCCTAACCCAATTTCCGGGCAGGATTTGCGGAGTTTAATCAATGCCGTTGTCCAGTTCAGCAAGGATGCTGAATCCCGGGTTTGATCTTCAACATTGATTTTCTTATAACCGTGATCCCCGAAATCAATCACCGGACGGAAGGCTGTATCGGCTGTGGTGAAGCCAGCATTTTTTTCCGCTGTCCATTGCATAGGCGTGCGCACGGAAATCCGTTCTTTTAAACGAAGGTCGTCGCCCATCCCAAGTTCATCGCCATAGCGGATCACGGGAGTTCCGGGAAGTGAGAATAACAGGCTGTAAGCCAGCTCTATATGCTTGCGGTTGTTGCCAAGCATGGTTGCCAGCCGCCGGCGGATGCCCCGGTCGTAAAGCTGCATGCTGGTATCCGGGCCGAACTTGGCATAAACTTCCTGTCGCTGTTTATCGGAGAGCCTTCCCAGGTCTACTTCATCGTGATTACGCAGGAAATGTGCCCATTGCGACGCGTCCGGAATGATTTGCGTTTCAGAAATGGCTTTCTTGAAAGGATCAATGTTGCCGGTAGCAAGCGCATAAAACAAATACTGGTTGGCAAAGAAGTTGAACATCATTTGCATGCCCTCCCCATTTTTTCCAAAGTAATTCTGATTTTCCTCAGGCATAACATTAGCTTCGCCAAGAATGACGACATCAGCTCTGCGCGTTTGCGCAAACTGCCTGATATCCATCAGGAATTTGTAGTCCAGCTTGGGTTTTTCGCTGCCCGTTTTAGGTATTTCAATAATAAATGGCACCGCATCCAGGCGAAAGCCCGAAACGCCCTGACCCAGCCAGTAACCGATGATCTTCTGGCTTTCTTCCACGACGGCGGGATTTGCAAAATTCAGATCGGGCTGAAAAGGGTAAAAACGGTGGTAATAATATTGCCCCGCCAGTGTATCCATATCCCAAACCGCTTTTTGCACGCCTGGAAACACCATTCCTTTGTTGTAGTCTTTTGGCAGCTTGTCGGACCAGATGTACCAGTCGCGATACTTGGAATCCTTACTTTTTCGGGCTTGTTGGAACCAGGAATGCTGATCGGATGTGTGGTTGATCACGAGATCGATAATCACCCGAATGCCTCTTTTTTGTGCCTGAAAAACGAATTCGGCAAAGTCACCGCTTGTCCCCAACTTCTCGTCAACGCCATAAAAATCAGCTACATCATACCCATCATCCTTGCCAGGCGAAGGCTGAAAAGGTGCCAGCCAGATTATATCGACACCTAATGCACGGATATAGTCCAGCTTCTCGATCAGACCTTGAAAATCGCCGCGGCCATCTCCATTGCTATCCTTAAAAACCCCTACTTCGAGATTATATATAATGCTGTTTTTAAACCAGATGTGGTTTTTCAGATCGACCGGCGCGAGTTTGTCCTGCGCGTGGCCGTATGCAGGCAATACGAGTAAGATAAAAAGCAAAAATCGGTTGAGCTGCTTCATTGAGTGCATTTTAGGTTCAAATATTTTTGTTCCGGTCCGGATCGCGAGCTGTTTAAAAATTGTGCCCGGTAATGATGTTGACCTAAAATATTTGTCTGGCGACCCGATATTTATTTGCGTGCGCATTCAAAATGGTCCTGAGTTGCGGAGAATAACCGCCGCCCATGCTGCATTGCATGGGAATGCTGTGCTTGTGGGCCAGCTGCATCACCATTTCGTCCCTTAACTGGCACCCCCGCTCCGTGCACGACATCCGCCCGATCTTATCGGTTTGCAGAATGTCAACACCTGCCTGGTAGAAAATAAAGTCGGGCTTTACCTGCTCTATTAGTTTGGGGAGCGTGTTTTCCAATATCTTTAAATAAATATCATCACCGGTTTTATCATCCAGCGGCACATCCAGATCGCTCTTTTCTTTTCTGAAAGGATAGTTATTTTTCCCATGCATGGAAAATGTAAAAACCAGCGGCTGATTTGTGAAAATCTGCGCTGTTCCATTGCCCTGGTGCACATCCAGATCAACAATTAGGACTTGCCTGCACAACTTATGATCAATTAAATACTGGGCTGCAACGGCGTGGTCGTTGATCATGCAAAATCCTTCCCCGAAATCGCGTCCGGCATGGTGGGTGCCCCCTGCAATGTTAAATGCAATCCCCGTTTCCAATGCTTTCAGCGCGCCTTGCACCGTCCCGTTGGTGATCCGCAACTCACGTTCCGCCAGCACAGGCGACTGCACAAAACCGATACGCCGCATTTCCTGCTTGCTCAGCCTTCCCTGAACGATGCGGTCCGCATAACCGCGATCGTGGACTGCATAAACCGCCTGCATATCAACAGGTTCCGGACTGAAAAAATCCGATTCCACTGCTATGCCTTCGCGCAGTAACTGCATTGGGAGCAGCTCATATTTATCCATCGGAAAACGATGCCCGTCCGGCACCGGGTACTTATATATAGGGTCAAACGCAATGGGGAACATTCAATGCTGTTTATTGAGGATTTCGATGGTTCTCTGATCCGGCTTACCATCAAAATATTTATCGAGGACAGCCTGGAAAACAGGATCTGCGTCGTCGGTCATACTAAATAGAGTCATACTGGACCGTAACTTCATATCGTCAGGGCTTCCAACGATCTGGTTGGCTGACTTGCCTTCGATAGCCAGGATCGCATTTGAGATCTCAATCAGTCTTTTCCCCAAAACCGGATTTTGCAAGTAACGGTTCGCCTGCCCGATATCCTCAATCGCATAATGAACCGAAGTGCCGCTCATCCCCAACCCCTTAATCTGCGGAAAGACATACCATATCCAATGCCCCTGCTTCCGCCCCCGCCGTATCTCCGCCAAAGCCCCAGCATAGTCATGCTCCTGGGCGGTTATGAATTTATCAAGGTCTGATTCCATATTTTTACAATTGTTGCTATCTGCTTTTAGTTAAAAAAGTCAGTCCAAGGTAGAACTCTGACCTATGAAGATTACCAAATCAGATTTCCAGATATCCAATCAATCAAATCCTTAGCATTTGATTGATTTGGTGATCAATAACATCAATGTTCCGAAAAAATGGCACCAACCCAGGCTCGATCCATTCAACCAATTCGTATAAGCTGGTTCTAACAAGCAACGCCTTCGAACAATCGATATGGTTTCCATTGAAACAGACTGGTTCGCAATGGTTAACTCTGTTTCTAAATTTCTTTATCATTTCCAGCCGTGTGTAAATACCAGTGCGATTCTCAGTTGAAGGCTTATTTGCAAATACATGGATAGTCTGTCCATTCACCAAGCGGTAATGAGGTGAAGCAAGGAACGCTATCCAAAAACCCAATGTCTGATCCGAAATTATTTTTTCACTTGAAACAGGCACCTTTGCTTTGATGAGTTTAGCCTCAACATTATTGACGCATTTCCGCAAATAATAATTCGACTTTTTAAGCGACCGATCATTCATGAATCCTGTCTTTTGATTGATTATCCAGTTTCGATCTTTGAAATGCTGGGCCATTATCGTATCAACGCTATTTCGAAAAATCACTTCAAACTGCGTTATTAAAGGATGAAACGCCTGCGAAAGTAAGATATTTGCATTATACAACGCGATCGCGCGTCCATGGTCATTCCCAACGGCAATTAAATACCTGTGATACCTAGGCTTCGACAGATACTTATTCCGTAAATTTTTGTCCATACTTCTTGGCAGTCTCCTATTATTTTCATTGTTTTGCATCAATAGGCCTGGTCAAGCCTCTTTCCTTCGTGGAAACGTAACCAGGTAGAGTTAGGGAGTTCTGTACAGAGCTCCCTTTTTTTGTGTCAAAAAAACAGGCAATTGATTACGCCAATTGCCTGTTTTTTTGGAGCGCGAATATTCCGCGGATTTCCTTTAAAAACAAGCTGGAATAAAACGATATAAGTGTGACTTATACTTTTTTTATTGAAACGTTCTCGAATCAAAAATGAAGGGCATTATCTTCTCGATCTTTAATGATAAGGCCAGGGGCCCCTTCTTTGATCCACAACGGACTGATTTCAGATCGGAAGTTTTTGCAGTTGACATTGACCAGGAGATGTAATCTTTGTGAGACAACGGAGTAATTACTTTTTGGTTGACGGCGCGTCCAAGCCCCGCTGCTCTCTTACAAAATGGCCGTTGGTTTTTACATTTTAATAAAAAAAAAACGAGAAGCCGCATTACGCAGCTTCTCGTTTTTTTGAACCTTTACACTTTCCTCTTCTATCAAAGAGAATATCTTAAAGTAACTCCATAAGTTCTCTGATCACCAACGATCCCGGCGTATTGTCCGTAACTTCCAGGCGCAGCTAGCAATTGTTCGTAATAATTTTTGTTAAACAAATTGCGTCCCCAAAGGAAGAATGTGATGCCGTTTGAAGCTCTGAAACCCGCTCTTGCGTTTGTCAGACCGTAGCCATCAATGTTCAGATATTGAGATGGGGATGGGCTTGAAGAGAACTCTGAGCGATAATATTCATCCACGCTAAGGAAATAATTACCTTTTAAGCCAATCAACTTTCCCTTCGCAATGACTTCACCACCCACAGAGCCTGACCATTTAGAAATTCCCGGCAGACGTCCGCCCGAAACATCTTTGAAAGCCTGCGGCCCGCCTACTTCTTCCAAAGGAACCGGAGCATTGGTGAATTTCACATATTTGCCATCTGTATAAGCTACCGCAGCATTCAACGTCAATGCGCCAAAACGAATGTTACCATCCAATTCCGCACCTTGTACACGCACGTTCTCAGCATTGGCCAGGTAACCGCGGTTTACGCCAGGCTCAGGCGTTTGCACCTGTGTTTGAAAATCATCGATGTCGGAGCGGAAGAATGTCAGGTTCAAAACCGAGTTGCCTGTTGGTCTCGTTTTGATACCAAATTCTTTGTGCTCAACAAATTCCGGTTTTACTTTCGCCAGATCAAGCAAAACGGCCCCGTTTGCTGTTGGTAACCCACCCACATTCACACCAATTGGCTTAAATCCAACCGAATAGGTGGCATATGCGTTGAAACGTGTGCTGGCCCTATATTGGACTGATAACTGCCCCGAGAAATTGCCCTCTGCATAATCCGTATTGAAAGCCTGGTTGCTGTAAACGCCGTTTTTCAGTTTCAACAATTCCGCATCGGTTGTCTGCAAGCCGCCGTAAGCCACCCTGCTGTAATCCACCACTTTCTTATCATAATTGTAACGAACCCCTGGCAGAATGTGGAACTTCTCAGCCACAGCCCAGTCAGCTTGTGCAAAAACAGCTAAACTTGTGCTTTTGATGCGGTTTGTTGTTCTGATCCCGAAGTTGTCGAACAATCCTGGTGTTTGCCATAACGGGCTGGTAGAGCTTTGCGCGAACCTCCATTGTGCAGAACCGGCTTCTTCTGTTTGTACGGGGTCAGAAGTCAAGTCTTGCCAAAGGCCGAATACGCCGATCACACCACTCAGCTTAGGAGAAATTTTTCCGGAATAACGCAGTTCCTGTGACCATTGATCATGTGCGGAGTTACCCGAAGAAATCGTAAATACAGGAAGTCCGATATAGTCGCGGTCATTCAAAGGCGTCCATTTCCAGTAACGCCACGCAGAAGTAGAGGTCAATGTTCCGTTTCCGATTTTGATATCTGCATTCACAGAAACACCACCCAAACGGTTATCTGCTTTGGACGGAGTGTCCAAGTCCAATCTGCGCTCGAAAGCACTTTTGTAAGGAAGTGTGTAGCCCAGATCAGCAATAATGCTGTTGAATTGTCTGTAACCAGCCCTTTTGGTTGTTACAACCCCGGCCACCGGCCAGCCATATCCCGTAGGTTTTTGATCTGAAACATCTCCGATCACCGTAATGTTGACCTTTTCCGAAGGCGTGTATAGCAGCTGCCCTCTTACACCAATGTTGTTGATATCATTGATTGGCAGTTGCGTATGCTCATTGAAAAATGTGCCGTTACGCTGCGTTCCTGTAAAAGACACCCGGGCGGCAAGCTTTTTGCTCAATGGGCCCGTTACCGAAGCTTTTGCCTGGATATATCCCAGGTTACCATAGCTCAGTTCGAGGTTGGCACCGGTTGTAAAACTTGCGGCGCGCGTTGTAATGTTAAACGCACCTGCCGTTGTGTTTTTACCAAAAAGCGTTCCTTGTGGTCCGCGCAAAACTTCAACGCGCTCAATGTCAATAAAATCCAATGCGGTTGCCGCCGGACGGGCATAGTAAACGCCGTCTACATAAAAACCTACACCCGGGTCAATCCCGTCATTGGTAAGTCCGTAAGTAGAGCCCAGTCCACGGATGTTCAAGGTTGTGTTTCTTGCGTTGGAAGCGTAAAGCTGCACGGTAGGCACCAGTTCTTTCAAGCGGTTCACATTAAATGCACCCGCATCCTCAGCCCTAGTTCCGCCAATCACCGAAATTGGAATGGGCACTTCCTGGGCAGATTCCTGACGACGACGGGAGGAAATCACCACATCATCCAGCTGGGTATTATTCACGGCGAGTTTTATCTCAACTTTACTTTCATTGATCAGGACTTCTTTTTTTACGTAACCCACATAGGTTACGATTAATGTAAATGGCAGGATCTGGCCGGTAACGAGGCTGAATTCACCATTGGAATCCGTAACACTTCCGTTGGTTGTCCCTTTAATGGTAACTGTGGCGCCGATCAACGGCTCGTCTGTGCCGGCATCCAGCACTTTCCCGGTTACCGTGGCATTAACGGTGGCATCCTGCGCGAATAAAAAGAGGGGAAAAAGAAAGGCAATTGTCAGAATGGCTGACTTAAAACGATTTTTCATGCTTACTGCAATTAGCGGTATAATGGTTGTCTGGATTTAATTGGAGTCAGAAAGTTGAAAAGCAACCTCCTGGTTGTAAGGCAATAATGTACCGCCAACAATAAGAGCCCTTACTTAGGATAACTGAATGCATAAAGGAGTTCGATTAGTTTGGCCACAAATATATAAAAACATAAACTATATAGAGTTAGTAGGTTAGTAAAAAAGTTAAAAAAAACGCAATAGCGGGCTTGGAAAGCTACCATTGCGTCTTTTTAATCCTATTCTTGGTTATTTATTCCACCAAAGTAAGGTGGTAATGTCGTCGTTTCCCTGTGCTTTCACCGCATTCTGGTAGTTGGCGAGGTTCACACTTTGTTCTTTTGGCGGATAATATAAGCGCAATGGAACTCCTTCACCGAACAGCGGCTGAAACTTATAATCCGTCGTCTGTCCATTCGCAGTCCTGCGCCACACCACATCGCCGGATTTTACCAGGAATGTGGGATAGCCCGTGCGGCGGATCTCGCTCCACGCTTCATCGCCCTGGGTGTAAAGTGCCAGGTATTTTTGGTTCAGCACGTTGGCCTTGTCGGCTTTCGGAAGGGCTGCGACATACGTTGTAATGTCCGCCGGAGCAACTCCCCATTTTTGCAGAGAGGCAGTAACGCCGTTGATGTACGCCTGCTGATCCCAGTTTTTATACTCTGAAATCAAGAAAGAAACTTCCGCATATTCCTGCAAAACCTCCCCATAATTGGCTGCATTAACTGCCGCTCCCGGAAGACTCACGTCTGTGGCAGTGAGTAGGCCGGCTGCTGCAACCGGCAATCCGTAAGGCTGGCCTACATACTCGCCCGCTGCATTCTTTGTAGCATAGACAGGCAATCTTGGATCCTGCACTTTTACAGTTCCAAGATTGCCTTTCAGCACATTAATGAGCACGTGCGAAACAGCGAAGTCCTTTCTGTTCGCCGTTACAGTTGCACGGAAAAGCGGCGCCTCGTTGGGGGCCAGTGCCTGATATTTGAAAACCGCATTGTCTGCATTAGATGTAAAAACACCTTTTGCCAGGGCATCCTCAAAGTGTGCATTCGATTCTGCCGGAAGCTTGGTCCTGATCCGGGTGGCAATGCGCAGGCGGAGCGAATTCGCAAACTTTGCCCACAACTCATTTTTGCCTTTGTAAATCACATCATAGTTGCCGAATGTGTTGGCCGCTTTGTATTTGATCAAAGTGTCACCGGCTGCCTTCAACTCATTCAGTATATCCTGATAAATCTTTTGCTGGCTCGCATAGGCAGGGCTAAGATTCTCGGGCGTCTGCTGCAAAGCCTGAAACTCGGGGTCCGGATTGCCATACGATTGGTAAGGAACATTCCCGAAAACATCCGTCAAGCCTTGAAAGGCATAGGCCTTCAAAATCCGCGCAATGGCGATCTGGTTTGCATTTGTACCTGCCACACCGGCAGCGGCAACATCCTTCTTCGTAGGATCGGAGTTCAGGATGATGATCTCGTTCAGATTGTTAAGCGCCTTGTAAGCATTGCTCCAATAAGTGTCTGAATAAGAACGCGGAATGTCGTAACGCGACTGGTCGCTGTAAATGTTCTGACTGTAATACTGAGCAAACAGCTGCGTGCCACGCAGGGAGCTGTTTTCGTTCCGAATGTTGTCAATAAGCTGTTTTTCAGCCGATAGCAGGATCGTGGTCGTCGTCGTATTCCCGGGACGGTTGGGATCTTTATTTATTTCCTCAAAATGGCTGTCGCTGCATGAAGCAAGAAATGCAAGCGCGCCGATGGCAAGAGGAAGAAGGCTTTTTTGATATATGGACTTTTGCATGGTCTTCTCTTTTAAACTTTAAATTAAAACTTCACATTCACGTTCAAGCCGTAAGTAGCAGGCACCGGAATGCTTCCGCCTTCAAGCCCCTGAATGTTCCCGCCGCTGCTTGTGAATTCAGGATCAATGTATTTGCTGGCGGTATAAATGTTGGCCAGGTTGCGGCCGTACAGACCGAAATAAATTGATTTCACTGTTTTGTTGGTCAATGGCAGGCTATAACCGAATGTAACTTCTCTCAGCTTTACAAATGTTGCATCGAAGATCGTCTGGGGCGTCGGGCCGCTGTATTCGCCACGCGCCCAGGCTTGTGCAGTGATGCGTGTGTCGTTTTGCGTTGTGTTAGTAACTTCGTAGGAGCCGTCTGCATTGTATTTCACTGTTCCTTTCACACCTTCCAGCACCACGCCGGTTTCACGCACATTGTTGGCAGCCGTTTTGTCCAGGACGCCGGCATACATACCCACCTTATAGGTTTGCGAGAAGAATTTTCCACCTACGCGGCCATCCACCAGGAAGCCCAGGTTGAAGTTCTTATAGGTAAAGCTGTTCTGGAAACCGAAAAGATATTTTGGTAAAACACTTCCTAGCGGCGTCAGTTGCTGGCCGCGGTCGTAAGTTCCGTCCGCCTTAATGACTTTCTGGCCATCGGCTGCATAAATGAAATCATTCCCCAATATCTGCCCGTAAGGCTGCCCTTCCCGCGCAACCAATGTTACCAGGGTGTTGGCCAGCTGGAATGTGTTTACACCCGGCGCAAGCGAAATCACCTTATTGCGGTTGCGCGACCAGTTCAGGCTCGAATTCCATTCAAAACCGTTCTGCCGGATCGGCGTGCCGGTTAATGTTACTTCCACCCCTTTGTTGTTGATCTTACCTGCATTAATCACCTTGGAATCATATCCAAATGCCGAAGAAACGGGAATGTTAATGATCTGGTTGCGGCTGACATTGTCATAATAAGTCACGTCCAACCCTACCCTGTTCTTAAATGCCTGAACGCTCAGACCCGTTTCCCAGGAGCTTGTGATCTCGGGTTTCAAAGCCTGGTTGTTGAGCTGCGTAGGCAGTTTGTAAGAAGCCAATCCGTCAAATGACTGGGAAGCTTCATAGGCACGCTGCAACTGGTAAGGGTCCGTGTCATTACCGACCTGCGCCCAGCCCAGACGAACTTTCGCAAAGTCAAGCCAAGTCCAATCTTCTATTCCGTTCAGCTCGCTGAGGATCAAACTGGTTGTTAATGAAGGATATGCGAATGAATTTCTGGCAACCGGCAATGTAGACGACCAGTCGTTACGCAATGTTCCGTCTACAAAAAGCAAACTTTTCCAACCCAGGGAAAAACTCGCAAAAAGTGAGTTGATCTGCTTGCGGTAAGCATTGGAATTCACCAGAACAGAGCTTGCATTTTTAAGGTTGTAATATTCAGGAATGATTAATCCACCTTGTGTTACAGCGTCGCTCACACGGCGTTTCTGGCTCATAATGTTACCTCCCGCGTTCACATTCAATGAGATATCACCCCAGCTTTTGTTAGCCGAAGCAAGCAGCTCATAGTTGAACTCGCTGAAATTATTGATATACTCCTGGTATTGCGACTGCGTACGAGAATACACTGCAATGCGGTCCTGATATTGGTAATTATAAACATCCGCATTCACTTTTCCGCTCACTTTCAGCCAGCTGTTCACGTCGTAAACGAGGCCCACGTTACCATAAAAACGGTCGCGGTTTTCGTCCAGGTAACTTTCGTATGCCGACCAGTATGGGTTATCGATGAACTTGGCAGCCTCTCCCGCAGGCGTGTTCTGATAGCCGCTGCGGTTCCATAAAATCTGCGTTCCGTCGGCCCTCTTATAGTTTTTCAGCTTTTCGTAATCCACCTGCACGGCGCCCCACTGGAATGCTTCCAGGATAATGTTCCTGTTCGTAGCACCCGTCCATGGCCGGCCCGTTGACTGGTTTTTGATATAATTAAAATTGTTGTAAACCTTCAACTTACCCAGTTGCGTCGATCCTGAAAAGTTGATCGAATTTCTTTTCAACGACGAATTCGGCACCGTTCCCTTTACATTTTTATTGGTATAGGAAAGCCTGTAAGTCGAGTTCGCATTGCCGCCGCTTACGGAAAGGCTGTTGGTATTGGCAACTCCCGTTTCAAAGAATGTATGGACGTCGTTTTTAGGATAACTCCATGGTTGCGGGTTCAGGTAATCCGCCGTATTTTCAGGATCAAGGTTATACCAATGCAGCACGGGCGTTCCGTCCAGCTTCGGGCCCCAGCTTTCGTCTACGGCATATTCTGCAATGTTGTAATCTTTGCCGCCAATGTTCGCCTGCTGAAATGTGCTTGAAAAACCGCCGCCATATAATTTCTGACGCTTGGGCAACCGCACGATCTGCTCAAATTCGATGCCCGTGTTCAGCGTAATGTTAACCTTGCTGTTTTCTTTTCCTTTTTTGGTTGTGATCAAAATGACCCCGTTCGCCGCCCTGGTTCCATAAAGAGCCGCCGCCGAAGGTCCTTTCAGCACCGAAATGTTCTCGATATCATCCGGGTTTAGGTCCTGGATCATGTTTCCCACGTCCTTTCCGCCGCTTCCCGAGCTGGTAGCCGCACTGTTCAGGTCCGCATTGTCGATTGGCGTTCCGTCGATCACATATAATGGCTGGTTATTTCCAGAAATAGAATTAACCCCACGCAAAAGCACACGAGACGAACCGCCCATGTTACCACCTGAGGTAACAACCTGCAAGCCAGCCACTTTACCAGACAGCGCGCTCAATGCATTTGTAGGTCGCGTTTGCAACGCCTCACCTTTCACTTCCTGGACGGCATAACCCAATGCCCGCTTCTCCCGCGAGATCCCGAGTGCTGTCACCACCACTTCGTTCAGGATCCGGGTGTCGGCTTTCAATGCAACGGCAATTTTATCGCCATTGCCAATCGCCACATCCTGGGCCAGGTAACCGATAAAAGAAACGACGAGGACAGACGCATCATCGTTAACGCTTAAACTGAAAGCACCGTCTGCATCGGAAAGCGTTCCCGACGAGGTTCCTTTTACCGCCACCGATGCACCGGGAAGCGGCGAGCCGTCATTGGCATCCGTGATGATACCGCTTATGACCCTTTGCTGGGCAATGACAGATCCCGTCGCGAGAAACGTCAGGAATAATAGATATAGAAATCTTGTTTTCATGAATTGTATTTTAGTAAGATGAGTAATGTTAAGTTCAACGCACCAGGCGTTCACAATTCCTGCACAAATTTATTAAAAAAGGATTAAATATCTAATCTCTATCGAATTTATAGAATAATAATTTTATTTGTCTTATTCGTTGATTGTCCCCGTCGATAACGAGGACAATATTGTATTGGAATTGTACAGGAATTGGGTGGAGCGCTAGGAGAATGGTGCCAGGTAATTAGCGTTTTGACGCTTTTAAGATAGCGGACGAATCAGTTCTAAGATATCATCTCGCGAAGCAGTTGGCTTGTTTTAATAAGGCCGGTTCTTCTGAATTTGTCGAGAACCTCGATAGCCGTCATTGGTGGGTTCGAAGATAGCCTACTTGGTTTTCAAATGCCAGTAGCGCGTCTTGCAGTTGCTTAGGAAGTATGTCTGGCCGATTAAGCAATAGATTTCGCGTCCACTCTTCATGGATTTCATCAGTCCATTTGGGAATGTACAAGCCCAAATCTGCCAAGTGCAAAAGTAAATCGCGTATCGGCGCCGGATATAGCACACAGGCGTCAAGGATAGCAACAAACCTTGCGGAAGGGATCATTCGTAACCTAAATTTAAGTCTTGCGCCTGCTCCGCCAGGAATTTCAGGTTTTGCTTCCTCGTTTTATCTTGCTGGCCAGCATATTTCATCAAATCTTCTAACAAGATCCGGCGATGACTTCCAGCCTTTTTAAATGGTATGACACCTTGTTCAAGCAACTTCACAATGTGAGGCCGGGATACATTGAGCATATCTGCCGCCTGCTGCGTACTCACTTCTGACTCCGAAGGAATTAATGATATGGCCTTTCCCTCTGCCATGATCGAAAGGATATGCGCCAGGAATTCAAGTGCTTTTCTAGGAATCGTAAACAACTCCCCACTCTCCTGAATACTAATGTTGACCGTATCCGACTTGCGCCTGAATACAGCCGATGTAAAATTTACCACCGATTCGCTTGCCATTCGCTGTTCATGTTTTGTTGGCCTTTCCAATACAGTTTCCATGTCGTGAGTAAATTTCAGTAAATATACTAAACGAAATAAACGAAACAAAAAAATTTTATTCATACTCCAAACGAAGCACATTCGCCCCCAGCGGCTGTTCGGTGACGCGTTCCAGTCTTTTGTCATTGACTGTGATAATGATCTCGACGGAGCCGGTGCTAACTGTGCCGCAAACCGGCGTGAAACTATTATTGCCCACATTCATCGCGCCCACCCAGAAGGTTAATTATTGGTTAATCCACCCTTAACACAGCCTTAACATTGCCTGTCTACTTTTGCGGGCGTTAAACCTCCCTGCCCTGACGAGGCGAATTTTATCCAATCACAACTATTACTCAATTAACTCACCAAAAAATGAATCGATTAATTACCGGACTTATTGTGGCATTCGCAATGATCTTCTGTTCGGCCGGCCTTTATGCGCAGGGCAACGAAGCAACCATCATTGGGAAAGTCTCTGAAGTGAATGCTGGCCCGATCCCGGGCGCGACCGTGTTGGTCAGAAATGAATCTACCGGCTTCCAGGCGGGTACGGTTACGGACATGAATGGCGACTACATTATCAAGCAATTACCGCTTGGCTCACCTTACTCCATCACCGTTTCTTTTATTGGTTTTGGAGAACAAAAGAAAACGGGATACGCACTCAACCAGGGCGATCAGCTAAGACTGAACTTCGCCATGGAAAGCAGCGCTAACGAATTACAGGCTGTCGACATTAAAGCCAACTCATTGAAAAACACCGTAGTAACGTTAGGTGCCTCTACACCGATCACGGCAAAGGACATTGCCAAACTGCCTGTGAACGGCCGTAACTTTACTTCGCTCATCGACCTTTCTCCATTGAGCAACGGAAGCAGCTTAGGTGGACAACTTGCCTCTTCTACCAACTATACATTGGATGGTATGACATCAAGGGGAACAATCGCCGGTGGTTCTACACAGGGCGCTTACTCGATTTCCATGGAAGCGATCCGCGAATTCAAGGTGGTAACGAATGAATATGACGTAACAATGGGCCGTTCAGGTGGTGGTACAATCAGTACTGTTACCAAGTCAGGAACGAACAAGCTTTCGGGAAGTGCGTTTACATTCATGCGTACCGACTGGCTTTCAAGCGGTTATGATTTGAGAGGGAACAAGAGAGTGCAGGATTTCTCTACATATCAATATGGTGCCTCTTTGGGTGGCGCGATCAAAAAAGACAAAGCGCATTTCTTCGTAGCATGGGATCACCAGGCTGACTCACGTCCTTTATACATTGCCAACATTCAGTCTCCGGCGGATGAAGCGGCAAACAAGGTGACGCAAGCAACCCTTGACCAGTTCTCGGCTATTGCCAGAGACAAATATGGTGTTTCGAACAACCCGCAGTTTGGTGCATTTGGAAAGAAAAAAGGAACGGACGCTATCTTCGCAAAGATCGACTGGCAGCTGAATTCGAAAAACCTTTTGACTTTGCGTAACAACATGGTGATCGAAAACGACGCGCTTTCAGAAGGTGACAACAGCGGTATCAATGCTTATGAATCCTACATCGACCGTAAAAGATTTGACAACAGCATTATGGCGTCATTGCGGACGATTGTGAATCCTAAAATCACCAATGAGCTGAAATTGCAGCATTTTTATGAAGATCAGGCGATTATTCCAAGCTCTGAACTTCCTTCGGACGGGATTCCCCGTGCGATCGTTGAAAACGTACAATCTGTTGCAGGATCCAGCACTTACAACACGTCTATCCAGATCGGTGGTCAGCGTTTCTCTCCTGAATGGTTTAAAGGAACGGTGGTTCAGTTGGTGGATAACTTCTATTACAGCACAGGTAAGATCAACTTTACATTCGGCCTTGACCTGATGTATAACCGCATGAAATCGCGTTACGGAAGTGAGATGAACGGCCGTTTTTACTTCACAGGTCTTGAAAATTTTGCCAACCAGACTCCTTACCGCTATGCAAGGGAAATCAACTTGCTGGACGATCCGAGCAATGTTGTTAATTCTTTGAGCACAGGTGTTTATGCACAAATGGATACAAAGCTGGCGCTTGGTCTTGAGATGATGGCCGGTCTGCGTCTGGATAACACACAATATCTGAACAAAGCGAATTTCAGCCAGGTGGTTTTTGACGAGCTGGGATTGCGCACGGATAATGTGATCAACACCACGCAAGTGCAGCCACGTGTACAATTTACATGGGACGTAAATGAGCAAAGCAAGGATATCGTTCGTTTCGGTGCGGGTGTTTTTGGTTCGGCTTTGAACCCTTACTCGATGATCAACAATATGTTGTTTGACGGAACAAGGGTTGCTTCGGTCGAAATCCAGGGTGACCTGGTTCCAAAACCAAACTTCCCGGGCTACCGCGCAGATCCTTCAACGGCGCCAGGTGCAGAGCTTTTCAATATTCAAGGCATCGAGAGACTGGTGACAATCAACACGAACAGCAAGGACGCAAAAATTCCGGTTGTATATAAGACTAACTTCTCTTACAACCACTTTTTCAGCGACCGTCTGCGGGTAGGTGTGAGCGGGTATGCATCATGGGCGCGCAACAACTATATGTATGTTGACCGCAACATGGTGGAAGATCCTTTCTTCCGCATCGCAGCAGAAGCTAACCGTGGCGTATATGTGCCTGCCAATACGATTACTGAAAAAAATGGAGCTACCAACTGGCTGAACAGCCGCAAGACCAAAAACGTAGGTCGCGTGCTAGAATTGAACAGCGAAGGCAAGAAAAACCAGTATGCAGTTGTTATCGACGGAACTTACAGATATTTCAAAGACGGTCAGATCACTGCTTCTTACACATGGAATGACTCGAAAGACAACACTTCTTACAACGGAAACGTGGCCAACACAGCAACACTGGATTTGATGGTTGCCGATGATCCACGTGATTTGAGCAAAATGGCTTATGCCAACAACCAGTTCCGCAGCAAAATCGTATTTTACGGAACAGCGCCGAGCATTTATGGTGTAACAATCGGTCTGCGTTACTCCGGAATCGGCGGAACGCGCTACTCGATGGCAGTAAGCGGTAACATGAATGGTGACTTCGTATCATCCAACGACCTGGCTTACATCTATAATCCTAACAGTCCTGAAACGCCAGAATACATCCGCAAAGGAATCCAGACGATCCTTGACAACCCGGACGCAGAGCAGAGCATTAAGGATTATATCAAAAGGGATATGGGCAAAATGGCCGAGCGTAATGGTGGTATCAATGATTTCTATGGCGTGTTCGACTTGCGTCTTGCCAAACGTTTCAAACTTTTCGGTGACCACGGATTGGAAGCGTCTGTTGATATTTTCAACGTAGCCAACCTATTGAACCACGACTGGGGTGTAGGCAAAAACCTGGGTAAGCAAAATCTTTACTCAATCAAAAGCTTCGACCGCGCAAAAGAGCAGTTCGTATACAACATCGGAGCTGGAACAGGAGTATCCAGCCTGAATGGTAACCCCTACCAGATCCAGCTTGGGTTGAGATATGGGTTTTAATATAAGATAAATGTTAATGTTAAAAGCCCTGTCAGCCTGAGCGGAGCCGAAGGCGCGTTACCCAGGAGTACCGCGCCTTCGGCTCC
>NZ_JAKFFU010000009.1:0-173181 GCF_021502625.1 Dyadobacter sp. CY351 | reverse complement strand
GGCTATTGGCCTGGTGTTCACCTCTTCCCATCCCGAACAGAGAAGTTAAGCCCAGAACCGCCGATGATACTTGGATCAAACCTGGTAAAGTAGGTAGCCGCCACAATACCATTCAAAGACCATCTCATAAGGATGGTCTTTTTTTGTGCTTTAGCTTTTAGCTTAGACTCACAATTGAACAATCAAAATACTCGTCCCTCCTATGTGTTTGATGTCTTTAAATCTTGCGTCTTCTTGGCTTTCTTGACTAAATTACTGACGACTCTCAGTTCGAATTCCGTGGTTTGCCCAAACCCACATTCATATACGCCTTCGTAAGTGGCCGAATCACTACCATATATAACTCAAACACATCGGTTTTGGGAATAATGCATGGATCTATCAGCATATAGTTGGCTGACTGCTTGTTGAGATACACATGATAAAGAGATAGTAGTGCGGTTTGTCGATCAGATTTTGTTATTCCCACTGTGAGCGTACTACCAACCCGGCGTAAGACGCCCGCATGCAACCGAAGTCATCCATTAAGTCTTTCATATGAGGAAAATTTGTGTTTGAAAAATCTTGAAAGAAATCTGATAAGCAGCGTTTTAAGTAAAAAGTCAAAGCGTGCGGCTTTTTAATTAGTGCTAACATCAGAACTATGGAGACTGCTTCGGCCAACGTAACGGCATCAAGTAAGAAGGAATTGGGCAATGTCAAAAGACTTGCTTCAATGGATGCGCTCCGCGGCTTTGACATGCTTATGATTTCCGGAGGCGGTGCTTTTATTTTCCTATTGGGTGGTAAAACGGGTATTAATGCCGTAGACGCAATTTCAGCGCAATTCATACATCCCGAATGGCACGGATTTACATTTTATGATTTTATCTTTCCCCTATTCCTGTTTTTAGCGGGCACATCGCTGGCGTTTAGTGTAACGGGAGCACTAGCAAAAGGAATCTCCCAGTCGGAAATTTTGAGAAAGACATTCAAACGAATGTTGATATTGATCGCGCTTGGTATCCTCGATAAAAATGCCCCAATCGATTTATTTGATCCCGCGCAGATTCGCTATGGAAGTGTTTTAGGAAGGATAGGCCTGGCTACATTCATTGGGGCTATTTTTTACCTGAATTTCTCCTTTACCAATAGAATTTGGATTGCAATCTCGACGCTTATTCTGTATTACTTGGCGTTGATATTCATTCCGGTGCCCGGTTACGGAGCGGGAGACCTTTCGTTCGAAGGCAACCTTGTTGGCTGGTTTGACCGGAACTTTATGCCAGGCAAACTGAAACAAGGCACTTATGATGAGCTCGCACTACTGACACAATTTCCATCTATTTGTCTGACGTTATTCGGGACCATTGCCGGTGACATCCTGCTGCGCAGCCACATTGCCAGAACCAAGCTTATGCAGCTTTTCTTCTGCGGAATTGTAGGAATTGTCTCCGGCTTAATTTGGAATTTAGCTTTTCCAATAAACAAACACCTCTGGTCCAGCTCATTCATCATGCTTACCTCCGGAATGGCTTTCACTTTACTGGCTATATTTTACTGGATCATAGATGTAAAAGGCTGTAAAAAGTGGGCTTTTTTCTTCCAGGTGATAGGAATGAACTCTCTTGTAATTTATCTGGCAGTCCGGTTTATCGACTTCAATGCATCCTCGAAACTTCTCTTTGAAGGGATTTATAAGTATTCGCCAGAAAAATGGCATGAAGTATTTAATGCATTAGGAGGGTTTGTGATCGTCTGGTTTTTCCTCTATTTTCTTTACAGACATAAAATCTTTGTAAAAGTCTAGTCAGCAAGCGAGACGCTTTTGCCAAGATATTTACCATATTTCTTAGCTGCTGTCGCGATAGATTTAATTTTGGCCTTACTGACTTTCTCAAAAGGCATAGCTTCTACTGAAATCTTGTCCTTCTTTAAAATTCGCTTCCAAAGGCCTATCACTTGCCCATCCGATACAATGGTTGGCATAAACATTCCGTTGTTTCCAGGAACGATTCTACCTGCATATTGAGCTGCCAGGATCGGCGTTCTATCCGTGTAGCCCAGCATATACTCATCAAAACCTGGTAGTAAAAATGTTGAAGGGATAGAGCTCATTTCAGGATGTTCAGGTCCTGTCCAATAAGTTCTTCCTTCGCACTCAATCATTTTAAGAGCCGATGAAACTGAATTTAAACCTGTTCGTGCGTCGGAAATCTTCAACCCAGACCACCAGACAAAATCATTGAGCGTAGCCGGTCCATGGCTTCTGAAATAGCGCAATGCCAGTTCTGCCAATGCTTCATCTGGTTCCAAATGCTTGGAATCAGGAACCCATTCGTCCAGCAGCACATATGTTGGTTGCTTTTCATTGTGCACACCGTGGCATAAAACCTGCTTTTGAGCAAGATAATTAATGATATGCATGCCGCGCTGATTTGCCGTTGCAATACCCGAATGCTCTAAAATGGCATATACTTCGCTCCGCATCAGTTGCTTTCCGCCTTCCAATGCACTAAATAGCAGTTCCTCGCTTCTTTTAAACGCTGCCTCATCCAATTCCAATTGCCGGTGCCGACCGGCTGACCCTGCAATTATTCGGGGCGTCAGTAATTTGAGCAACCACCTCACATCATCAGCAGCAACGAAATGCAAGGTTCCCCGCATAGGCCACGTCCGAATGATCGCCTTCCGCGCAATAGCATTATCAATGTCTGATTCCGTACTTTTTGGCAGCCTCAAACCGAGCGACCATTTCGCGCCCGCATAGTCCTGCGCTTGTATAGCGCCCATCCACGCCACGACTTCCTCCGGTGTGCTCGACGGATTATGGGAAATTTGTTGATTATAAAGACGCAGTAATATGATTTCGTTGATGGTCATATCAAAGATATATTTCGGCCCACCGCAAATCTTCCGGTGTTGTAATCTTTATATTTTCATAAGCACCTGGAATCAGATGAATCGGATAGCCTGCGGCCTCCAAGACACTGGCGCAATCTGTAAATTGCTCATTGTAATCTACTGCGAATGCTTGCTGCATCCAATCCAGGCGAAATGTTTGAGGTGTCTGGATCAGTTGAAATGCGGTTCTGTCCACAGCCAGGTTTTTCCCGTTTTCTTCAACTTTTCTAATTGAATCTTTGAGCGGAACACTGGTAACCGCGCTGCCTTGCTCAGCGGCTTTTACGAAACCTGCGGCGATAATTTCTTTACTGATAACGGGCCTTACGCCATCATGCACCGCAACCAATCCTTCATGATCTTGAATGCTGTCCAGCCCGTTTTTTACAGATGCAAAGCGGGAATCACCGCCGGCAACTAATGTGCATGCAATTTGAAATGAATGTTCTTCACAAAGCTTTTTCCAGAATATCATCTGCTCAGCAGGAAGAACCAAAACGATTTGCAGTGCATCAGAATATTTCCTGAATGCGTGAATGGTATGCATCAGGATTGGCAGACCATTGATTTTCAAAAACTGTTTGGGAAGCTCGCTTTTCATGCGGCTTCCACTTCCTCCGGCAACTATAATGACATATTCTTGCATAGCAGTCAAAAAAAATGGTCATTTATGTATCAGGAAATCAAATCCTTGACCACAAATGACCATCTTGAATTTTATTTAAACCTTAAATAATCAGCATCGCGTCGCCGTAGGTGAAAAACTTATATTTCTCCTTGATCGCAAGGTCGTAAGCCTTCATAACCAGATCAAAACCTCCAAATGCACAAGCCGACATCAATAAAATGGACTCAGGAAGCTGAAAGTTAGATAGCAACGCAGTCGCGATTTTGAAATCGTAAGGAGGAAACACAAACCTGTCTGTCCAGCCTTCAACTGCTTTCAAATGTCCGCTCGCAGAAACAGAAGATTCGACCGCTTTCAATGAAGTCGTACCAACTGCGCAAATGCGTTTTTTGTTATCAATGGCTGCGTTGACAATGTCGGCGCTGCTTTGTGTAATTCTATAATTTTCAGAATCTGTCTTGTGTTTCGTGAGATCTTCCACATCCACAGTCCGGAATGTGCCAAGCCCAACATGCAAGGTTACAGGCGCAAAATTGACACCTTTAATCTCTAAACGCTTCATGATCGCCTTCGTAAAATGCATTCCAGCCGTAGGGGCTGCAACTGCGCCAACGTGTTCAGCAAAAATGGTCTGGAAACGTTCTCTGTCAGATGTTTCAACTTTACGTCTGGAAATAATTTCCGGAGGAAGCGGCGTCTCACCCAATTCGTCAACAAGTTTCATGAACGCGTCGTTGTCACCGTCATAAAGAAAACGGATCGTACGGCCACGTGAAGTTGTATTGTCGATCACCTCAGCAACCAGGTCACTGTCTCCAAAATAAAGCTTGTTACCAACACGGATTTTACGCGCAGGATCAACCAGAACGTCCCAAAGACGCATTTCACGGTTCAGTTCGCGCAAAAGGAACACTTCAATTTTTGCACCCGTTTTTTCCTTTTGACCAAACAGACGGGCCGGAAAAACTTTTGTATCATTAATGGCCATTACATCCCCGTCGTCAAAATAATTGATAAGGTCTGCAAAGGTTTTATGTTCTATTTCTCCTGTTTTACGATGAACAACCATAAGGCGGGATTCGCCGCGGTCTGAAGGATGAAGTGCAATTAAACTCTGGGGAAGATCAAACTTAAATTCGGATAGCTTCATAGCTGAATATTCTGTGAATTTCTTTAGTCGTGAGCCAAATAAGGCAATAGTGTACTTCTTATGAAAGAAATGTTGAGGGCTGGATTACTTGCATAGTTATTCCAAATTCTGTAATTTTTATGCAATCCAACATTCCAAAAAATTAAGACCGCAAAAGTAGGCAATTTCCCGGGAAAATGCAAGAAAGGCATCCGTTAAAGATTGTGCATGCGGCGGAGCTTCCATAGAGAAGCTTTTTTATTTTCAGAAGCATTATTCAAGTCAGTATCAGACTGCGTTTTCTGCAACAGATGCGCACTGATGATGGCCGCTAGCCGGGCAGAGTCGCTGCTAATTTCCTCCGTCAGCATTTGGGGCTGGAAATGATTTATTACAAAGTTCGTATCAAAATTCCCCGATCTGAATACAGGATGGTTCATCACAAATTTGCAGAAAGGCAGCGTGGTTTGCACGCCCGAAATCTGGTATTCGTCAATGGCCCGGATCATTTTCTGAATGGTTTCTTCACGGTCTGCACCGTAAGTGATAAGCTTTGCGATCATCGGGTCGTAATAGATCGGAATGTCCATGCCCTGTTCGAACCCATCATCAACCCTGACGCCATTCCCATCCGGCTTAATATATGTATGTAATGTTCCCACGTCGGGAAGAAAATTATTGGTGGCGTCTTCCGCATAAACGCGCACTTCTATCGCGTGGCCTTTGATCGCAAGGTCGCTTTGTTTCAATGTCAAAGGCTTTCCTTCTGCAATGAAGATCATTTGTTTTACCAAATCAACACCCGTAATCTGTTCCGTTACAGGGTGTTCCACCTGGAGGCGCGTGTTCATTTCCAGAAAATAGAAATTTCCCTGCTCGTCCAGAATAAACTCAACCGTCCCGGCTCCATAATATCCGCATGATTTGGCCACATCAATGGCACAGCGGCCCATTTCTACTCTGGTTTCATTTGTGATTGATATAGAAGGGGCTTCTTCGATTACTTTCTGATGCCGGCGCTGAATGGAGCATTCGCGCTCAAACAAATGGATAATGTTGCCATGCTGATCGCCTAAAATTTGAATTTCAATGTGTTTGGGGGAAGTAATGTATTTTTCAATAAATACAGAACCATCGCCAAAAGAAGTTTGCGCTTCGCTAACGGCCCGGTCCATTTGTTCGTCAAAATCACTTTCGTTATCAACCACCCGCATGCCTTTTCCACCGCCACCAGCAGAAGCTTTGATCAAAATAGGATAACCAATTTCCCGCGCTCTCGTTTTGGCTTCTATGCGATCGGTTATGGCTGTCTCTGTGCCAGGCACCATAGGGATGTTGTATCGGCGGGCTGCCTGCTTTGCGGCCAGCTTACTGCCCATGATCTCGATTGCCTCAGGCGATGGGCCTATGAAAATAATTCCTGCTTCTCTCACCATTTGAGCAAAGCCGGCATTTTCGGATAAAAAGCCATAGCCGGGATGTATGGCGTCTACATGAAGCTCCCGGCAGACCTGAATTATTTTATCACCTCTCAAATAAGATTCTGAGGACGATGGAGGTCCAATGCAAACCGCCTCATCCGCATAACGCACGTGCGGAGACTTCCTGTCCGCCTCACTAAAAACAGCAACCGTCGCAATGTTCATTTCTCTCGCCGTACGCATGATGCGCAATGCAATCTCGCCACGATTGGCAACCAGTATTTTTTTGATTGATGACATTCAGATAGACGGGATTATTGCAATCAATGATTGTAAGATAACAAAAGCATTCTTAATAGAAATGCCAGGATTTTTTATTTGGTGGGAGAATACCCGATTTTATGATGTCAGTTAGCGCACGATTTTTGTTATTTTACTAAATTACAATCAAGGCCAGGGGCTGGATTGTATTAAAGTAAGCGCAAATTTTGTTAATTTTGCATTTATCTAACATTTATATCAATTGGTTACCCACATAAAATAAAAGCGAGTGGATATTTTTGAGAAATTACGCAACAACTCCGGCCCTATCGGGACACCGGCCAAAATGCTGAACAGCCACCATTACTTTTCTTTCCCAATGTTGGAAGGAGACCTGGGGCCGCGCATGAGATTTATGGGCCGTGAGGTGTTAAATTGGAGCTTGAACAATTATTTGGGGCTGGCTAATCATCCGGAAATCAGACAAGCTGATACGGAAGCGACTGCCAAATGGGGACTTGCCTATCCAATGGGAGCCAGAATGATGTCGGGAAATTCCGAGCTTCACGAGACTTTTGAAAAAGAACTTGCTGAGTTTGTAGGCAAAAAAGACGCATTTCTTCTGAATTACGGATATCAGGGCGTCATGTCGGCGATCGAGTGTATCTGTGACCACCGTGACGTGATTGTTTACGATGCGGAATCACATGCCTGCCTCATCGACGGAATTCGCTTGCACAAGGCCAAATTAGGTGAATACTACAAGTTCAACCATAATGATATGGCTAGCCTTGAAAAGAACCTGATCCGTGCTACGAAACTGGCCAACGAGAAAGGTGGCGGTGTGCTTGTTATTACCGAAGGCGTTTTTGGCATGTCTGGTAAAGTTGGCGATCTGAAAGCGATTGTGGAATTAAAGAAGAAGTATGATTTCCGTCTGCTTGTGGATGATGCTCACGGATTTGGCACAATGGGCGAAACCGGCGCAGGCGTAGGAGAGCTTTTGGGCGTTCAGAAAGAGGTTGATCTTTACTTCTCAACATTTGCGAAATCGATGGCCGCAATTGGCGCTTTTATCGCTTCTGACGATCCCGAAATTATCATGTTCCTGAAATATAACATGCGCTCGCAGACATATGCGAAAGCGCTTCCGATGCCATACGTAGAAGGTTGCCGCAAGCGTCTTCAAATGATCAAGACAATGCCGGAGCTTCGCGCGAAACTTTGGGAGAATGTTAAGGCTATGCAGGACGGACTAAGGGGACGAGGTTTTAACATTGGTGAAACAGAATCGCCGGTTACTCCGGTTTTCCTTCACAGTGAAGGCGGCGTGCCGGAAGTAACGCGCATGGTGCGTGACCTTCGCGAGAATATGGGCGTTTTCTGCTCTATCGTCGTGTATCCGGTTGTGCCGAAAGGTCAGATCATGCTGCGCATTATTCCAACTGCTGCGCATACATTGGATGATGTGGAATATACATTAAATGCGTTCACGACGCTGGCGGACAAACTGAAAAACAGGGTTTACCAGGTTGAGGACGTTCAAGAGGTTATCGAGTAAAAATCGGCATATTTCGCTTTCTGAGGGCTTTTTTCACAAAAGCCCTCTTTTTTTTATTTTTATTTTGAAAATTTAATAATTACTAAATGTCTGATTTTAAGATATTTAGGTGTTTGCAAATAATTAATTGCATTTTAGAAGTGTTTTTTTTTGTTTTTTGGGTTGCGGAAATGCTTTTAATTACTAAATTTCGGTCAAAACATGCGTTTTTAGCGTGTAAAAGGCATTTTGAAACTAAAAAACAAACACAAACATGGCAAGATTTGATGAAGTTAAAGATCTGATCCTTTCACTGGAAGGCGATTTCGATAAGTTTTATGACAAAGGCAACCAGGCTGCTGGAACACGTGTACGTAAAGGAATGCAAGACCTTAAAACGTTGGCTCAGGATATCCGTGCCGAAGTTCAAAATAAGAAGAATACTGCAGAATAATCTGAGAAGGATAAATGATATAAAAGCCCGGGCAGTCCTGTCCGGGCTTTTATCTTTAGAACTTTTCTGTATTGATCATTGTAGCCACACCACGCGTCACCACTTTTTTGGTTATCGCATCCACAATCTCAGTGGATATCTCAGCAATGTGCTTTTCCGGATTAATGGTTTTGATCGTGAAAACGGCTTTGTAGTCCGTCTCAACGAACATAGGGCGCAGGAATTCTAATGTTTGTTTCAGGTAAATAGATCCAAAGCCTGGAAATTGTGTTCCCAGCACTTTTGTGAAAATGGTGGCGCCCAGCATGCCATGAATGATAGGCTTTTTAAATGAGGTCGTTGCAGCATATTCCGCATCCAGGTGAATGGGGTTGTTATCACCGGTAAGATCCGCAAACCGCTGAACTTCTTCCTGGGTCAGACGAAATGGCTGTTCGAAACTACTATCCACAACAGGTTCAATATTCATAAAATCGCTTTTATATTAACAAAAATCTAAATTCGCTCAATTATCCGATTGTTGCAAACAAACGCGTTTGCCTTAAAGCAAGAGAAGCCGTCCCGGACCGGGGCGGCTTCTCTTGCTTATAATATATGTTGTTACTCTTCAGTTTCCTCCGTTATGAGCGTAACGCCGTCTTCTAATGCTACACCTTCAATAATCTTCGGTGCCCTGGCATTGTTACGTTTGTCTTTAAACTTTTTAACCTGCATTTTCAATGTATCTATTGCTAAATCAGTTGCTTCCTCGAACGTCGTCCCTTGCTCTCTCACAAACATGGTTCCTCCCGGAACATAAAGCTTAACCTCAAGAAGTTTGGTCTGTAACTTGGCATTGTCACTTTTATCCAATTTCAAAAACACCTCTCCGCTAGTAATCCGGTCATAAAAGGTATCAAGTTTATCTAGCTTTTGTTGAATGAAGCTCAACAACTTAGGATCGGCGTCAAAATGAATTGCTTGCATTTGCAGTCTCATAAGCACTTTGTTTTAAGGTAAAACATATTTTAAACCATCCTGTCAACATGTATGCCGGGGCCGCCAATACAAGTTTCGATCCTCTCCACCCAATTTCAAATCGCTCCCCAAACACCATTTTTGATCTTAATGGTATATTAAATAAAAGGAAATAATAGGGTAATGTCAAGTAAACCGGGTTGTTTTTAAATATATTTATTTTACCTCAAAAGTGGGGATGGAAAGCGTCATGCTTCCTCCAAAAGTGTCCGAAAAGATACATATTGACCATTAAAAAGCGCATGGTGGCGCTCCTGCAAGTCGGCCTGAAAGCCGGTTTGGTAAGCAAGGAAATCTTCCATGGTCCGGAACGAAAACTGCGTGGTGTAAGTCGAACCTTCGTTTTCTATCTCGGTGAGCAAGCGGAAAAGTTTACACTCAAGCGGCAGTTTTGTCGCCAGGATTTCGGGGATGTGGACTGTCTTCATGAAATCAAGCCAATCCTTTTCGGCGGCATAACTAATGTTGACTGTAATGTTAAATATGATCATGATATTTTTAATTATCGGGACTTTTTGTTGTGCAAATATCAAGCATAATGCTCGGTTGAGCGTTACATTTGCATAATTTTACTTATTCACCATAAACTGATTTGATATGAACGCGCTTATACGTGCCCACTCAGGCCTCCGTTATGTAGTGTTGGTACTTTTGATTGCAGCGATTTTCACGGCTTATTCCAATTGGCAGAAAGGATCTCAGGGCGATAGCAAAGTCTATCTGTTCGCATTCATTGCAACTCACACGCAGCTGCTGCTTGGACTGATCCTTTATACCATGAGCGCAAAAGTGAATTTTGACCTGATCAGCGAGAAAGTGTTTCGTTTTTATTCAATCGAGCACATATTCATGATGTTGATCGCCATTGTGCTGATCACCGTCGGAAGAATCAGATCGAAAAAGCTGACCGGCGCTGCCAAGCACAGAACAGTGCTCTACTTTTACACAATGGGCCTTATTATCATTCTTGTGGCTATTCCATGGCCTTTCAGAAACCTTGGCTCCGGCTGGTTCTGATCCGCGTCATCAAGTTTTAATTAAAGGCTTTTCAAATCCGGTAGCATAGTCTCAGGAATTTGAAAAGCCTTTCTTTTTAGCCAAACAAATCGCTTGACAAATAGCGATCGCCGCGGTCGCAAATGATACAAACGATCACGCCTTCCTTCAATTCTTTGGCAAGTTCAATGGCTGCCCAGGTTGAGCCTCCGCTGCTCATTCCGGCAAAAACAGCTTCTTCTCTTGCCAGTTTACGCGTGGTGAGCACCGCATCATCCTGTGTAACCTCAATTACGCGGTCAACACGTTCTCTTTCAAATATTTTGGGAAGATATTCGACCGGCCATTTCCTGATGCCGGGAATGCTCGAACCGTCGGTAGGCTGGCAGCCTACAATCTGAATGTTCGGATTTTGTTCCTTCAAATAGCGCGAAACACCCATAATAGTGCCGGTAGTGCCCATAGAAGACACGAAATGGGTCACGGATTGGTTGGTGTCCTTATAAATTTCTGGCCCTGTGGTCCTATAATGTGCTTTCCAGTTATCCTCGTTTGCAAACTGGTTCAGCATAAAATAACCACCAGCAGCTGCTTTCTCCTCCGCAATGTCCCGCGCGCTCTCCATTGTTTCCGAAAGTACAACTTTTGCACCATAGGCTTCCATCGTCAGCACACGTTCCTTTGTTGAGCTTTGAGGCATAATAAGCTCTATTTCAAGATCAAACAGCCGTGCTATCATTGCCAGGGCAATGCCTGTATTTCCACTGGTGGCCTCAATCAACTTGGTGCCGGAAGTTACTTCACCGCGATCCATCGCGCCTTTTATCATACTGAATGCTGCACGGTCCTTGACGCTGCCGCCCGGATTGTTGCCTTCCAGCTTACCATAAATTTTTACGTCCGGATTGGGATTGATCTTTTTTAATTCAATAAGAGGGGTGTTACCAACCAGATCAAGAAGTGAAAACATGTAATGTTATTTTGTAGAGGTAAAAAATGCGAGCGTTCCAATCAGGAATGACGATATGGAACTGCTATGCGTGCCGCCCGGCACCGGTGTTATTGTCACATTGGCACCCATTCCTTTCATTGTATCATATGCTTTTACCGAATTGAAGTAAAAAACAAGTTCGTCCTTATCGCCGTGATATAGCTGGACAGGTGCTTTGGGTTTCCAGTTGTAAACATCATTATCTGCAATGGCCTCAATAAACTTCTCATCCTTGCCATCATTCAAATCTGTTTTGAAGCTTTCATTCAAAGCGGAATCAAAGCTTTGCCCAATCGGTGCAGAAATCCCGTTTGCTGTAATATTAGTCGCAAACGGTTCTTTAAAATAGTAGGAAGCCGGGCGGTTCAGTTTATAAATGCGGTCATAGGTTAACAACACCCAGGTGTAAAGTGCATTATAGGAAGCAATTCCGTGCGTTTTTGTATTGATAATGTGCTTCATGAACGCCGTTTTATCATAAGCACCCGCGCCGCAGCTGGCAGCACGAAGGTCAAATTCACCAGCCGCTTCTTCTTCAATCATCTTATGGAGCGCCATCGTTGCGTAACCGCCTTCGCTATAACCTGCGACATACAGTTTCTCATCCCATTTCACATCTTTTTGCGCTTTCACAAATTCCTTTGCGGCGCGCAGCATATCCAGTGAAGCTGAGGCCAGGCTCGCCCTGTGTTCGTATGGATGCGGAAGATCTTTGGAGGCGCCGTAACCAATGTAATCCGGGTAAGCAATAATGTATCCCATTGAGCCAAATAATGCCCCGAAGGAAGCTGCTTCGGCCCCGTCCTTGAAATTGGAAGGTGCAGATGCGTCGTCGCGGATCGTGCCGTGCTGAACGCTGATCATAGAAGCGGGATTGGGCGTCGACGGTAAAATCAATGCGCCGGAAGCCATAATGTCCGTTCCGTCCGTATTCTTTGTCTTGTAAGTGATTTTAAAAACCTTAATGCCGTTTTTGACATATGCAGATACCAATGGTCTGAGGTCACCGGCTTTCTCGATCACCTGTTCTTTGGTCATTTCGGTGATAACCGTGCTTTCAGTGAGATATTTATTCTCAACCGGCGGGTCCACAGGCAGTGGTTTGTCGTCTTTGCAGGAGTAAAGCAGCAACAAACTCCACACAAGCAGGAAGGATAACCTCCTCTGAAACACTACGATCGTAAATTTTTGCATATTCTTAAAGAAAAGGTCATCGTTCAAGTTTAGATAACGAACGATGACCTTTTTTAGATCGTGAAATGGATAAATTTCTGACTTAAATTTTTCCCATATACCAGTTGATCATACGCGCCGTGGCATCGGGCCGCTCTACCATTCCCATATGCCCTGCTTCTGCAAGGATAAATGGATAGCTCTGTCTGGGGAATTCCGACAATGTGATTACGCTTTCAAAAGGAATGAGCTTATCCTGCATACCAATAATGAGCAAAACCGGGAACGTCATGCGTGTGAGCACCGCTGTGCGGTCTGGCCGGTTACGCATGGCTGCAATGCCTGCAATAAGCGCTTCCGCGGGAAGTTTGCCAAAATGGTTGATGTGTTCCTTAATCCTCTCAGGGTAAAGTTCTTTATATCTTTCCCCAAAAAGATTTCCAGCCGTGTTTTTAACAAATGCTTCCGTTCCATGATTTTTAAGAAGATCGATGGTCTGGTTGCGCTGGTGTTTTTTTGCCTCGTCATCGGCATAGGCAGTGGAGTGGAATAACCCGAAACCTTCGAGCATGTCCAGGTATTTGTCTGCAAATGCGAGGGCAATGTAACCGCCCATCGAATGGCCGATCAGCACGCACTTTGTAATGTTGGCATTGGTCAGGAACCGATGCAATTCATCTGCATAATCTTCAACGGACTGGCAGAATGTGAACAGGGAAATATTAGGCCTTACTATTGTAAAATCATTATTAAGCGCGGCATCAAGGTTATCCCAAATCGTATCATCTATGCCATGTCCATGCAGCAATACCAGAGTTTTACGGTGTAGATTCATATAGATTTGCTTTTCAAGGTTGAGAACTTGTTTGGCTAAATATACATAAACCTTGCGCTTTACGGGCTTTTTGAAATGAAGGAATTGTGAAATAATACCAGATATCCGCTATTTCGCTTTGGCCAATTCTTCCTCCCGCAGTGCCCTTCTCAGGATTTTTCCAACATTCGTTTTTGGCAATTCATTTCGGAATTCTATCTGGCGCGGGATCTTATAGCCCGTTAAATTTTCCTTGCAAAAGGCCTTCACTTTTTCTTCCGTAAGCGCAGGATCTTTCTTCACCACATATATTTTTACAAGCTCACCCGACTTCTCATCAGGAACGCCTACACACGCAACTTCCATAACACCCGGACATTGCGCAACCACATCTTCAATCTCATTAGGATACACATTAAACCCGGAAACCAGGATCATATCTTTTTTACGGTCCACGATTTTGAAAAAACCATCTGCGTCTTCATAACCAATGTCACCCGTTTTGAACCATCTACCACTTTCGTCTTCAAATATCACTTTTACAGTTTCGTCGGGGCGGTTGTAATAGCCCAGCATAATCTGTGGTCCTCTGGCACAAATCTCGCCTTTCTCACCAACGGCTGCCCAGGTTTCGTCATCTTTCAGGATACGCATTTCCGTGCTCGGAAAGGGAAGTCCTATTGTGCCTGGCTTATGATGGTCATCCAATGGATTTACAGAAAGCACCGGAGACGTTTCGGATAAGCCGTATCCCTCTACGAGCGGACAGCCGGTTACTTTTTCCCAGCGCTCGGCAACTACTTTTTGCAGCGCCATGCCGCCGGCAATGGTTATTTTAAGTTCAGAAAAATCAACGGAACTGAAATCGGGGTTGTTGAGAAGCCCGTTAAACAATGTATTAAGGCCCGGAAAAATGTGAAAACGGAATTTTTTCAATTCCTTCACAAATGCCGGAAGGTCCTTTGGATTGGTGATCAGGATATTGAGCGCACCCCATTTAATGCCGCACAAGCCGTTAATGGTCAATGCAAAAACGTGATACAATGGCAATGCTCCAACAATGGTAAGCTGGCCTGTGGCTGGCGAACGTCTCATTTTAGACATCAGCCATTCATTGATTCCCTCTACATTGGCGATCAGGTTGCGATGGGTGAGCATTGCGCCTTTTGAAACGCCTGTTGTTCCACCCGTATATTGGATAAATGCAATGTCAATCCCTGAAATGTTTGGCCTTTTATATTCGCGCCCCGCGCCTATGGACAATGCTTTGGTAAAAGAGACAGCGTCCGGAAGGTTGTATTTCGGCACCATCTTCTTCACATATTTTACAACAACATTGACGATCAGCTTTTTAGGAAATCCCAAAAGATCCCCGATCTCGGTGATGATTACGTGCTGAATGTTGGTGTTAGCAACAATTTTTTCCAGGTTCATGGCAAAATTCGCCAGGATCACAACCGCTTTGGCGCCTGAATCCTTGAACTGATGCTGCATCTCACGCGGCGTATACAGCGGATTCGTATTCACAATGATCAATCCTGCCCTTAACGCACCCATCATGGCCACCGGATATTGCAGCAGATTTGGCATTTGGATAGCAATGCGGTCGCCCTGAACCAGGCCAAGTCCTTGCAGATAGGCCGCGAAATTTCTGGACAAAACATCGACTTCGCCAAACGTTAGCTGCTTGTCCATATTGGTGTAAGCAGGCTTGTCCGCATTGTCGCGGAATGTCGTTTCCATCATGTCAACAAGGGAAACGTAGGCGTCAGGGTTTATTTCGTAGGGAATTCCTTCGGGATAATTTTTCAGCCACGTATAGGTTTCCTTAGATATAGCGATCATAATTCAAAAAGGAAAAGGGTTCGGAATAGGTGCGTTTCCAAAAATCAAGGTAATCAATAACAAAAGAAAATTATTGATCGTGTCCAATTAATTTTTTGAAAAACAATAATTCTCAATGATAACGCAAAAGCCTCCCAGGAATTATTTTCGTGCCAGTTCCCAACGCCACAGCGGCCCTTCGTCGGGATCGTTAATATCCTCAGTTTGCTTAAAACCGATTTTTTCCAGGATTTTCACAGATGCATTTTCCTCCCTTAATGTATGCGCCAGTATCTTATGAACGCCGGGTTGTGCAAATGCATGTTCGGTAAGCCCTTTTGCAATTTCCAATCCCAGACCTTTCAAACGGTGTGAAGGCATGATCTCATAACCAATTTCGACCATTCCGCTTGCATCCGGTTCGCCTTTGTAGCCGCAGGAGCCAATCAGCATGTTGTCAGGCATGTGTATAACCAAATAAACCCACCAGTCCCGTAAAGGAGGGTGGGCTTTCCAGCGATGGTAAGATGGCGTAAAAGTATCCCGGAACTCGGTCCACTTTTTAGGGACATTCACACCCATTACGCGTGCTAATGTGTTATTACCCATGCGTATGGCGTCAAAAAGCGTATCGTCGCAGGGTACAATCCTTAAATTGGGGGTTAGAATCATATCAATAATTTAACCCCCAATTTAGAACATTATGAGTTGTTTTCGTCAAACCGGTCTGTTATTGCTTTCCGGATTGCCTGGTGTGGGCGCATTCCCGTAGCGCGTGAACGGGGAACTGCGCGGTCTGCCGAGGCATTGGATTTGGCGCGTAATGCCAGGTTGGAAACGGTTAAATGGCTGTTTCTCCATGCATCATATTCCTCTTCGCCCATCACATCCCGGCTCACCTGACCATGCGCATAACCGTCTCCGTATGAATGTACACGTGTGTCGGTTAATGTTTGTTTCCGCTCTGCTTCCAGGCTTTCTATCTCCGCTTTGATCTTGGCTTCTTCTTGTTTCAATTCTTCCAGGGCAGGCATGACCGCAATATCATTCTCCAAAATACTTTTCTGTGTCAAATGTGCGGTTAGCGTTTCCTGTAATGGCTCCATTTGTTTGAGAATGCGTTTTCTTCTGCGTCTTAAACGCCAAAGTTTTGGGTCAATTTGCAGCCATCTATACCAGAAACCCTGCAAGACAGGCAATGCCATACCCAGCGAGACGGCACCGGCAATCGCAAAAAGCACACCACTCATGACGAAGGAAAGCAACGCCCAGGGACTATTAACCAGATCCAGATTTAGCTGATCCGAATTACGAAGCGCTTCTTCGATCTTATTCGTCAACTCAGGACTGTTCACCGGCGCACCCGTAAGTGGGTCAACAGCATTCAATTGCAGGTTTTTAACCGATTTATTGATCGCTTCTTTCAGCTTATCTGTCCGGTAGGCTTCATAACGGAACCAACCTAAAATGATCAGGGTAACAATCGCAAAAATGGAAAGCACCAGTTTAAATCCGGCATAACGTGACCTCGCTTTGGGCGTTTCATTTTTGTGATAAGGTTCTTCTACCAACCGGTCATAGGCTGGCTTCAACAGGATGGAAAGCATGGCCAAACCGATCGCAAATGCCCAGGCTTCGTTGGAGTTACGGATATTCAAGGCGTAGGCCACGATCTCGTGGGAAATGATCAGGTCACCCGCAATGAAGGATATCCCCGCTGCCAGAAATATAAGTCCGGCAACTAAGGAGTAGGATGGCGCCTTGCTCGCACGTTTTTCCCTCAATTCCTCGGTTATAGAGTCAATTTCAGCTATGGACTTCTCGCTGTCCTGCACTTTTTTGGCAGCATTATTAAGGCCCATCACTTCATTTTGCAGTTTGTCGTAAGCAGTTTTATGCTGCCTGATGGTTTCCTGCTGCTTATTTTTGACCGAAGAAAGTTCTTCTCTTTTGGTGTTAATTCTATCAATAACCCAGTCGTGGTTCACATTGCTGGACAGATAGGCCTCATATACCTGGCGGTCAATGCCTTCGATTCCGCTGGAATATCCGTGCTGGAAGTCGCCGCCCTGGTTTGGATTCTGCTCGTTCATGACGTTTCGTATTTTGTATGATCGAAATCAATTTTCTAATTATCAGCACATTACTTCGAAAAAGCTGTGCCTGTAAGCTTAATCCCTGCTTTTGCGGATCAGATTCAGCTGTCTTGTGGTGAGCTCGTTTTTCATTCTGCGGGCCAGGTAAAACTCGCTTTCAAACAGTTTTACCAGCATATCCCTCTTTGCATAAAGCTTGTCGCGTTCCGTTTCTGAAGTGCTTTGGTCACGCAGGATCTGCCATTTTTTGACGCGCAGCTCGTCAATTTCCACTTGCAGGGTTTGGCATTCGTTTTCCCAGTTGTAATTATTGTCAGCGAAATCCTGGCTGTCTTTCCGGATATGGAGCCAAGCCTTTGTATCGTTCCATAAAACCGTAATGTTGCTCAGCAAAAGCTTGCCTGCGAACATAAAAAGAAAGAAAACGAATATAAACAGCGCGAATGCCTGCCACCAGGTCTGGTGTGTAACAACATTGGCAAACACAAACAATGCTGCTGCAAACGGAAGCCCGATCTCTTCCAGTAGCGACTTCCAGGTCACCCGGGATTCAGTGTCATGGAAAAGGGAAATTTTGCCAAATAAGCTGAACATTCCCGCCAGGAACACACCGAGCGCGATCCACGAATTATCTGCAAATGCAGGTTTCAATGATTCCCGGATCAGGAAGAAGTTGCCAATACACATGGCCACGCAGAGTGTTATGCCCATTAATGTGCGGGGCAAATGGTGCTCGCGTTCCGTGTTACTAACCGGGTTTTTTAACTTGTCCTTTAATTCCTCAATCCGGTTATTTTTCTGCCCGATAAAGAGGTTAAGTTCCTGAATGCGTTCATTATGCTGTTCAATACTGGCAATGTGGCCGGCAACCAGATTTGAAAAATACTTCTGGATAATGTCCGTCTTTTCGTTCGGGTCAGACTCAGAAAGTCCAAACAAAACACCCTCATCACGCAATGTATCTTCGTCTTCCAGCCAATACGGCATGGGCACTTCCACTTTCTGTATTTCAGGAATTTCGGCAACAGCAGGTTGAGGGGCCTGTACGGGTGTTGGTTGAATGTAGGTTACAGGTGTATAATCAGAGGGAGCGTTGGGAGCTGTTGCGTTTTCAACAGGCTCATCATCATAGTATTGGTCCGCGTCGGATGCGTTTGGGCGGAACCAATTCGCAATTAGTTCAGTCAATTTTGCCATAGTTTTTCATGGTTAACCTGCGATTATCCATGAAAACAGAGAAAATTGCTACATTATTGTGATGACCGGGGATTAAAAAAGGTAACCAACTGATGATTAGGACATTTCAAACATCTTCTGTAAAGCCTGCCATAGTTTCTTCTTGAGAGTCCTGTCGGCTTCAATAATATGTAACGGATCGGTGAGCAGAAACCAGACGCCGTCGACCAGCTTGGGCGTGTAAGGCATAAGTAACAAGTCCAAATGCAGCTTAATGAGCGGCACGCCGAAGGTGATAAAGAAGTTCGTTTTCTTCTCCGATAAAACTTTCCGGGCATCCGGACCTTTGAGAAAGCTGTAATTCAAAATGTCCGCTTTCTCCACGGAATGTCCGACTGCTTTCAGAATGTTGTCGAGGAACAATGCTTCCGACGCAGCCATTTCTTTCTGCTTTGGCGCGTCCATCAGGATTAGTATGCTGTGCAGCAATGCCGGGAAGTCTGCGTTGGGTAATGCAGGCGCCGGACCTGGATTAGGCAAGATAGCAGGAGTTTTGGGAGTTGATTTTGCTATTGGCTGCGGAACTTCGGGTGCAGCAGGCGCAGTTGCTGGTGCTTGTACAGGTGCAGATGCTTGTATGGGTGCAGTTGCAGGATCACGCTCAGGCTCATTTACAACTAGGTTTTCCAGGACCTCAGGCACAATGCTTCCTTCTAAACGGAACAATGTTTCGTTTTGATACAGTATCTGGTAAAGTGCTGAGGCGGAAGACATTTATAGTGTTTATCAGAATTATAATTGACCTAAAAATAACGACGACTGGCTCCATATACCAACCTTTTGCTTTTTGGCCTGAATTTCGAGATTAGCGTATTCCTGGCTTTTCGAATATTTTTTGAAATGTACAGCCAGTCCTGCTTTAACCAGCTCCTTATTCAAAATCCGGCTATTGGGGAGCACAACTTCGCCGAGTAACCTGCCATATTTATCAAAGTTACCAGCATGCCTGATCTGAACCGTTTTCCGGAAACATTGCTGGCTTGTGTATTGCTTTGCAACTTTATAATAAGGCCGCCCGCGTTCGGGGCAATTCACATGCAAAAGCCTGATCCTGATTGGTTTCCCCATTCTCTGACCTGCTTTTTTTCCTGCAAAAAGGAATTTGAGCTCAATGGTGTCACCATCCTGAATCGCGATAACCTCTGCTTTTAAGGGATTTGGTAAGTCATAATGCTGCTGAATGCTGCCATTTTGGAGGCGGATTGCATTATTATTACTAAAAGACGAAAGCGTCAACAAGCATGTCAGCGCAATCAAAACATTGAATCTTACCCTACTCACTCTCACTCTACTCACTTTTACTCTAAAAAATTTCACGCTAAACACTTTCACTGTTCTTCAAGCTTGTACCACTTAATGTCGTTGAGGGGCTTCCTGCGGGCTGCTGTTGCCGTAGGAGCATAATGTTTTTCCAGATAATCCAGGACCTGTTTTTCCGTTTCGCCCAGGTCCCACAGATTGTGATTGGCCTGCATCCAGCGGATCTTCTGTTTCCAGCCGTCCCTTGTGAATCGGTTGGCAATGATGAGCTTGGACGAATGACAGCTCGTACATTGCGCCTTCACCATATAAAGGTTCTGATCCGTTACCAGGCCGGTTTCTTTATCTGTTTTCGCTGTATCCAAAGGCATACTGGCAAACCCTGCCTGATTCTCAACACGCGTTTCTGTACGAAAAGCCGTTGAAACCAATCCCAAAAAAAGGAATAGTGTGAGCAGCAGGCCAACATTTTTATTTTTTATCAAATGCATTGCAGGAAATTTTCTCTGTGATTAACCGACTTTAACAGCGATCCGCTCGCAGGCATTATTCATGTAACCGCCCGGATTCCAGGCCGGGATGACCATGGGCTGTGCATTTCCTTTGTCATCGGTTGCCTTGGCCCAAACTTCATAATAACCTTTCGAGGGGAATTTTACCTTGGTATTCCAATGCTGCCAAGCCAGTCTGTTAGCGGGCGCTTCGAGCTTGCATTCTTTCCAGGTTGCACCAAAGTCAATCGAAACCTCCATTTTCTTAATTGCATGGTCGCCCGCCCATGCGTGTCCGCGTAACGCCAGTTCTGCGTTAGGTGCGATCATTGCGCCTGATTTTGGAAAAGTAATGAGCGATTTAACGGGCATGGATTCAATAATCTTAAAATACTCGTCCGTCTGGGGCACATCCTCACCAGGTGAAACCGGGCTTTTGGGCATCTTATAACTATGGCCCTCCATTTTGGCACCATCATGTACTTTATTCCGGACCGAGATCCGGCTCAGCCATTTTCCGGAAACAGAAGCTGGCCAGCCGCCTATAACCAGTCTTAACGGATAACCGTGAAATTCCGGGATGTCCTTACCATTCAACTGCCATGCAATGATCGTCTCGTCTTCCAGGGCTTTGGACATCGGGACACCGCGTGAAATAGCTTCCTTTTTTGGGTCTTTGCTCAAATGCTGATCCTTACCATGATAACCAATGTATACCGCATCACCTTTAATGCCCACATCGGCCAGCACATCTTTCAAGCGAACGCCCGTCCATTCCGCGCAATGCACCGCACCCTGTCCCCACTGGTTTCCCGAGGCTTGCGGCTGAAAGCCGGAACGGCCGTTACCGCCGCATTCCAGCACCAGCTGGTAAGTGTAAGGTTTGAATTTCTTTTTTAATTCAGCCAAAGTATATGTCTTCGGCGCTTTCACCGATTCTCCATCAATTGTCAATGTCCATGAAGCCACGTCGATCGTTTCTGGAATGAGCCCGTTATTCCGGATGAACATTTTGTCAACCGGCGTAATGCGGTCGTCGAGCAAATGAACGGGCGATTCCACATTCCAGGGCTTATCTCCCTGCACGATCATTTCCTGGCTTTTGCCTTTAAGCGCGTCCTTTTCATCGAATAGGAGCGGGATATAACCTTTGGGCATTTTGTTGGCAAAAACAATGTTCGTTCCCATTGCCGCAGCAAGTGCTGCCATGCTGCTTTGCTTCAAAAAGCCACGTCTGTCGGATCCGGAATTCATTATGAGGTTCAGAAATAGTTCGAAATATCAACGGTCGAATTTACATAAACGATATTAGTATAGCACCCAATCAACCCGATTTAAGCGATTTTTAATAAAAAAAGAGGCTGCCCGCTGGACAACCTCTCGCTTACGATAATAGTGTGTACTGACATTCGAACATTACTCACTTAAAAAAGTGCATGTATACGTCCAACAGGGAGAATTTACTAATGCTTACTAACTCGTGTTATGCCTTAATGAACGGACCTGCAATTGAAAGCACTGCGGCTTTCGTCAATGGTTCGTCAAATGCCTCTGTTATAGCTGCATCCGATTTCGAAGCAAGGCCTTTCAGGTTTACACCGCCTTGTGTCATATTGTCTTCACCTGCATAAATGGCCGCAACTGCGCCTTCTTTACCGGTGATCCAGCCTTTCATAGCCGGGTTTGCTGTAACCGTTGCAGCCAGCCTGCGCGTCATAGCCGCGTGACGTGCTTCTACCGAATGAACCTGCAATGCGTATTCCAGGATTTGCGCATCAGCAAGCAATTCGCCCGCTTGTCCTTTATAAGCACGCACCCCTGTATCTTCCAGTGCGCTGGAAACAGTTACAAAAGTTTTGTAATTGGTAAACACATCATTAAAAGCGCCACCATACTTGAAATCAAATGTTGGTTTTTTGATCGCCTTATCGCCCAAAGCTTTCACAAGGAATGCTACGTGCTGTGATTCATGCTTGCCGATTTGTGTGAAGATCGTTTTATCCGAGGCCGGGATCAGGTTCGCGGCTGCGTTTCCTGCTTTGTAGAACTCGTCTTCCAGATATTCAAGTGTCAGTGCAAAGTTCAGCACGTCGATTGCTTTCGCAGACTGCGCATACGCTTTGTTTACAATTGAAGCAAAGACAGTAGGAACTGCAACTGTTGCAAGCTTACTGCCGATTCTGTTCATAAAGTGACGACGTGTGGCAAACTCAAGGCGGCCTGCTGCATCCCCGTCAATTTTTTGAAAGTCATCTATAATTTTGAAAATATCCATTGTTTCTGAATCAAATTAGTTATTAAATTATTTACCCACATTTGCTCCCGTGATCGTATCCTTCACGTAACCTTTTACGGCAGCAAGGATATCGGCAGGGGCAACAGCTTTGTCTAACCCGTTTTCGTTGATGATATCATCGCCGGCAAAATCAGCAGACTTTGGTTTCAACAAATCACGGATCACCGCTGCGTGGCGGGCTTCAACAGAAACGATTTTTCCGGCAAGAAGCAGATTTCCGCCGTCTTTGAGCAGTCTGCCTGCACCATTATATGCAGCAACACCTGTATCTTCAAATAGCTTCGCAGCACCTAAAACTGAATCGCGTTTTGTGAAGTCGATCGTTGCAAAGTTTGGAGTAAGATCTTTAATGGCTTTGTCACCCAATGCTTTCTTGAAAAAGTCACGGTGAATAATTTCGTGGTCACGGATATCGGTAAGAATTGTTTTTTCCGCGTCGGTAATGCCTGCAAATGGTGTAGCAATAACCTGTGTATAGAAAGCAGCTTCCAATTGTTCAAGCGCGTATGCATAGTTTAATACACCAACATCTCCTGAGCCCAGGTCCACACTGTCGCCCGTTCCAGGGATCATCGGATCCGGATCGTCGTCATTACAAGCGGCAGCAATTACAATGGTTCCCAAAGACGTGGCCAATCCGGCAGAACGCAAAAATAGACGTCGGTTGACAACTGACGCGCTTGCTCCCTCTTCTTTTCCGGAGTCGATTTTTGATTTCGTTTGTCTGTTCATAGCAATAAAAAGGTTTCTTGACTTTCCTTTCGTTTATCGAAAAGATTTAACAGACCTACGACCTCCTATTTACTTTAGATCAGTTAACGAAAAAATGAAAGCGATTTTGGCGGGGGGCTTAAATACAAAAAGAGCCTGTTGCCAGGCTCTTGATGCTTTCGGATCATCCGATATTAGAAAGTAACGTTGAGTAAATATTCGTTTATACCAAATCGCCTGGACGACCTTATATTGCGGAGCATTGTAGATTAAATACTATCAGTTACTAAGTAATAATTTCTATGCAAAGATAGCTTAATCCTTTTCTTCTAAGCACTTTTTGCTTGAAAAAATTCGGATCATTTCGCAAATCAGCCTGAATAAGTCGGATACGCACTTTTTTGCTAACTGGTTCCTGTTCTGATGTTTAATGCTACAACTTGTTGAAAGATCGTACATGTGGGGCCGTATGTATGGAACAAGGGATTTGTTAATATCTGAGTATCAACTTAATTTGTATAGCGCTGGGTTGTGGCACTAAATTATCAGGAGCTTTTATGAATTTACCTAACACGATTAACAAGATGAAGCACATCATACTGTCCACTACATTCATTGCCATGCTGGGTGTATCCCATGTGCAGGCCAATGTAACAAGCCCGGTCGTAACTGAATTAAGCGTAAGCCAGGATAAAGTTGCTGTTCGGCCGGATGACCTGCCCGAAGCAGTTAAGAATACGCTTTCGGGAGAAGCTTATGCAGGCTGGCAGGTTACCAGTGCTTTTTTGGTTACAAAGGAAGATAACTCGCAGTATTTTGAGATCAATGCCAGGAAAGGCGAAGAGTCAACTGTCATCAATCTAGACAAATACGGTAAGAAAGTTGATTAGGACTGCACGTTATATTTATTAGCTCAAAATGAAAAGCCGGACATTTATCCGGCTTTTGGCGTTTGTTTTTATAATTTTACATTTCCCCTGCTCGTTAGTTAGTATTTATTTTTGATAATCAGAAAACCCATGGCCCACCTGCTCCTCGTAGAAGACGATACTACATTCTCAAAGCTGCTAAGTAATTTCCTTGGTAAGCATGGCCATTCGGTTAAAGTCTGTTCAAATATCAAAGAAGCAAGAGAAGCACTGAAAAGTAGCGATACCGAAGAACCGTTTGAAGTGTTAATGCTGGATTATCGTCTTCCGGATGGTAATTCGGTCGATTTTCTAAAAGCACTGAGAAGTGAAGGAAACCGTACTGCTGCATTCATCATGACAAGCTTTCACGATGTGCGTACTGCTGTTACAGCCATGCAGATCGGTGCTTTTGATTACATAACCAAGCCGGTTAACCCGGAGGAACTGCTTATGGTACTACGAGAAGCACTTAACAAAGCCGAATCAACAGATACAAAGGCGACTCCAAAAACGAAGGTCAATGCGAAAGCCGACAAGCAATCGCTGGAATTCATCGAAGGGAAAAGCAAGATTTCAAAGCAGCTTTACGAGTATGTTCGATTGGTTTCGCCAACGGATATGTCGGTGATCATCCAGGGGGAAAGTGGTACAGGAAAAGAGCATGTCGCCAAGTCGATCCATAAGATGAGCAAACGTAGTAACGGGCCGTTTGTAGCGATCGATTGTGGTTCATTATCCAAGGAACTGGCTGCGAGCGAACTTTTTGGTCACAAAAAAGGCGCATTTACCGGTGCATTGCAAGATAAGATAGGGCAGTTTGAGGCAGCCGATGGCGGCACATTGTTCCTGGATGAGATCGGTAACCTTGGATATGACGTCCAAATCAAGCTTTTACGCGCATTGCAGGAGCGTATCATTGTGCCGATAGGCGCTACGCAGCAGATTAAGGTAGATGTGCGGTTGATCGCAGCCACCAACGAGGACCTAATGACCAGCGCGGCGAATGGCGATTTCCGTGAAGATCTTTATCACAGATTAAACGAATTTAAGATAGAAGTTCCTGCGCTGAGAAAAAGAGGCGAGGATCTGGGCATATTTATTCAACATTTTGTAGACAAAGCGAACGAGGAATTAGGCAGGAATGTGCGCGAACTGTCCAAAGAAGTAATGGATGTTTTCCATAAATACGATTGGCCGGGCAATTTGCGCGAGCTGAATAATGTCATCAAGCGACTGGTGTTGCTCTCGAAAGAAGAAGTAGCCACGTTAAGCGCATTGCCTGCGGAAATGATCACCGCTCTGGAAGATCAGCAAAAGCCAACGGGCTCAGATCTGAAAGCTTTGCAGGAAACACATGAAAAGGAGATGATCGAGAAGGTTTTGCAGGAAGTGCGCTACAATAAGAGCAAAGCTGCGAAACTGTTAAACATCGACAGGAAAACGCTTTATTACAAGATAGAAAAATATCATATCGAGTAAGCCAGGGCCCTTTCCTCAACCTGCTCAACCACAATGGCAGCGTTTTTCACAACCTGCTGCATTTCCGCGATTGAAATTTTAGAAGGGTCTTCCCGCAAAGCAACTTCATATTGACGGAGCTTGGCCGAAAGCTCGCGGGCGCCTATCTGTCCCGTACGGCCGGCCAGGCGATGCATGAGTTCCTGCGCTTTGTCCAGGTCGTTGTTTTGGATGTAACCGTCCAGATCGCTTACATCCTTTCTCGAATCCTTTACAAATTGTTCCAGAATTTCCCTGAGCAGGCTTTCATCACCAAAAGTCATTTCATTCAATGATGTAAAATCAAGCGCCGTTTCGGAGTTTTCGATCACGGTTTTTTCCGGAACTTCGGCTTTTGTGGACGAGGCTTCCAGTAATTCCAGCAGTTCATTGGAATGGAAAGGTTTCATTAAGTAACCGTCAAATCCCATCCCTAGCAAGCCTTTTCGCTCCTCAGGAAGCGCTTGCGCGGTTAGTACGAAGAATTTGGTGCTCCCGGAAGCCGATTGGCGGAGGCGTTTGCAAAGTTCTGCGCCGTTCATGCCAGGCATACGCATGTCTGTAAGTACAAACTTCACCTGCGGATCCCACGGACGGCTCAAAACTTCCTCTGCCGAAGAAAAACATGTATGCGGAATGCCGTTCCTGTCCAAAACGGATGAACACCATTTCAGGATAAAGGCATCATCGTCGACGAGCCATACTTTTCCGACCACATTATAATTCCTGTTGTCCGCTTCCTCGGGCGCTATTTCCAGTGTTTCAGCTTTTTTCATACGGGTGGTTACAAAAAAAGTCGTGCCCTTCCCGAGTGTGCTTTTGACTTTAATCTTGCCCGACATGCCTTCAACCAACGCTTTTACAATGCTAAGGCCCAGACCTGTGCCGCCATATTTACGTGATATGGAAGGATCGGCTTGTTCAAATTGGTTAAACACGCGCTGAACTTGTTCCGGCGATAGGCCGATGCCGGTATCCGAGATCTGAAATTCAATTTCAAGATCGCTGTCACTCTCAAAACCTGTAACCCGCAATACCACCTCGCCGCTTTCGGTGAATTTGATAGCGTTTGTAAGAAGGTTGTAAAGGACCTGGCGCAGCCTGAACGGATCGCCGTTCAGATAGAGTTTTGGAGAAAGCCCGTTTTCAAATTGCAATAAAAGTCCTTTTGAAACCGCCGTTGGCCGCAGCATCTGCACCACTTCATTAAGCAACGGATTAATAGCGAAAGTCCGTTCCTCAAAAGTAAACCGATCCGAGATAATGCGGCTGTAATCCAGGACCTCATTGACCAGATGCAGCAAGTGCTCTGACGCGGAATGCAACGTTTCCAGATCCTGTCGCTTCGGTTTTTCGTCCTTTTTTAATGCTTCGGTATAACCTATAATGGATTGCAGCGGCGTGCGGATCTCATGGCTCATATTGGATAAAAACCGCTGTTTAGCCATGCTGTGATATTCGGCTTCCTCTTTGGCTTCTTCGAGCTGGCTGCGATAGGCGTTGCTTTGGGTAATGTCCGTAAAGATGAGATAGGAAAGCATCGCAGTCAGGAAAAAGAATCCCAGCATGATATACTCCAATGTATTAATGCTGCCGGTCACAATGTTTTTCGACCTTGAACCTTCCAGATTGGATTCTTTCAGCACTTCTGCCTCCACTTCCTGCATTACATCCAACAATTGCTGCACGAGTGAATTACCTGCTGTGGCAAGTTCCTGCTCCCGGTCTACAAAGCTGGTTGTTCGGATTTTTTGTGACTTTTCAATGGCGTGCACCGCTTCGCCCACTTTTTCAATGGTGCTATCTTCCTGGGCAACGGTAATGGTGTCCACCTGCACATTCACTTCCTGTTTCTGGACCACTTTCGCGGGTGGCGGAGGGGCGTTTTTCTTTGCTTTTTTCGAACCGCCAAACACCCGGTTAAAAAATCCTTTTTTCTCGCTCGCTTGCTGTAAAGAGTCAGGTAACTCCGTGTAAACGGTCGTTGTAGTAGTTCGTTTTTCCGTTTTTACAACCGTGCTATCCGGTTTCAGTTTTGTAGTGATCAGCCCGGAAATGGATTTTACTTCTTCTTCCAGATCCTTGTTATTGACCAGCTTGGATCGGACTTTGACATACTTTCCATAAATTTTTTCCCGCTCATTCAGCAGGCTTTTCATAGAGTCAATGCGAATGATCTGAAGGTGGTCGTCCAGGCTCATATTGCTCAGCGAATCCAGCGTTGCGATCAGCTCTTTGGATTGCGCTAAAACCTGTTCGTTTTTTTCTTCCCCTTTTAATGTGCGTGTGTTTTGTAAGTGGTTGAGCTGAATGATGTTTTTGAAAACTTTATTGACCAGCCGAAGCTTATCATTCGGCGTAGACATTACTTCCAGCTTGATCAGCATATCTTCAAATGCTTCTTTACTGATAATCCACGACGTGCCCAATGCCAGCGACGCCAGCAGAAATCCCAGCAAGACTTTGCCTTTAACTGATTTTAGGAAAAAAAGGTCACGAAGAGCGGACATATCGGAATGTAGTATGCAATGTCTTTAACGAATTTACAATCGTAAAAGGTGCAATTCAGCTGCATCTGTCTGATTTAGAATGTGAATATAACGAAAAAAGGCTGCCCTGCATATTTGGGCAGCCTTTCCAAGCGTATTTCAAATTGCACCCCGCAGCTGCGAAATGCAGGTTTATTATTTTGCAAGAGAATTAATCCACGAAGCAATTTTCATTGCATCAGACTTCGAAACCTGCGGCATAGGAGGCATTGGCGTTGCATAATCCGGCCAGTTTTCAGGTTTTGGATGATAGATCAGATCAACGATCTTTTCATTGCTGTATTTGCGTTTGGCAACATCCAGGTAAGATGGTCCAACCACCTTCTTGTCGGCAGCGTGGCAAGCCAGACATGTATTTTTTTCCAAAAGCGGTTTTACCTCTGCAAACGTAGGCACTTTCACGGCTGCGGCTTTGCCGGTAGTTGCTTTGCCTTTTCCATCCGGCGAAACGTGCTCTTTTTCAGGTGCAGCAACCGAGGCAGCCGCTTTTCCTGATCTGGTCGTTTTAAGGTCAGAAACTTTCAATTTTTCTCCGTCAGGAATGTTGTTCAATGTGTAGTAAGCATCCGTATGAACAAGCGACCAGCTGTTTGTAGCAGCACGAACGCCTTCCAGCTGGATTTTGTGCACATAATACTGACGCATGCCATCCAATACGATTCTCACTTTTTTGGCATCATCAGAAACCTTTACACCCACTACTTTCACTTCCTTCGTATCGATCGGAGGGCTGCCGTAAACAGGGTAATGTTTGTACAAATAGCTGCTCACATTATAAGAATCAAGATCTTCCGCAGATTTACGATCAACCGGCATTGTGAATTCTATTTCAAAACCGTCCGGCTGAGCCTTCACTGTGTACATTTCAAATGGCATTTTACCATTCCATACCAAGCGCTGCAAACCCTGGTTAGCATCACCAGCCGAACCCCATCCGCGGTTTGTTTCACCTACGAACATAGAACCGTCTTTATCAAAAGCCATACGCAAAACGCCCGACTGGAAACCGCTGCGGAAACCAATGCTCGCACCTTGGTATTCACCTTTTACTTTTTCCAGAACAATACGCATAATGTTGCTTTGTCCCTGATCACCCACGAAAACCTGTCCCGTAAATGGTCCGAAATTGCCTTGTGTATTATCCAAAATCAGTTCTGATGTAGAAACTCCGTGTACACCATATGGCAACCAAACAGCCGGAAGCTGCACCATATCATATTTTTCTTTCAGCTGATAAAGGAACTGCGGCGTTTCGTTGCCTGTGTTTTCCGGCTTGATCGCCCGTCCTTTGTCGTCTTTATTCTGGCGGTTGTCGCGCTCAGCGAAGAATTGCTTTTCTGTAAGTTTCACGGGTGTACCGGCAGCCCATTTCAAACCAGCCGGGTGGCCCATGAAGCCTCCTTTTTTAACCTGAAAAATTCCGCCCGTTCCCATCCAGTCGCCCTGGTTGTCTGTATAGAACAGCTCGCCGTCCAGCATGCTGATTCCCGCAGGAGAGCGTACGCCGGTTGCATATGGTTCGAATTTTCCGTCATTGGTAATGTGAAAGATCCAGCCACGGCCAGGCACACGGCTTTCGCCTCTCCACCATTCTTCGTCACCAAAAGCCACGTTACCACTCACAAAAAAGCTTCCGTCCGGTGCCAGTTTAGGCCCGAAAGAATATTCATGATAATGTCCGGATAATGGCCATGCGTAAACGGTTTCGTAAACATCCGCTTTGCCATCGCCGTTTTTATCAACCAGCTTAGTCAGCTCGCCGCGTTGTGCGCAGTATAATGCACCTTCTTTGTAAGCAAGGCCAAGAATTTCATGCAGACCCGTCGCGAACTTTCTGAAATAAGGCGTCCGGCTGGTCGGGTTATCCACGATCCAGACCTCTCCGCGGCGTGTGGAAATGGCCAGTGAGCCGTTTGGCATGGTCGTTAATCCACCCACTTCAAGGATAATGCCCTCTGGAATGGGCGGGGTGACGATTTTGTAAAAGTCTTCTTCTTTGGGTGATTCCTGTGCTTTCAGCATTGAAATCGTTGCCAGAAGAGCAAACGCTATTTGAGCAATTTTTTTCATTATATATGAATGTCTATAAGGATTTTGAATCAGAACAGGATCGAATATTTCACTTCACCATTTGTAACCGGCACCAATAATTCCTGCGCGCCGTCAGCGCTTCTGATCTCAGGTTTAACACTTTTATCAGCCAGTTGGATGTAGTACGACTTGTTGTCAACTGCATAAAGTCCGTCTGCCACTTTTTCAATGTTCGATCCGTCAGCCAGTCTGGCAACCAGGTCTTTCGAAGGATTGTTTACTTTGATAATCCGCTCGAAATACTGGTTATTCACTACGGAAATGTAATCTGTTACAGCCGATCCAAATGCTTGATATTGGAAAGTAGGAACGTCCTGATCGTCCAGAACATAGCCTTTCGGGCGGTAACCGCTGCCGGTTGTGTCGGCCTGCCATTTTCCTTTTGCCGATTTACCAAGGACCATATCATTGCCCAATAGCGTCACGCTTCCTCTTGGACGGGAAGATCCGTCGCCGCGGTCGTGCCACATCGGCGTTGCATCCAGGAATTCACCGCGCCAAACCTGCAAAACTGCACCTTTGTCCAGGTCGTAAGTGTAATGCAGATTAGTAGGGCTTCCCACCGAAACTGCATGCACCACACGCTGTCTTTTTTCTTTGCCTTTTTTGAAATCCATAAAGCTCCGGGTAACATTGTTTGTTCCGGCAGAGATCAGGATCGGGTCATTAACGCCACCAGCCATGGCAGAGCTTTTGGTATGGTAAGCAATTTCCCTGAAACCAGGTCCGCTCACCCAAAGACCAAGAACCGGGCGCATCCAGCCATCTTTTTTGTTATTGAATATTTCAATGGTATGGTCACCCGCTTTCAGATTCACTTTTCCCTCACGGAATTCATTGTTGGACTTCCATTGGGCATCGATCACATATTTTCCGTCGATCTTCAAATAAGAATTTCCGGAAGCCTGTAACTTGAAGTTGTAATCGCCATCCGTAGCCGCGTTGTAGCGGCCAGTATATACGTAAGAGTAATTATTGTTCTCTTTCAGTATTTCCCAGCTCAGCGCTTCTGCTTTGCCTGTCTCAGCGGCTGTCATTTTAGAAAGGTCCTCTGTTTCGGACAAAGCACCATAGTAAGTCTTGTAAGTCAGCTCCGATAACGTTCCCGGCTTTTTATCAAAATTATTGATCACAATGTTCTTGATAGCCAATGATCCGTGGTCACCCTGAATGCGGATCGGGCCCATCGCCACATCTTCGCCGGTTAATGAACCGCGGGTAGGGCCGCTTACTTCTACATTTTCATGGATCGTAACGCCATTCAGCACGATTGAAAGAAATACTGCATTGGCGGTTTTCTTTCCGTTTGCATCAAAGCGGGGCGCCTGATAGGAAATCTTAATGTTTTGCCATAAACCGGGTGCTTTGGCCACATTGAAACGCGGCGCATAACCTTCATAACCTTTTTCGCCTTCGGGTTTTGAATCATTCCAACGCTCGTAAATTCCGCCGTTATCATTGTACTTGGCCGTTTTTTTACCCCAGCTGTCAAAAAGCTGCACTTCGTAGTTGCCTTGCAAGTAGATTCCGGAATTAGATCCTTTGGTCAGCATAAAATCAAGCTCAATGTCCAGATCGCCGTGCTTGAAATTGGAGATCAGTTCATATTGGTTGCCGTATTTTCCTTTTTCGTGTGTACAAGCCAGCACACCTTTTCCGGGTGTCGTGATCAGTACATTTTCTTTGGAAATATCAGCTGCTGCATTACCGACGATCTTCCAGTTGTCGGATTTGGTAGTGAACGCACTCAGGTCGTTTAAAGGGATAGGCTGCTGTGCATAAGCGGATTGCATAGCAAATGCAGCAATCCCACCTGCAAGAAGTTGGAAAAGAGAACGGTTAATTCTAAACATACGTGAAGTAAGCTTGTATCGGTTTATTTAAAATGCTGCCCGGCCATCGGTCGACGCGGGTGCAAATTACGTGATAAGAATCCAAAATATTACATTTAATTAGGTGAGAACCGCGTTTGTTAATGCTTTTTACCTAATGTTGTGTTTTGATATTATTTCAATAGTAATTAGTCCAAAAAGTTATTTTTTAAAATGAAAAAACTAATCCTAACCGCGTTCAGCCTTGCAACGGCATTTGCTGCACATGCCCAGCTGCAACCTGCTAAGCAAACGCCTGAATCGAGTGAACTTTGGAGCCCGGTTCCCCGCGTTGTAACGCCTGGTAAACCGTCGACGGCTGTTTCCGGTTTTACTGCACCTTCGGACGCAATCGTTTTATTTGATGGAAAAAATCTGGATGCATGGGTTTCAGGCAAAGATGGCAAAGCCGCTGCGCCCTGGACCGTTGGGGACGGAGCAATGACCGTTGCACCCAAATCAGGCGATATACAAACCAAGCAGACTTTCGGAGATTACCAGCTGCACATTGAATGGCGTACACCTGCGAAAGTAGAAGGCAACAGCCAGGGACGTGGTAACAGCGGTATTTTTATGCAGGGCATTTATGAATTGCAGGTTTTGGACAGCTATAACAACCCAACTTACTCCAACGGACAAGCCGGATCTATCTATAAGCAAACCATGCCGCTTGTGAATGCAACCGTAGGTCCAGGTGAATGGCAGACTTACGACGTTGTTTACACAGCGCCGCATTTCAATAAGGATGGTCAAATGACGATTCCTCCATACATTACGGTGATCCATAATGGTGTTTTGGTTCAAAATCACACCATGATCCAGGGAACAACTCCTTATGTAGGCCAGCCAACGATCGAGCCACACGGAAAAGGCCCGATCAAGTTACAGGACCATAACAATACAACGAGTTTCCGCAACATCTGGATCCGCGAGCTGTAAGCAGCAGGCGATCCGGCGGCAGGTGCTTCGGGCACGGCTGAATTCAGGTATAATATTTTAATGGCTTAAATGGTTTAACAGACTGTTTAAGCCATTTTTTTTGTTCTGTTATCGTTATATTAGTTTATCATTTGCGTTAAGAATTCAATGTCATGCAGGAGATAGAGCCTTATTACAATTGGGAAAAACATTATATAGCCAGCCATGACGAAAAATCGCCGTTCCATGGCAGGACCTACAATCTGGATTATTACGAAAATGCGATTTATGGTTACTACATCCATCCGTTATGGGACGAAATCGGCTCCGAAACGCTGTATGTAAAGATCCTTTTTGCCGATTATACGAAGCGTTATGCAGTGATCGAAATGTTTGGAGAGTGGAATGATGCGCTGCACAATGACATTATGTTTTTTAAAAGACAGGTTGTTGATCCGCTTGTGGATCAAGGTATTAACCAGTTTATTCTGATGGGTGAGAATGTTCTGGACTTTCATGGAAGCGAGGATGATTACTATGCCGAATGGTTTGACGATGTGGAAGACGGCTGGATCGCTGCGGTAAATTTCAGAGAGCACGTGGAGGAGCAATGGAACAAATTCAGGCTCGATTACTATATCAATTTCGGGGGGACATTGCAGCTTAATAACTGGCGTACGATGCAGCCTGAGCCGTTTTATGAGCTTATTAAAAAATTGATGGTTAGAAGGTTAGAGTAGTACAAAGCTGAATGGTTCCTTGCAACGTTGCCAACTCCTTTGTAGCTTTCGAAATCAACTGTTACATATTTTTCACCTTATAATTCTTTTCCCAATGGCCGAAAACGTAAAACCCACACCCGAAGAGGTGACAGAATCGCTTCAAAAGAAAGTTGAAGAGCTGAAAGAGCAAGCTGCTGAGGAAAAGGAGGAGATCGTGGATCAGGCGGAGGAAATAAATGAGGACGCAGAATTGTTTGAGACAGACAAAGCGGATGAATTGGAAACAATAGCGGAAGAGGAAATTCAGGAGGCCGGTGTGGCAGCAGACGGAATCAAGTCGGAGGTTTACGAAACACTTGACGATCTGAAAGCCGCAGGCGAATCGACAGCCGACCGGACCATAGACGAAGCGCTGGAATTGGAAGCCGCAGCAGAAGATAAAGTGGAGGAGGTAAAAGCAGATGCTGAGGAAGTGAAATCAGGCTTTTCGCAAAAAACTGAACAGTTACAGAATGAAGTCGAGCTGAACATTGCCGCCGGAAGAGTAAAAGCAGAAGAAATTTTTTCTGACCTGAGCGAAAAAGCAGAAGATTTCAAAGAAGCAGCCACTGAAAAGTATGAAGACATTAAGGATGCGGCTGTTGACAGATATGAGGACCTCAGAGAAGATCTTAACGAAGCATTTGAAGAAACCAAAGCCATTGCAGCCGAAAAACTGGCCGAAGCGCAGCAGAGAACGGAAGAGCTGAAGGCCAAAGCCGCCAGCGAACTCAGGGAAGCAAAGGAAGTTGCCTCGGAGAAATATGATGAAACCAAAACAAAAGCCAAAGGCTTCTGGGCAAGATTGTTCGGGAAGTGATTTGGGGAAAAAATGCTTTAAAACCTGTCGGATCTAAGCTGGCAGGTTTCACTAATAATCTGCCTTTTAATGTCACAACAAACATTTTCAGTTCCTTATAAGCATCCATTTAGTCCGGATAACAAATACAAAAAATCAGTTGTTTATTTCTCAATGGAATTCGCCGTTGATCAGGCGCTGAAAATCTATTCAGGTGGTCTGGGTTTCCTTGCAGGCTCTCACATGCGCAGCGTATATGCGTTGAAGCAGAACCTTATAGGCGTAGGAATGCTCTGGAAATACGGTTATTACGATCAGGGCAGGACAAAGGACGGCAGTATGCAGCCTGAGTTTCATGAGAAAATGTATTCATTTCTGGTAGATACAAAAATCCGCTTTCAGGTTCCGATCATGGGCAAGGATGTCTGGATTGCAGCGTATTATCTGCCGCCAGATGTTTTTCAATCTGCCCCGTTATTTCTGCTAACCACGGACACCGACGGCAACGACGATACCACGCGGGCAATCAGCTATTCCTTATACGACGCGGATGTAACCTACAAAGTGGCGCAGTGCATGGTGCTGGGCATCGGCGGAGCGCGCCTTCTGGAGGAATTGAGCTATGAACCGCAGGTGTATCATTTTAATGAAGCGCACGGTGTTTCGGGAATTTTTCATTTATTCAAGAAACTCAAGAAAGTGGCTGAGGTGAAGAAGCGCGTTGTTTTTACAACGCACACCCCAGAAGAGGCGGGAAACGAAAAGCATGACATTCACTTTCTCGAAAATCTCGGATTTTTCTCAGGTCTGGATCTGGACACGGTCCGAAAAATCAGTAACATAAAAGGCGACACATTCAACCACTCGCTGGCCGCATTAAGCATGAGCAGAAAGGCCAATGGTGTCTCGAAGCTCCACGGCGAAGTGTCACGAAACATGTGGAAATCACATAAGAACATTGCAGAGATCGGCCACATTACCAATGCGCAGAACAACACTTACTGGGTTGATAGCGAATTGGAAAGCGCACGGATAGCAAAGGATTCGGAAAGGATTTCTGCCAGAAAAAAAGAGCTGAAAAGGGTTTTGTTCAAAACAGTGGCTGATCAATGCGGTAAAATATTCGACCCCAATGTGCTGACCATTGTCTGGGCCCGCAGATTTGCAGCTTATAAAAGGCCGGATATGCTTATCTGGGACTTGGAACGCTTCAAGAAAATCATGGAAAATAAGGAACAGCCGGTGCAGGTGATCTGGGCCGGAAAACCTTACCCGAAGGACGAGGGCGCGATTGACACTTTTAACAAGCTGTTTTATACAAGCCATCATTATTCCAATATGGCGGTGCTTACGGGTTACGAGCTGGCACTTTCCAAGTTGCTGAAAGACGGCTCGGATGTATGGCTTAACACGCCCGTCGTTACCCGTGAGGCTTCGGGGACCAGTGGAATGACAGCGGCTATGAACGCTTCCCTGAACCTGTCGACATTTGACGGCTGGATATGCGAATTTTCGAAGGATAGTGAGAATTCATTTCTGCTGCCCGTGGCAGAAGGGGATGATATCAACAAGCAGGATTGCGATAATCTCATGCAAAAGCTGGAAACATCGGTCATTCCAACTTACTATGCCAACCAATCAAAATGGCAGCAGATGGTGCTCAACAGCATGAACGATGTCAGCATAGAATTTAACTCCGACCGCATGGCGCGGGAGTATTATGAAAAGCTTTATTAAACGGCCGTTTCGGGAAATCTAAGGGATTCAATAATCGTTGTAGTATTTGTAAATTGCTGCCTTTAAACTTACTCATCATGGACACATCACTGATCACATTGCCCGTGACCTTCAAAGTGGGGGATATCATGAGTGAAGACGAGTTCTTCCGGTTCTGCCAGATGAACGATATGCTGAACTTGGAGCGGGATAAATATGGAAATATCATTTTTATGTCGCCAACAGGAACGTCAACAGGCAGTTTTAATTTGGAAGTCAGTACTGCACTAGCAATTTGGTTAAAAACCCATGGCATAGCAGGTAAATTATTTGATTCTTCCACAGGTATTACGCTTCCTAATGGCGCTGTAAGGTCTCCGGATCTGTCTTGGATTTCTAGGGACAAGTGGGATACGTTGTCAATAAAAGACAAAGAAAGGTTTGCACCGATTTGCCCTGAATTTATCATTGAGGTTCGCTCAAAATCAGATAGTCTGAGATATTTACAGGATAAAATGCAGGAATATATAGATAATGGCTGCCAGCTTGCGTGGCTTATTGACCGTTTCAAGGAACGCGTTTCGATTTACAGAAGCGGCAGAGAGATTGAGCACATTAATAGTTTCAACACTCCGCTCTCGGGCGATCCATTATTTCCTGGCTTTAAGCTCGATCTCTCATTGATCGATCAATCCTAAGCATTAATGCCCAATCTGCTTCGCCATCAAAGCAATTCCTTCCCGGAATGTGTGCGGTTCGTAGCCAAGTATATTCCGGGATTTTTTTAGGTCAAAACCGGTTCTTGGGGGGCGGCGGGCTGGTTGGGTGAATGCTGACGCGTCGGTAGGAGAGATGAGGGATTTGTCCAACGAGAAGTAATCGGCTGCCATAATGGCCATTTCGTAAGGTGTTAAAAAATCCGCTCCCGAAATGTGAAAAACACCTTCTGCGCGCTGATCTGCAATCAAATAACATCCCATAGCAAGGTCTTCGGCCAGGGTCGGCGTCCGGAATTGATCCGTGACAACCTTGATTGCCTTATCTTCTTCCAATGATTTTTTAACCCAGAGAATAATGTTGCTCCGGCTCATATCGTGCGCTATGCCGTAAACCAGCACAGTCCGGGCAATGGCCCATTGAATGTCGGAATGCATTACAGCTTTTTCTGCTGCAAATTTACTCCAACCGTAAAAACTGATCGGGTTAGGCTCGTCTTCTTCTTTGTATGGCCCGGACGTTCCGTCAAAAATGAAGTCTGTGGAAACGTGTTCGAGAAAAATGTTATGCTTTTTACAGGCCGCTATCAGGATTTCAACTGCCGTAACATTCAGTTTCCAGCAGGCATCCTTCTCCATTTCACATTGATCCACATTGGTCATGGCGGCTGTGTGAATGATAACCTCAGGTTTTACCTCCGTAAGCACTTCATCCACCTGCACAGCATCAGTTACGTCCATTTCGCGGAAATGATAACCATCTGAAACGCCTAACCGGTTTGTACCTTTGGCAGTGGCGAATGTTTCATATTGCTCGTTTCCAGCCAATAAATCCACCAGCTTTTGCCCGAGCAGCCCGTTGGAGCCGGTGATCAGTATTCGTTTTTTTTGCATTAAGCTTCGTATTGCCAGCCGTATTTCTTGGTGATCTTTTTCTTCTTCATTTTCTTGACAGACATGTTCATAGACACATTTTTCTCTGGCCTGTCGCGTTCATCTTTTTCCACGGCGCCAATCTTGTCAATCACTTCCATTCCGTCGATAACCTGTCCAAAAACCGTGTACGAACCATCCAAATGCGGTGTTCCGCCGATTTCCTCGTAAACTTTTCTTTGGGGATCAGTTAGCTTCCTGGCAGCGCGGGCAGCCTGCTTGTTAAGGTCATTTTTGCTCCATTTCCGGCCCTGCACAATGTAAAACTGGCATCCGCTCGATTCTTTGGCTGGATTATTGTCACGTGCTGCGGCCAATGCGCCTTTCTGGTGAAACAGCTTGGGGCTGAATTCAGCAGGAATTTTGTAGCCATTATCACCTTTTCCGAGCATATCATCCGGCTTGGCATTTCTTGAATTTGGATCGCCGCCCTGGATCATAAAGTCATCTATGACGCGGTGGAAAAGCAAACCGTCGTAAAATTTATCTTTTGTCAGTTTAAGGAAATTGGCTTTGTGCTTTGGTGTTTCGTCAAATAGGATCACCCTAATAGTCCCCAGATCCGTTTTGATCGTTACAACATCATCTTTTTTAGAGCTCTTTTGGGCAAAAACGCCCACAGAAAACAGGCATAGAAACGCCAGAACTAATGATTTTTTGGTTTTCATAAATTTTATTTTGCCGCGAGTACATTTTTATCGGTTGGGACAAACTGGAATTTTAACCCGTAATCCTTCCCTTTTGAAACATCTTCCATATTAACCCGAACAGATTTTTTGTTCCAGGTAACCTTATTAGGTTCTTCCTTAGGTGCATCATAATCCTTCGTGAAGTAATTTTTTCCTGCATTCCAGAGCTGCTTTGTGGCTTCCGGACTGTTCAGATAAACGTCGACGGTGATCCTGTTCACCTTTTTGTCGGGCGTCAGAAAATATTGTACGTCAATGGTTTCCAGCTGCGGAGTCTCAGCCGTATATCCCAGATGATCCGCCGTTTCTTCAAACATTTCGAAATTTTCCGAAGCTTTGATCTTACTGATCGGGTCACCGAACGAAATGCCCCGAAGCACGGTTCCTTCCGCCTTATCGGTGCCCAAGATTGTTTGCAGCAATGCCGATTGATCGCTGTTGAGATCATTCTCGGCTGGCGCTTCCACCTTCACAGAGTCGGTAGCCGCTTCGGATTGCTCGTTTGTTTTGGTGTCACATCCTGAGATTGCCAATGCAAAAAAGACAGCTGCAAACCCGGTTTTGAAACTTTTCATGCGTGTAGAGGTTTTTTTCATTCAGTTTAGTATAAGTGTTACAATAGTCGTGCCTTCTTTTCCGAAAAGGCCTTTTAATGCTGCAATGTAGCCATATTTGGCAATTTTGAAAACGATTTCAAAATTCGCGGGAAACGTTGAAAAAGAATCGCCGCTCGCCTTTTCCGTTCAGTGTAAGGTTGAACCGCGCCAGTATATTGTAAAAAGTAACAATATCGAGGCCGGTACCGGCGCCATAGAGCATCGAGTTGCCCAGCCGCGTGTTACTGAGTTCAGGATAACTGTTTTTAACATAACCGGCATCTGCGAAAGTGTTCAGGTAGGCGGCCAGCGGAAGTGTGTTGAACTGTTTGATCGGAATAAAGGAAAAGTGTTTCTGAAATGAGAAGAGTTTGTATTTCAATTCATTTTTCAGCAATGCATAATCCTGTCCGTCAACCACATAAAGCTCATATCCACGCACTAGATCGTTCCGGTATCCGAGCCCGATCGTTTGCAGATATGGCTGTCGCTTTGGCAAGGAAACCCTTCCCCGGACGCCTGTATTGAAATACCACCTTTTAGAAATCGGGATGTATTTTCGGTAGGAGCCGTAAAAATAGGTCATATTAACGTCGTCGGTTGGTAAAAGGCCGATCTTCGAAATCTGTAACCCAAGCGTTTGCCCCCGCAATGCATATTGAACATTATCGCGCTTATCGTAGCTGAATGAATAGGTAAGCTGAAAGTAGCGCTGGATTATTCGTCCTTTTAACAGATAATTCGGATTCAAAGCGGCAATGGTGTCGGAGATCTTGCTGTAACTCCACCGCAGATCTGCAGTATGGAATGTGTAATATTTATTCCGACGGCTAATGCTCACATAGGAATAGAATCTTTCCCGGTTAATATCTTCACTATTAAAGTATTGCAGCTTATCCCGCCATGTCCTGAAAGCCGTCGTTTTGTTAATCGAGTAAGAAGAGCCCAGCGTAATGCCCGTTTTTTGTGCTTTGTCAATATAGGGTAAAGTGTAGGCAACCTCGAATTTTGGAATAAAACCAAACTCCGCAAGAAAGCGCAGCTTATCCGCACGGCCGGTAACATTACCGTAGCTCATATATACGCCATAAGTTGTGCGCGACAGATCCCGTTTTCGTTCATACCACCATTCGTTGAAATTGCGGTCTGCAAGCTGGAAAACGGGAACAATAATGAGATACCACCGCTCTTTGACCACAATCCTGATGTCTGTCCGGATCGAGTCCGGATTGCTTTTCGGGATCAGGTCTACGGTGATGAATAAATTGGTGTTGACAATTTTCCTGCGGTCAATTTCGAGGGTTTCTGCCAGCAATGCGGCACTCAGCGTATCGCCGGTTTTAATGGCCATTTCGCGCAGGATAATGCCGGCCCTTGTGCGGTGATTTCCTTCCACAAGCATGTCGCCCACAACGATTGTTCCGGCAGTGTCGGTTGCAACTGTTTGCGCGTTAGCGATTTGAATAAAAAGGAATACGAATAGCGGAAAGTATATCTTCTTATAGTGTCTTTTAAGGTTCATTCGTCACTGCCAGGTTTCGTCATAGAAACGATACTTTCCTTGAATTTGGTGAATATTCGGTAAAAATAAGGTTATCTCAATTCACATAACGGTGCATTTAAAAAAACATATAATCGGGATAGTCTTTTCATAAACTCAGTGAGTATCCTACAAAGACTTAACAGCTATTACTATGTCACTTTCCCGGGCTGAAACTTTGATTAATAAACTGATCAGTAACAAACTCACAGGGGAAGAACTGTCCGAATTGCTGGAAGGCATTAACAGTGAAACAGACCAGCAAAAATATTCCGACGCGCTGGAAATTTACTTCGACTATCTGCTCCAACAAAATCAGCCGAACGGCAACAGCCGGAACGGGCATGCTCCCGGCAAAAACGATAGTACTTAAGCAAATCTCCCAAGTAATGTATCTGAAACACATTTAAACTGTATTTATCCCCAAAAATGACCCGAATTTAAAGCCATTTCACGAAGACTTTTCTCCTGTTATCATGACTTATGACAATCACCTAAAATTCAAAGATTATGAATTCAATCTCTATCATTAATATGCGGCGCGTGCTTTGGTGTTTGCTCACCGTGCTGCTTTTTACCGGAAAGGACGCGCCGGTCGTAGCGGGTGAAAAACCTGCCAGCGCCGCGAAGGACCAATCCGTAGCCCGGATCCGGGGAACCGTGACATCTGCCGTGGACGGTGCCGTTGTTCCCGGTGTTAACGTACTGGTGAAAGGCACCCAGGTTGGAACCACAACCGACGCTGCCGGAACGTACTCCATTGATGCCGACGGTGATAATGCAGTCCTTGTGTTTTCTTACATTGGATTCAACTCAATTGAAGTAGCCGTTCAGGGAAAAAGTGTGGTGGATGTGGTCCTTGAAGAGAACGTAGCGACATTGCAGGAAGCGGTGGTTACTGCCCTTGGTATAAAAAGAGATAAGCGTTCACTGGGTTATAATGTAGGCAAAGTTGAAGCCAAGGATATTGCCAATGTGGCCAATGAAAATGTGCTTACTTCACTTTCCGGCCGCGTTTCAGGGGTTTCTATCAACCAAACGAGCGGTATCGGTTCTTCGATCAGCATTGTGATCAGGGGAGCGGCTTCATTGAAAAATAACCAGCCTTTATTTGTTGTGGATGGCGTGCCGCTGGCCAACAGCCTTGCTAACGTAAGTGAAAAAGGAAGCGGCAACAAAGTCGATTATGGCAATGCAATTTCAGACATTAACCCCGACGATATTGAAAGCATGTCTGTGCTGAAAGGGCCCAGCGCGGCAGCACTTTATGGTTCCAGGGCAGGTAATGGCGTTATTTTGATCACAACAAAATCTGGTAAGAAAGGCAAGGGTCTTGGTGTTTCTTTTTCCACTTCCAATGTTTTTGAAAAACCTTACAGATATCTGGATCTGCATTATAAATATGCAAATGGTGAAAGACCTTTCCAGTTGGACGAATCATCCGCATACTGGGGCGGTTTGCCGCTGGATGCCGGTAATAAGGAAGTACAATGGAACAGCCCGCTGGACGACAAAGGCAATCCGATCCCGACTGAGCTGAGATCTTACAAAGACAATATGAAGAACTTCCTGCAGACAGGAATTACTTCAACCAATAACCTCACGGTTTCAGGTTCCACCGATAAATCGACTTACCGGGTTTCCTATAACAATATGATCAACCGGGGCCTGATCCCTAATTCGGACCTTTACCGGAACGGGTTGTCGCTGGCAGGAACATTTGATATGGCTAAAAATCTGAAACTGAGCACGAATATCAATTTCGTTCGTTCCAGCTCAAACAGCCGTCCGCAAACTTCCGAAAGAGACGGAAACCCGCTGCAGGCTGTTTATTACTCGCCTAGTTACAACATTGAGGATCTGAAAGGCGTGTGGAAACCGGGCCTGGAAGAAATAGAGCAAATGACCGTAGCAAAAGGCGAAACGGACAATCCTTATTTTCTTGCCAAACATTTAACCAATGCGTATACCCGCGATCGTTTGTACGGAAATGTTAAGCTCGACTGGACGATTGCCGAGGGTTTGACTGCCTTCGCACGTTACTCGCATGATATGTTTGATGAAGACCGTGAAACCAAAATTCCATGGAGCTACAAAAGCATGGCAAAAGGCGGTTACTATCTTGAAAACATTGGTCGCAATGAAAGCAATGCTGACTTCCTGATCACTAAAACTATAAAGGCCAGCGATTTTGATATCAGCATTTCGGGTGGTGGTAACATTATGCAGCAACACCAAAACAGCTCAAATCTGGGCGGCAGGGACCTTTCTGTTCCCGGACTGTATAACATTTCCAACATTCCGGTTGGTAACAGGGTCGTTGGGAACGGCAGTTTCAAGAAAGCCATTTACAGCTTATACGCTTTGAGCTCAATTGGTTTTAAAGATCAGCTTTATCTTGATCTGACTGCACGGAATGACTGGTCGAGTACATTGCCCGAAAGCAACCGCTCTTATTTTTATCCATCCGCATCATTGAGCTGGTTGGCGAGCACAACATTTAATATGCCGTCGGCAGTTTCGTTACTGAAACTCCGCGGAGGATGGGCGCAGGTGGGTAATGATACGGATCCTTATCAATTGTATCCAAACCTCGGAACAGGAAACTGGGGAGACCTGGTAACGGCAAATCTGGGCGAAAACTTACTGAACCCTGCATTACTTCCGGAAATCGCGACGTCAACAGAAGGTGGAATTGACCTGAACTTGTTCAATAACCGTTTGAGATTCGACATTACTTACTATGACAGAGCTAATACGAACCAGATTTTCAGCGTTCCGATGGCGCCTTCGACGGGTTATGCGAGCAAAAACATCAATGCTGGTAAGCTGGTGAGCCGTGGCTGGGAAATCGGGCTGGGTGGAACGCCTATCAGCAACAGAGGCGGATGGAGCCTGGATTTAAATGCTAATTTCAGCCGTAACCGTGTTACTGTTAAAGAATTGGCACCAAACTTCCCGTATTTTGAACAATGGGGAGAGAACGGAGCGGGTGCTTACACGTTCGTAGGGGAGCAAATCGGCAACATGTACAGCCGCGGGTTTGCTACTGTTCAGGACAAAGCTTCTCCTTATTATCGCTGGCCGATCATCGCCTATGATGGCGAAGGCGGGGATATGGACTGGCAGAGCCTGGGTGGTCGTGAAAACAATGTGAAAGTGGGTAACTACAATCCTGATTTTCTGGTGGGTATGCAGGCTAATCTGACTTACAAAAGATTCTCCCTGGGATTAAGCTTCGATTGGAGACAAGGCGGTGAATTTATGTCATTCACCTATCGCTATGGCGAATCTGACTGGAAATCACAACGTCAGATCGATAACCTGATCCCGGGAAGCCAATATAGCCCCGACGAGCTGGTTGCCTTGCTGAAATCAGATCCTGAAAAATACATTATCCCGCAAAACGGAAATTTCCCGAGAGTAGGAGGGCATACGGCTGCAACAGGTGGTTTCGGACCAGATGGGGACGGAGCATTTATTCCGGGTGTCTGGCAGGATGAGGCTGGGGAGTACCACGAGTGGCTGGGTGGAGCAGGCACCAAATATCTGCCTATCACGGCTGTGTATCCGTGGAGCTTCAACCAGCAGGTTACATTTGACGCTTCATTTGTGAAGCTGCGCGAAGTAACATTGTCTTACAAGATTCCAAACCTTTTCGGGGTTGTGAGAAATGCGAACCTTTCGCTGTACACCAGGAACATTATGCTATGGACCGCTTCAAAAATCGGCATCGATCCTGAGCGTGCATTTTGGGCTGATCCCAACAAAGGAGGCTTCCGCCAGGGAATTGAAAGACAGAACGTGATGCCTTGGACTATCCCGTTTGGATTTAAGCTCAATTTCGATTTCTGATCAGATCCTTTTGCTCATCATACTTTAAAAATAAAGCAATGAAGATTTTAAAATATATACCCGGACTTGTTTTCATGCTCTCGCTGTTGATGGTAACTTCCTGTAAGGAAAGTCTCACGGAGATCAATGAGAACCCAAATGGCGTCGATCCAAACCGCGCCAATCCCAACTTGATAATGCCCACCGTGATGACGGGCGTTGCCAACCAATATGTAAAACTAGGTTATGGCAGAATCGCCGGCGTTATTCAGCATACCCAGGAAGATGCCTGGAAAGATGGTTTCAACGATTATAACTGGAACGAAGAGGACGATGAATGGAAATCGTGGTATGGCTTTCTGAGAAACAACAACCTGCTGTATAAGAGAGCTGTTGAGACTAAGGTCAAATTCCATGAAGCGGTTGCATTAACGATGCGTGCATTCATTTTCGGCACCATTTCCGATCTTTGGGGCGACGCACCTTACACGCAGGCGCTGAAAGGGGACGAGGGGACAATGCTTCCTGTGTTCGACAGTCAGGAAGTAATTTACAAAGGGATCATTGAAGATTTGAAGGCGGCCTCAGCCATTTTTGCCTCTTCCGGTGATGAAAGGGATGCGCCTGCTTATGATGTGTATTACAATGGAAGTGCGCAGAAATGGCAAAAATTTGCAAACACATTATTGCTCCGTTACTATATGCGCATTTCCAGCAAGCTTCCTGACATTGCCAAACCGGGAATTGAGGCCGTGTATGCATCCGGAATTTACTTCAAAGATGCCAGTGATGACGCAGTAATGGACTTCATAGGGACGGATTCGAACAATTCGTGGCCCAATGCAACGGCATACGACGTCAGCGAATCCAACTGGAGAAGGAGAAGACCAGCATCCACATTGATCAATAATCTGGTAACCAATGAAGACCCCCGATTGAAAGTGTGGTTCCAGCCCGTTCACGTGCGTTGGGTGGCAGATCCGACATTGGCTAAGGGAATGGATGAATTCATTCGGGAAGATGGCAAAATCCTTACCGGTGTAAAATCGTTTACTGAGCAGGAATTAAGGGTGAAAATTGCCGCAGGACATAAATATACGCGCCATTTTAACCCTAATACTTACAAGCCCAGCCGTCCCGAACAATTCAACGGGCCGATCAATACAGGCGAATATGTGGGCGTTCCTCCGGGAATGATTGATCCGACTTATTACAATGAAAACCCTACGACGGGCCAGCAAGTGCAAAATCAGCATGCGTCGCAGCTGAGCTACACTTATCAGGGAAATAAAGGTGGGATTTTGAAAGCCAGACTGGCTTCTGCGGCCGAAGCTTCATTCATTCTTGCAGAAGCTGCACAGAAAGGCTGGGCTGCCGGTTCTGCGGCTGCGCATTATAACAATGGAATCAAGCAATCTTTGCAAACCTGGGGTGTAGCAGATAAATACGACACATTTGTCAAGCAAAAGGGCGTTGCCTATAACGGAACATTAGCCCAGATTATGGAACAAAAATGGGTGTCGAGCTGGACAGCTGCCACAGAAGGCTGGTTTGATTATCGCCGGACCGGCTTACCCGCATTGGTTCCGGGCGTAGCGCCTACATCCCGCGCATTGCCGCTGCGTTTTATTTACAGCAATAACGAGCTTAACAACAACGGAGAAAGCGTAAAGAGTGCAATTGAAAAATTAGAGGAGACCAAGTTCTCAGGACCGCGTAAGAAAAACAGCCAGTGGTCGAAACCATGGTTGGTGCAGGGCACGGGAAAACCCTGGTAACAAGTAAACAGGCTTTTGTTTTTTTGCCAAATAGCCCGATCATAGCAGAACCGCAGTAGAGTAAAAGGAACGCAGCTTCGTGCCCTTTTTCGCTACTGCGGTTTTTTGTTTACAACATTTATTATCCACACTTATTCTGAAAGAAAGAATCAATGCAAAAGAGCTATTTAAAAACAATCCTCCTCGCTGCATGCCTCGCAGCGCTTTTCACAGGTTGCAATAAGAGTAACGAACTTCCTTCGGGCACTGTAAAAGAAGTGATAGACAATTTGGTTACAAAACTTTACAGAACCCTCCCGCCAACACAACTTGATACGATTTCAAATGAATATATTTTACGCTTGCTGACAGATAAAGACAAAGAGATTTTATCAAAGAAATTCTGGACATTCGATGTCAATGTGCCCGTAATTGTTTCCTTAATGCGGGATAGGGATCAGGAGGTGGTCCCGTTCTGGATAGAGGCGAGCGGGTTTAAACTGACTCAATTTCAGGTCAAGAATGATGAGTATGAGTACGAGGTTTGGCAGAAGGAATTCCCTGCCGGACAGGTTGGACTTGGAATAAATGGTTTTGATAAACACCGGCCTGTCTATTTTATTACCGTGGCCCCGCAAAATGAGAAGGATAAGCTCAAAATCACGAATGTGAATCCCCGGTATGCATTGGGTGTCATGGACCTTAACGAATTTACCTATCACGATTGGGACGAATTAAAGCTGAAATTCCTTTCGGTTGAACTGAAAGATCAGGTGCTTTTTACGACTGTTCGCGGCCGGGCAAGAGAAGCACATCTGGTAAACGCATTCAGAACAACCGACACGCCTTCCAGTACAAAGCCCGATCAGGTCGTGCTCACTTGGAGCGGCGACCCGAAAACAACCATGGACATTCAATGGAGAACCAGCCCGGAAGTAAAATCAGGGAAGGTGAAATACTGGGAAAAAGGCGGTATAGATACATTTTACGTAGATGCTTCCGTCTTTAAAATGGAAGACAGGCTCCTTCGGAATGATCGTTTCGTGAACCGGTTCACAGCCAATCTCAATTACTTGGACCCCGGACAAGCCTATCAGTATGTATTGGCTTCCAAAAGCGGCTGGTCGCAACATGCCGAATTCACGACGGCCCCTTTGAATGAAGAAGATTTTTCTTTTATCTGGTTTGGTGACACGCACCATTCTGAGGCCTGGGGTGATATGGCCAAAAAATCATTGAAACGACATCCCGAAACAGCATTTTTCTCTATTGTGGGCGATCTGGTCACCACCGGCTTGCACCGCGACGAATGGGATAAGCTCTGGGATTATTCAGACAGCGTGTTTACGGGTAAGCCATTGATGCCTGTTCCGGGTAACCATGACAGCCAGGATGGGCTCGGGGCGTGGATGTATAAGGAAATGTTCAGCCTGCCAGACAATGGTCCCAAAAAGCAACCTTCCGAAATGACCTATGCCTTCAATTATGAGCATGCGCTATTCCTGATGATGGATGCGACGCTGCCGATTCATGCGCAAACTGCATGGATGGAGCAACAGCTTAAAAATTCTGACGCAAAATGGAAATTTGTCATGCTCCATTTCCCGCCTTACAACTACGATAATTCGTATGATGAGATTATAAAAGAATGGTGTTCGCTATTTGACAAATATCACGTGGATATGGTCATGAGCGGGCATATGCATTATTATTTGCGTACAAAACCAATGTTCAACGAACAGCCCGTGGCATCGCCGGCAAAGGGAACAATATACACGGTGTCTATCGGCATTCCGGGAGAATTGGAATATTGGTTAGCGGAAGAATATGCTGCGGTAAGAATGAAGGAAGGCCCGCTTTACCAGCACATTGCGATCAAAGGAAACACACTTTCGTACAAATGCTACGATCCCGATGGCAATGTAAAGGACCAATTGGTGATCAAAAAGTAAATTGTCTTTTTAGTTAAACGAGCTGGAAATGAGCGAAAAACTAGCAATACATGGCGGCTCAAAAGTCGTGGACAAAGAATTTCCCTGGCCGATCTATGATAGCAATGACGTAAATGCGGTCACGGAGATCGTCATGAGCGGAAAATGGGGAAATCCGGATTGCGGTGACGAGGTCGCTAGGTTCGAAAGTGAATTTGCAGCCTATTGTGGAAGCAAATACGCCATTACCTGCGTAAATGGCTCCGTGTCGCTCCGTCTCGCATTGATTGCCTGCGGCGTAAAACCGGGCGACGAAGTAATCGTTCCGCCTTATACGTTTATCACAACAGCTTCATCAGTTATCGAATGCAACTGTGTTCCGGTGTTTGTGGATATCGAGGCCGACACTTATATCATAAGTCCGGCAGCGATAGAAGCTGCTATTACTGAGCGCACAAAGGCTATCATTCCCGTTCATTTCGGTGGGCTCGCCTGTGATATGGATGCCATTATGGACATTGCAAAAAGACACGGGCTGCGCGTTATTGAAGATGCTGCGCACGCCCATGGTGCCGAGTATAAGGGGAAAAAGTTAGGCTCAATAGGCGATGTGGGAAGTTTCAGCTTCCAATCATCCAAAAACCTGACCTCCGGCGAAGGCGGGATTGTGATCACAAATGATGATGAGTTATATGCCATGATGCGCTCCCTGCGGAATGTCGGGCGCATTGAAGGCGGTCAATGGTATGATCACTACCATCCCGGCTGCAATTACAGGATCACCCAAATGCAAGCCGTGCTGCTCTCACAACAGTTGAAGAGGCTGGAAATGCAAACGCAAAAGAGGAATGATAATGGTCTTTTTCTGAATGAATTACTGTCGAATATAAGAGGCTTAATGCCACTAACCCGCAGTGAGGCCATCACGTTGCATTGCTATCATATCTATATCTTTAAATACGACGCCAGTGAATTTGGCGGCTTATCAAGAAACGATTTCGCAGCAATGCTGGCCGCAGAAGGCGTTCCCAGTTTCAAAGGTTATCCGCATCCGTTATACAAGCAGCCCCTTTTTCAGAACAAAAACTTCATGTGCTACGCCATCCCCGACCACGTAGATTACACCCGGGTCCATTGCCCTAACGCCGAACAAGCATGCTCTGAGGCCATCTGGATCCTCCAACACGCATTGCTAGGCGAAAAGGAAGATATGCAAGCTTTCGCGCATGCGATCTTGAAAATCCAGCGGGCAGTTTGCTGAACCGCCCGCATCATTTACTTACCAACTCTAACCCTGATCCCTTCGCTATGCGAGGTGAATTCGGGGGCGTACATGCATTGGATGGTGGTGATGCCATTGCTGAAATCGCCTTCCTGATTAATAAATAGCGGATATTCGAACACGTATGTTCCTTTATGTAATGTGCTGAAAAAGAAATTGGTACTGGCGTCTTTTGTGCTTTCATAGTAACCTAAGCCTCCCTGCCATTTATAACTGCTTAGCACATTCACAGGCTCAAAACCCGAGGCGCGCATATCTTTCATATGCACATATCCCATGCCCCGGTCGGCACGAAGCTCAATGCGGACTTTCACTTTGTCGCCCACGTGCAGGATGTCATCCGGGTTTACGGGAGTAAGCACCGGGCCGCTATCCGAGTTTTTTTCAATAAATAGCTTTTTTGATAGTTTAAGCGGTGTTTCTGAATAAGTGATTTTGTCAAGATCTTCGAAATACTGCCAATAGACTGCTCCCCAGGATGGTGCGCTGGCAGTGCTTTTTTCTCCGTTTACACGCACTTCAATGTTGCCCATGCCAGCATTTACTTTACTTCCCTCGATCCTCGTTTTGAAATAGCCCGTGCCCGCTTCGGTCTTCTCTGCCTCCACTTTGGTGTCGCCCAGATGCACCAATATTGTGCGGTCGTCGGTAAGCCAGTTATTTCCGGTCATAAGCAGTGCGTAGCAGGCTTCTGCAGTGGCTTTTGTGCTTTCCCAATTGTTGGTCTGCTTATTTTTCAAAAGCCAGGTTTTCATATCATCCACTGCCGCAACATCACTTGCAATCTCTTGAAAAGCCTCTATCAACAATGCCTGGCGCTCGATGGGCGCTTCATGCCACCACCAGCCGCGTTGGTTCGTTTTCCAATACATGCCTAGCTCTTCGTTTATAATAGCCGTTTGTTTCAGTGATTTCAGGATTGCGGCAGGCGTGGTCTTGTCACCGGAGCGGTGCAATGCTATGGCAATTAGCCCCTGCATGTATTTGGTCTGAATGTTCCAGGTAACCCTCGCCCGTTCCATGAAATAGCGATATGCTTTTTGAGAAGCAGCGGGCACGGGCTGATCCGGGAAAAAGCTTCGCATGTACAAATACTGCGTCACCAATGTCGATGGCGTATACTCTTTTAAGTTAGCCTTATGCTTGATCAGATCATTATAATCGTCGATAATCCGAGCGTCCAGATATGGGATTGCAGCCTTAATAATGACAGTAATTTGCTCCTCCTGGCTTTTTTGAACAGCATTGGCCTTACGCAAATGCCCTATTCCGCTAACGATATATTGCGTCATATAACGGTCGTCGGGGCCGCCTTTGAACCAGGAAAAGCTGCCATCCGGATTTCGAAGCTGTTGTAACTTTTCAATAGCGCTGCTCAGCTCATTGGTCATTCGCAAAAGATCAAAAAGCAGGGCAATGTTCTTCTTTTGCTCATTTTCTGTTTTTGCTGCCAGCACCCACGGCGTTTCTTCCAACAGTAGCGATTTTAGTTCCTGGTTTTTTTGGAGATTACTTAGCAAAGCCGTCGTGTCACTTTTGCGCCAGGTTTCAAAAACCCTGGCAATTCGTGAAGAGCTTGCGACAATGTTGGCTGCCATTGAATTGGCATAATAGCGGTTCCAGGTTTGTTCGGCACAATCGTACGGATATTCCATTAAATAAGGCAGCGCTTGCACGGCGTACCAAGCAGGATTGCTGGTGTATTCTACGGTTACAGACTGATTTGTAAGCGTTTTTGAACTTCCGGAATTGATCAGCTTTTCCATTTTGAATTGCTTGCTTCCTGTTCCGCGCATGGCCAGAGGCAATGTTTCGGTTACCAGCATGCGGTTGGACAACACAGGCAATGTGTTTTCTTCACCGTCCGAGAGGTTGCCTGAACTCGCTACGATGCGCCAGGTAACTGTTTGGGAATACGGTTTGGGAATGCTGATGGCAAATTGCGCCACCGTGCTTTGCCCGGCAGCAACATTGAAGTCTTTTGCATCTCCCACATTCGCAAACAATGCGTCGATAGCCTCGTTGCTTTCTATATCCATCAATTGCAGGGAAATTTTCCCCTTTAAAGAACGATCCGACAAGTTGACCACTTTCGTGGCAAATGTAATCTGATCCCCTTCACGCAAAAACCTGGGCGGATTTGGCTGCACCATCAGTTCTTTCTGCGTAATGATTTCTTTGCTGCTGTAACCCAATGCAAGCTCTTTTGTATGCGCCAATGCCTGGAATTTCCAGCGCGTTAATGCTTCGGGCATCGTGAATGAGAAGGTAATGCTGCCGTCTTTATCGGTTTTCAGGTCAGGAAGGAAGAATGCTGTTTCGTTAAAATTTTTGCGCGGAGAGGCTGGTGGAATAGTGTTAAGCTTATCTTTTTTCTGTTGAACACCATAACCGACTTGCACCACCTCATTTAAAGCAGCAGCGTCTTCTCCAAACGGTATTTTCTTTGCGATCACCGCTTCCTTTACTTCCTCTTCGGATATCATATTTGCGGACATCGGAGCGCTCATTACCATACTTCTGTTTCGCACATTACGGCCGCCGCCACTTAGCCCGCCGGCCCTGCCACTCAATCTCAATATGATGCCATTGTCGCCATAATCAGGGCCTAGCAAATTGTCGTAGCGCTTCTCGAAATGCTTGTAAGGTTCAGCGCCCGAATAAAGCACCTGGGCATCTTTGTATATAAAACTAAGTCCGTTTTCCCACCTGGCGAGCCCCGGGCTAACCGGCCAGTGATCGGGTTTATTCCATTCATGCTTGTAAAACTGATCCAAAGAGGCGTCGTACATGCCAGCAAGCATTTCTGCCGCCACTTTATCCTGCTTGTAACCCGAAATTTTTACGGTCCATTTTTCCTTGCTGCCGGGCAAGGTTTTGTCGCGGAATGTCTGATATTCAATTTTTAGCTCCTTGTTAGTCCAGGGGACGCTCACAAAATCCTGATACTGGTGCACGCGGTTGTGCTTTACAAATAGGTAATCGACACCAAAACCGCCCCGGTCTGTTTCTGTTGCAGTTATGTCGAAGGACTTTCTTTCCGCATTTAATTTGAAAAATGAAAAATTGTCCGGCTTGCTTTTTTTGCCGGAACTGGTGATTACGAATGCGTTTTCGGCAGACGTAGCAAGCTGAATGTTCGTTTTTTCGCCTGGTTCGATTGTTGTGCTGCCTTTTGCCTGAATGTATTGCGGATAAATGAGCGTATTGTTCGCGGGATCAATCAACTCCATGTATTTAATATCCTTAACCTCTGCATTTCGCTCGTCTTTTGCTGTTATTTCAATTTTATAAACGCCGGCTGCTAGTTTCGTTTTATCGAGTTGAAATGGCTCTTTTTCGTTTATCTGTGCTGTTTTTTGGAAAACGATACTTTGCTCCGGCCAGTTTTCCTTGTCCGTTTCCTGATCATATTCATCATTTGGGAAAGCTGCGATAAATTCAGGTTTGATCATAACAAATACGTCCGGGCGCTCCCAGTAACGCGGGCGGATGAGCCTGTTTTCCGGGGAAAGTCTGGCGATCTTTACGGTTACAGGTGACGGAACAAATGTCCCGTTCATATTTTCCGTGCGTATTTTGAAATCGGATAATTTGTTGATCTCAATGGTTTCCGGAATGTCGGTTTTAACTAAAATGGATTTATAACCCACATTGACATTCGTTTGCGCACTCCGGGTTTCTCCGTTTATATCCGTAATGTCGGCATAAACTGTAAAGTTGAAGACAGGTTCCAGGTCTTGCTTCGCCCTCAAATTAGGGATGGCTTCAAAAGAAATGTGAAACTTGCCTGACGCATCAGTAACAGTTTCACCATGAGCGATTTCCATCGGGGCGGCAATTGGGAAATATCTGGATTTGTAAATCCATGGATATAAATATCGCTCGCTTCGGACCACACGGTAAACGACTTTCGCGCCATCGATTTGATTGCCGGCATAAGCCGTGCCTGTTCCGGACACCTTAATGCTGTCGCCCAGCTGATAGGATGCACGCAATGTATCAAACTGCACGGCAAATCGCGGTCGCTTGTATTCTTCCACATGAAAAGCAGTTACGTCTCGGTCGTTCGCTACGATGGAAAACTGGCCGTTAAGTGTCCCGGAAGGCAGGACAAATGACCCTGAAAAACTCCCGAAGTCATTCACGGTTTTGGTTGCCTTTTCGACCACTTCGCCGTTGGCGTTTTTAAGTACTACTTTAATTTGTTCGCGCTGATCTTGTAAAACCGTCTTTCCTTTTGCAGCAATGCCCTTATAATAAACGGTTTGGCCAGGTCTGTACAAACTTCGGTCCGTAAAAAGATAAATGGCACTGTGCGCACTTCGCGCAGTATCAATATTTGTGTTATAGTAAGTGTGAACAGGTTGCTGAATAAACAAATGATCATTTCCATGCGTGACTTCCAGTAACACGCCCTGCGATTGGGGGCGTTTCGGATTTTCTTTCTGTTTGAAATAACCGTTTTTGTCGGTTATATAAGAGGATTGTTTTGCTTTGACATAACTGCTTGTTTTATAATCATATATGGAGTTCCAGATCGAAGCATTTGCACCGGCAAGTGGTTGTCCGCTGTCGCGGTCGAGGATAAAATAATCTTCATCGCGCTGAACATAGCTGATGTTGCTGACATAAAGAGGCTTGAAACCAGAGGTGAAATTTCTGTCCAGACTGTGGGCCTTCGAGCTGGCGATCAGCATATACTCGCCTCTTGGAAGGCCGTCCACCTTAATTTCCACGCCATGCTGCTGATAATCTTTCATGTCAGGCAGTTTTTGTTCCCAACTCCGCAATGCAGGCGCTTTGTGAAGCAGCCGGAAGGTTTCATTGATATCGTTTTTGTCAACGCTCCGTTTTATCTCTTCGGTCGCTTTTACGATCTTCAAGAAAACCGAGCTGAGATTTTTATAATGAACGAGTGTTAGAAATGGCTTTTCAGGAATGTTGACATGTTCTGCGGTGAACTGTAATTCTTGCCTTTTTATGCTGTTCAAAAGGTTATAAGCATTAATTCCACCTTCCGTTTCAGGGTTTTCCTTAATGACTTTTTCACATATTTCAGCCGCTTTGACTTTGGCAAAACGATGGGTCGTATCCCCGTTTGCTTTGAATGTATTTCCAAATGTATCATGGTAAGCGGCCATCAGATACCAGGCTTGCGCTGCGGCCGGGGTTTGCGCATATTGTTCCGCCACATGATTGATCGCCATATAATACCGGGATTCTGCATCCGGATGAACCGACTTTTGCCGCACAAACTGTAACCGCTGCAAGTCAATGTCGATCAATGCATCAGGCTGCGGATCATTGCTGTGAAATGCGATTAGTTTCTGATACAACTGCAAGGCAAAGAATTCAAGCGAAGTGCTGTCCTTTGTCTCGAACTTGTGGTGAATGAAGTCGGCAGCCGGATCAAAAGCTGAGGCTTTGTCGATTTCAAATGCGTAAGCTGGTTTCTTAATGTCCCGTTCGTCATTTGAAAAATACTGTAATGCATTGTGTGTGAGTAAATCATATAGGGTAGGGCGCAGCTTTCGCATGTTTCCCTTCGTAATGATCGCGTCGTAGGTTTCCAGTTTTGTTTGTTTCAAAAGTGCTTCGTCCGCAATGGATGCCAGATAAAGCGAAGCAATTTTTGCATGAAAATCCTCGGCAGACCAGGTGCTGATATCCTCTTTTATGAAATTCAATGTGGCCGTTCGCTGGTAAAGTTGCCAGCGGATCCTGTTATAATAGCCGTAATAAGTGGAAGCGAGCAGGTTTGTTAGGATAGATTTTGCCGGGCCCTTGCTCTCCGCAACCTCCTTTTCCAGCTCCTTAATGGCAGTCGTTTGATGATCCTCCCGTGTTTCGGCTTGCAACGTGACCATGTACACCGCGGCCTTAATCACCTGGGCTTCCTGCTTTTCCTTTTTGGCCAGATCATAAATCTTCCTGACTTCTTCGAGCGCCGATTTTGGTAATTTTTTTTGCTCGTGTGCTTCAACGATTTTCCATTGGGCATCGTAGTTTTTGAGCTTTTCCTGTCCGTTGGTGTGCATAGGTAAGTAGCAAATGAAGAATGTGATGAAATAAGGGAAGTATGCCCGGAATGCTGTCATGTTCTTTTAGGGAGAATGAAATGCAATGATGAACGCCGTTAATGCTCGTTACGCTAAATATAGTCTAAAACGGAAATGTTTTGGGATACCATTTATCCGGAGGCGGTTATGAAGTATCCAGGCTTCATTAGAATTTAACATTCGGCAGAAGTAAAAAACGAGCTGATTGCCGCTTTGTACAATATGAAGTATATTTAATAAAGCCTTTTGGAAAAATATAATTTATTAATATTCAAGTTGAACGAAATTTATTTGATTGAAATATGCGTACGATAATGCTGGTTGGCGGGATAATCATTGTGCTCGTGCTGGGAAAACTTTTCGTTTTCTCTAAGCCGGGAAAGGATAAGCCCTCGGAAGTGAAAGGAGCGGGAAGCAAAGGAGGCGGTTCGTCCGGCGGAGCAGCAGTGCCGGTCAATGTGTATGTTGTTAAAAGAGAAACTATTGAAAATCAGATTTTCGCGTCCGGAACGGTGATTCCCAATGAAGAGGTTAATGTCATGGCCGAAGCATCGGGCAGGTTGGTTTCATTGAATATCAAAGAAGGCGCATTTATTGAAAAAGGTCAGCTTATCGGCAAGATCAATGACCGGGAGTTACAAGCACAATTGCAGAAAGTTGCTTACAATCAGGATCTTACTAAGAAAATTGAAGCGCGCCAGAAGAAACTTCTGAATGTGGAAGCGATTAATCTGGAAGAGTATGATGTGACTTCGAATAACATCAGGATCCTGGAAGCTGAAAAGGAAGTCCTGGAAGCGCAGCTGGAAAAAACGGAGATCAGGGCACCATTCAGTGGCCGCGTAGGATTGAAATACATTAGCGAAGGCGCGTATCTGGCGCCGGGTACGCCCATCGTGACCATCGTTCAAAGCAATCCGGTAAAGGTGGATTTTACTGTCCCTGAAAAATACGCGCCCAACATCAGAGTTGGTAATGTCGTGAAGTTCAATCTCGACGGTGATGCCTCAACTTACAATGCGAAAATCCTCGCAATAGATCCAAAAGTGGAGGAAAGTTTACGAACGCTGAAAGTGCGGGCCATAGCGCCAAATCCTGCGGGGCGGTTTGTTCCGGGGATGTTTGTGAAGATCCTGGCAGACCTGGATGCCAATAAATCGGCCATGATGATCCCTACCGAAGCCATTGTGCCGGTTTTGAAAGGAAAGAAGGTTTTTGTTGTAAAAAACGGCAAAGCACAGGAAGTTATGGTTGTGACCGGATTGCGTACGGATAAAAAAATACAGATCATCGAAGGTTTGCAGCCAGGCGACTCGCTGATCACCTCCGGGATTATCGCTATCAAGCCCAATACGGCCGTGCGGGTGAACTGAGGAAGGAATCGTGAACATGTCAAAACCAATGTCAGCCGACATTAATCCCCAATTATGAGTATATCAACACTCTCTATCAAGCGACCGGTCCTGGCGATTGTCATGAACCTGCTGATCATACTGTTCGGGTTTCTTGGATATAAATTTCTGGGAATGAGGGAATTTCCTTCCATTGACCCGCCCGTGGTGTCCATCCGGACCAGTTATACGGGTGCCAATGCGGACATTATTGAATCCCAGATTACAGAACCGCTTGAAAAGCAGCTGAACAGTATTGAAGGCATCAAGTCCATTAACTCCACAAGCAGCCAGGGAACGAGCCAGATAACGGTTGAATTTGACATTGGTGTGGACATGGAACGCGCGGCCAACGACGTGCGGGACAAGGTAGGCTCTGCTTCCCGGACATTGCCATTGGATATCGACGGGCCGCCAGTGGTTGCCAAGGCAGATGCGAACTCGGAACCCATCATCGTGCTGACATTCAAAAGCGATACGCGGTCGCATCTGGAAGTGAGTGACTATGCGGAAAATGTGATCGCGCAGCGTTTGCAGACTATTGAAGGCGTGAGCGAGATCCGGATCTTTGGCCAGAAAAAATACGCCATGCGGATCTGGATGGACCCGATTAAGATGGCTTCGCTCGGCATTACCACGCAGGATGTGAAGATTGCGCTGGATAAGGAAAATGTGGAGCTGCCCAGTGGTAAACTGGCTGGAAATAACACGGAGCTGACTGTAAAAACAATCGGAAGGTTCAGGACTGAGGAGGATTTTAATGAGATGATCGTTAAAAACTCCGCCACACAAACCATTCATTTGAAGGACATTGGTCATGCAATACTGGGCCCGGAAAATGAGGAGACAATTTTGAGACTGGACAATGTTCCGATGATCGGCCTGGCCATTTCACCTATGCCGGGAGCTAATTATCTCAACATTGCAGAGGAAGTTAACAAGCGGATGGCGGACATCAAGCGGGAGCTTCCAAAAGACTATCAGCTTGATACGCTAATCGATAACACGATTTTCGTGGAGCGTTCGATCGAAGAAGTGGGAGAAACGCTGCTGATCGCCATTGTACTCGTTGTGATCATTATCTATCTCTTTTTCAGGGATTGGCTCATTGCATTCCGGCCTCTGATCGACATTCCGGTGTCGCTGATCGGGACGTTTTTTGTCATGTACATTATGGGCTTTTCCATCAATGTGCTAACGCTGCTGGCTATCGTGCTGGCAACCGGACTTGTGGTAGATGACGGGATTGTCGTCACGGAGAACATTTTCAAGAAGATAGAACAAGGGATGGGCCCGATTGAGGCGGCCATTAAAGGGGCTAACGAGATCATTTTTGCGGTTTTGTCCACTTCTATCACGCTGGCATCGGTGTTCCTGCCGGTTATTTTTATGGAAGGTTTTGTGGGGAAACTTTTCCGGGAGTTTGGGATTGTGATTTCTGCGGCGGTTCTGATCTCTGCATTCGTTTCGCTTACGCTTACACCCATGCTGAATGCTTACTTGGTTCGTAAGACGCACAAGAAGAGCTGGTTCTACGAAAAGACGGAGCCGTTTTTTGAGAACATTACCAATAGTTACGGCAATGCTTTGGCCCGGTTTCTGAAAATGCGCTGGGTTGCTATTCCTATCGTGGCGGTTACAGTGGGTATGATCTGGTTTTTTGGAAAAGGCCTGCAATCGGAACTGGCTCCGTTGGATGACCGTAACTGGTTCAGGATCAACATGACAACGCCGGAAGGGTCTTCATTTGAATTTACAGACCGCTACGTACAGGAAGTTAGCAATATGCTCATGGACTCCATGCCGGGGAGAAAGGGCTTGATGCTCATCACGTCCCCGGGTAACTCGGGCTTAGGCGCAGCTAATACGGGTAGTGGAAGGATTGCATTGGTTGATAAAAAAGAGCGCAAAGAATCACAGCAGGAAATTGCGGATTATATCAACCAGAAATTGAAATCCATGCCCGACGCCAAGTCGTTTGTGGTGCAGCAGCAGACTATTTCCGTGGATTCGCGGGGCGGCTTGCCGATTCAATACGTAATTCAGGCGCCGGATTTTGAAAAGTTGCGCGAGTATCTTCCCAAGTTCATGGAAGAAGCTTCAAACGATCCGACATTCGCGATCACAGACGTTAACCTAAAATTCAGTAAACCCGAAATCCAGATTGTGATCGACCGCGAAAAGGCGAAATCGCTGGGTGTGACGGTGCAGGATGTGGCGCAGACAATGCAGCTGGCTTTTGCAGGTCAGCGCTTTGGCTATTTTACGATGAACGGTCGTCAGTATCAGGTGATAGGGCAATATGACCGTGAGAACCGGGATGAGCCATTGGATCTCAAAAGCATGTTTGTAAAAACGGCAAACGGAAGCATGGTGCAGCTGGACAACATTGTAAAGGCAGAAGAGGAAAGCAGTCCTCCGCAGCTTTTTCATTATAACCGTTATATGAGTGCAACCGTACAAGCTGCCTTGGCACCCGGCAAAACGATTGGTGACGGCATTGCGGCCATGGACAGGATCAGGGATAAATTGAAAGATGAGGCCATTCAAACATCATTGAGCGGATCGTCCCGGGATTATGCCGAAAGCTCGTCGAACACCATGTTCTCCTTCTTCCTCGCGTTGATATTGATCTATTTCATTCTGGCGGGGCAGTTTGAAAGCTTTGTAGATCCGCTCATTATCATGTTTACGGTGCCGCTCGCCATCGGAGGCGCCGTGTTCTCGCTATGGTTTTTTGACCAGACATTAAACATTTTCAGCCAGATCGGGATGATCATGTTAATTGGATTGGTTACCAAGAACGGGATTCTGATTGTAGAGTTTGCGAATCAGTTAAGGGAAAAGGGCCTTGGGATCCAGGAAGCCGTTCTCGAAGCAGCCACATTGCGTTTCAGGCCGATCTTAATGACCAGTCTGGCCACGATCCTGGGTGCATTGCCGATTGCGATGGCACTTGGCTCGGCAGGCAAAAGCCGGATGTCAATGGGAATTGTGATTATGGGAGGGCTGTTGTTCTCGCTCGTACTGACCTTATATGTGATCCCGGCCATTTACACATTCTTCTCAAGACCAAAGGACTTCAGGAAAATGAAAATGATCGAGCAGGTTGCCCGGGAAAGTGAGTTGGAGGAGCAGCAGGGGCATTTTTAGTTAAAGATTATTAACTTTACTTAAAACAAGCCAGATACACTATGCAATCAACATTGAAGATGCCATTTTCCAACGTGCAACAAGAATTATTGCAACTCTATGCGCATCATGTAAGCGACAACGACCTAAATAATATTAAGGAATTGTTGGGTAATTATTTTGCAAATCGCCTGTCCCAACTGGCAGATCAGGCATGGCAAAATAATAACTGGACGAACGAGGATATGGAAAACATACTCAATGATCCGGCTCAGTAATGAATATTGTTTTGGATACGAATGTGCTGCTTGTAGCGCTTCCAAGTAAATCGATATATCATCCGATTTTCACTTCTTTACTCAAAAAGTCATTTGACCTGGTCGTAACAAACGAAATTATTTCAGAATACGAAGAGCAGCTGAGTATCAGACTTGGAAAGGATCGTACAGATCTTCATCTGGTTGAGCTGCTGAATCTCCCAAATATCCATAAAATAGACTCATACTATCTCTGGCAGCTTATTGAAGCTGATAAGGATGATAATAAATTTGTTGACTGTGCGATTGCCTGCAACGCGGATTTTTTGGTCTCAAATGATGCACATTACAACATTCTGGCAACCATAGAGTTTCCCAAAGTGAAGGTGATTAAAGCACAAGCATTTTTACAAATGCTGCCTACAATTCATTAGCCTGATCAGGCCCTGCCCATGCTTTTGAGCATCCGAACATGCGAACCGAGCGCATTGCCGAAGTTGGCTTTGGCATTATAATCCAACCCGAATTCCTGCGCCGTAGCCTGTACAATAGGCGATAGGGCATGGTAATGTATATGGGAAATGGATGGAAATAAATGATGCTCGATCTGATAGTCAAGTCCGCCGATATACCAGGACAGGAAGCGGTTTCTTCCTGCAAAATTAGAAGTGGTCTGCAACTGATGCACGGCCCAGGCGTTCTCTACGCAACCCGAATTATCCGGCTCCGGCTGATGTACACCCTCTACAACATGCGCCATTTGAAAAACTGTGCTCAGGATCATTCCTGCCGTGCAATGCATGGCCATAAAGCCAAGAAACCATTGCCCGAAAGTGAGTGAAGTAAATGCAAGTGGAATGACGCAGATGAAAACAAGGTAGGCCACTTTTGTAAAAACCAGCTTAACCAGCTCTTTCCGGGGAAAAGGCTTGGTCATGCCCGATTCCGACATTTTATTGAAAAGAGAAATTTCCTTGAAATCTTTCCAAAGGAACGACAAGGTCATCAAGCTGTACAAAAAGAATGCGTAAATGTGCTGGAAACGGTGGATTTGCTTTTGTTTTTCCTGAAACGACAGGCGTAGCAAAAATTTTCCAGTAATGTCTTCGTCTACTTCGTGAATGTTGGTGTATGTGTGATGAAGCCTGTTATGCTGCACTTCCCAGTTATAGGCGTTGCCGCCCAGCAGATAAATGGACGCCCCGAAAATTTTGTTAAGCACATTGGAATTAGCCAATGAACCATGGATCGCATCATGCATGACCGACATGCCAACGCCTGCAACACCAAATCCCATTACGATGGCCAGCGCAAACATGGTTAAGTTAGAAAAAGCGCCAGTCAGGATCAGAGTATAAGGAATCAGATAAAGGCTGAGCATGAAAAAGGCCTTATAAATAATCTGTTTACCTCCGGATTTGCATATATTATTGGCAGAGAAATACTGATCAACCCGCTGTCGTAACGTAGGAAAAAAAGTGCTTTTGGCAGCGTTTGTAAATTTGATCTTTTGATATTGCATAAAAAGTAATCAGTATTTGGTAATCAGTTCAGTATAATTATACTTTCCTTGGGAACGTAAATAGTCTGTGATTATTAGCTTATCACAATTGTTTATTACCCTTTCAGTCAAAAATTGCGCAATAACGAAAATTTCAAAATTATATGAATGCGAAAGGCAAAAAAATAAGGCCGGTTATAAGCCGACCTTATAAAAACTGATAAATTATATGCTTACAATGCGAACTTCTCTTTAATTGCGTCTACGAAGTCAAGCTTTTCCCAAGTGAACAATTCCACTTCCACTTCTTTTTCTTCTCCGTTTGCTCCTTTGAATGATTTTTTAACAACCTCATTCTTGCGGCCCATGTGTCCATAAGCAGCAGTTTCGGAATAAATCGGGTTTCTCAATTTTAATCTCTGTTCAATTGCGTAAGGACGAAGGTCAAAAATCTCGCTGATCTTCAGAGCAATCTCGCCGTCGTTCACCGAAACTTTCGAAGTTCCGTAAGTATTGATATACAATCCGCAAGGCTCAGCCACACCAATGGCGTAGGAAACCTGCACAAGCACCTCGTCGCAAAGGCCCGACGCAACCATGTTCTTTGCAATGTGACGCGTTGCATAGGCCGCAGAACGGTCTACTTTGGAAGGATCTTTTCCAGAAAATGCACCACCGCCGTGTGCCCCTTTTCCTCCGTAAGTATCCACGATAATTTTACGTCCTGTAAGTCCTGTGTCCCCGTGCGGTCCACCAATGACGAACTTGCCGGTTGGGTTGATATGGAAAGTAATGTCTCCTGTGAACAGTTGCTGCAATTCAGGAGTAAGCTTACCTTTTACGCGTGGGATTACGATGTTGATCACATCTTCTTTGATCTTTGCAAGCATTGCTGCTTCTGCGTCAAAATCATCATGTTGTGTGGAAACAACAATGGTATCGATGCGCAAAGGCACATTGTCATCGCTATATTCGATCGTCACCTGCGATTTTGCATCCGGGCGAAGATATGGAATCAGGCTGGATTCGTTATTTCTGATCGCCGACATTTCTTGCAGGATCTTGTGAGCAAGGTCCAATGCCAACGGCATGTAATTTTCAGTTTCGCGTGTGGCGTAACCAAACATCATTCCCTGGTCACCAGCGCCCTGTGCATTTGCTTTTTCTTCGAAGCTTTCGGAAGCAACCGCACGGTCAACGCCCTGGTTAATGTCTGCGCTCTGATCGTGGATAGCAGATAAAATACCGCAGGAATTGGCTTCAAACATGTATTCACTTTTCGTGTATCCGATCTTTCTGATAACCTCACGGGTTATTTTCTGAACATCCAGATAAGTATTCGTCTTCACTTCTCCTGCCAAAACCACCTGTCCGGTTGTAACCAGCGTTTCACAGGCAACCTTACTATTGGTGTCCCAGGCTAAAAAGTTGTCAATTAAAGCATCTGATATTTGATCGGCGACCTTGTCAGGATGTCCTTCAGATACGGACTCCGAGGTGAATAAGTATGGCATAAATTGAAAATGTTAATTCAGCAAAAAAATGAGCAGCTAGTGTATGGATTAGAAAACAAAATTGAATTTTTTTGGGATATTAACCAAATAAATGGGAGTTAAAAACCATCCAGAATGCACGGATTCGCGTAGTAAGGAAGGGCATTTTTAAAATGAAAAGCCCGCTTCCGTCAGAAAGCAGGCTTTTCATTTTAGTGTTATTTCTTAAATCGGAACATTCACATGGCGTTCCGCGTGGTAACTGGATCTTACCAGCGGGCCGGACTCTACGTATTTAAGTCCGCGTCTCAGTCCCTCTTCTCTATAATTATCGAACATTTCTGGAGTGATCCATTCGATCACTTCATGGTGCATTTTGGTAGGTTGCAAATATTGTCCTAAGGTAAGGATATCCAGGCCGTTTGCGGCCAGATCGTCCATGGCTTTGTGTACTTCTTCCTGCGTTTCGCCAAGCCCAAGCATTATGCCCGATTTTGTGCGCTGACCGAAGGCTTTGGTTCGTCTGATCTGTTCCAGGCTTCTTTCATACTTGGCCTGCGGGCGTACCGCACGGTATAAACGTTCCACCGTTTCCATATTGTGCGAAACTACTTCCTGGCCTGCCTCAATCATGTGGATCAACGCATCCCAATTGTTTTTTACGTCGGGAATCAATGTTTCAATGGTCGTTTCGGGCGTATTTTCTTTCACCTGTCTCACCGTCTGATACCAGATTTCTGCGCCCCGGTCTTTTAATTCGTCACGGTTTACAGAAGTAAGCACCGCGTGTTTAACCTGCATCAGCTTTATGGCTTCAGCCACGCGTCTTGGCTCGTCTGTATCATATTCGTTAGGCCGGCCTGTTGCTACGGCGCAAAAGCTGCAGCTTCTCGTACATACATTACCCAGGATCATAAAGGTGGCCGTTCCGGCGCCCCAGCATTCGCCCATATTCGGGCAGCTTCCGCTTTCGCAGATCGTATGTAGTTTATAATTATCAACCAGTTGCCTTACTTTCCTGAATTCAGGTCCGGCTGGCAGCTTCACCCTCAACCAATCTGGTCTTTTCTTGCGCTCTGAGGGAATAACAGGTAATTCAATCATATTTAATCGTAATCTCTGACAACCCGGTTTGTGAAAACCAAAACCATCAATTGCTAATATATTATCGTTTTTTGCTTCCGAAATAAAGGGTAAGGTAACCCGACGTAAAGAAGCTTCTATTCTCGGCAAATGCCATGATCTGCACTTTTCTGGTAAATGCTTCCGCGATGAAACCAATTTCAACGCCGGTCACATTTTCGCGAAAAGCGCTTAATTCAAAGCTCATTGCGGTCTTTACGTGTAATCCGGGAACAATTTTAGTTTGTCCAAAACCCTGAAAGAAGCTTCCTGCTCCCACGATTCCGGTCGTTTGCGTGCTTCCGGCATGTTTCACAGGGTCAAAAGGCTCCGTAACAACACGTCCGTCGGAACTCTGAAACTGAACCATATAAGGCTTTTCCAACCCGAGTGACGGTCCTGCTGCAACGATTCCGCTGATTGAAATACCTTCATCGTCTTGCCTGCTGAACAATGTGAGCTCCCGTCCGTATTCCGGTCTTAATACAAATAAATAATTCTGCTTACCATAAACCAGTCTTGCGCCGGTCACAAAATCCTGCTGAGAAAGCTCTTTGGGATGCTTTACATTCACGAGCTCCACTGCAAGATATCTGTATTGATTTTTGCCGAATAACTTGGAACCCAGGGCCGATGACTGCCTGAAAACCGCACCGCCCAAAATGCCGGAGTTGGTGTTGGTAGTGATCCCAAAAGATGTAAAAGATTTATAGCTCTCCTCACTGTCCTCTACCTTTGCCCGCCGTTGCGCATATATATCTGTTGATAGTGCAAACAGAATAGATACTGATAGTAAAAATTTTACACGCATCATATATTTAGATCTAGATCGCTGTTACAATTGAAGTGTTGTATGAACAGTGAAAGTACAAAATTATAGTGTAAAGCCGCGGAATATCGCCTCCACATTAACGGTTTTTTGTACATTTATGTTCTTTAAACCGGAAAAGAAATAAAAAAGCCTTCCAGCCTTCCCGCGCTTCCGGGATTTGCAGGAATTAATTTTTTGCTAATCTTCTTTTAATCAGAGCCTTTTGTCCGAAGTTATCTATCAAAGCGCAATCAGCATCGTCGCCTCTTTGATGCGTGTTGCGGCTTTGTTCAATCAAAAAATCAAGCTTGGTGTCGCCGGACGTGACGGGTTGCTGGATGAGCTAGAAAATTCGTTTCAAAAGCAGGTAAACGGGCGCTCCGTTGCATGGTTTCACGCGGCTTCGCTGGGTGAATTTGAACAAGGCCGGCCCGTTATCGAAGCATTTAAAGCGCAGTTTCCCGACCATTTCATTTTGCTGACATTCTTTTCTCCGTCGGGTTATGAAGTGAGAAAAAACTATAATGGAGCAGATTATATATGTTACCTACCCTGGGATACGGCGGCGAATGCAAAACGTTTTGTGAAAATTGTGCAGCCCGGCTTTGCGTTTTTTATCAAATATGAATTTTGGTATAACTATCTCTGCGAATTGAAAAAAAGCGGTGCACGCATTATTTCCTTCTCAACAATCTTCCGGCCGGATCAGATTTTCTTCAAAAAACGAGGCAGCTTTTTCAAAAAGATGCTGGGTTATTTTGATCACATTTTTGTACAAAATAAACAATCGCTCACATTGCTGCATGGCATAGGCGTGCAACAATGCAGCCTGGCGGGAGATACGCGCTTTGACCGGGTGTCCGCCATTGCAGCTCATGTTAAAGATCTTCCCGAAGTTGCTGTCTTTCGTGATAATAGGCCTTGTTTGATTGTAGGATCTGCATGGGCGGCTGATATGCAGGTGCTTATCCCTGTTTTAAATCACTTTAAAGGAGTTTTAAAAGCAATCATAGCACCGCACGAAATCCATGCGGACGAGATCGGGCAGTGGCGTAAGGAAATGAGCGGTAAGACAATATTATACTCCGAGCTTTCTCCAAGCGTCAATACCAAAGAATATGATTATCTGGTGATTAATAATATCGGAATGTTATCTTCATTATACCAATATGGAGATATGGCCTACATTGGCGGTGCGTTCGGTTCAGGGTTGCACAATATCCTGGAAGCGGCCACTTTCGGAATTCCTATTGTTTTTGGAAACAAAAAATATCACAAGTTTCAGGAGGCGGTTGACCTGATCAGCAGGAAAGGTGCTGTTGCCGTTGCAGATAAAGAGGAACTGATCGGCATTATAGATGAATGGGTTAAGGCGCAGGAAATCCGGAAGCAAGCTGGAAATGTCAATAAGAATTACATTGCGGAAGGCGTTGGGTCCACCGATATCATCCTGAATGAAGTGAAAAAAATGAAAGGCTGATTTCATGCATAGTAAGCATTAAACCAGCCCTTTATATTATTTCAGGAAAATTCCTTAGCAATCAGATGCTCAAACAAATGCGCCTGCGTGCCCAGCAACCTGGCTTTTGCTCCCAATTTTGAAATGTGGATTGAAAGCGAGTTTTTGAAATCAGAAAGGCAATATTTATTGATCGCCTGCTCAATCGGGTTCGAAATAAACGGTCCTGCTTCTGCCAGCAATCCACCTACTATTATGACTTCGGGATTAAAAAGGTGAACGGCTGTTGCCAAACCTTTGCCCAGCTCGGTGCCTACCGTGCTTAGCAAGTCAATCGAAAATTCGTCGCCCGCATGCACGGCTTCTATGATGTGGGAAGTGTCCAGCAGATCGAGATTGTTATTGACGATCTGTGATAGAATAGTCGCTTTTCCACCATTAATGCCGTCCTTGGCTCTTCTGATCAATGCAATCGCGGATGTGATTGTATCCAGACAGCCGATTTTTCCGCAATGACATAAAAGTCCGTCGGGTTTTACCTGAATGTGGCCAAGCTCGCCAGCGAAACCGGATGCGCCGTTGAAAACTTCGCCGTTGATGATAATGCCCAATCCAACACCCCAGTCAATGTTGATGGTCAGGACCTGAGATTTTTCTCTTGCAAAACCAAAGCGGTGCTCTCCGATCGTGGTTGCTTTTGTATCATTAAAAAGGCAAACCGGCAGCTTGAAATGTTTCTTCAGATGCGAAACCAGCGGAACCCCGGGAGGCGTTAGGTTAAGGTAGGTCAGGTTGATTCCCTGGGAAGAATTGATAAGGCCTGGCATGGAAACGCCTATGCCCCATAACTTGCTGACATTGATATTATTGGATTTAAGAAAATCGTCGCTTGCTTCAAAAAGTTGTTCGAGGAAAGTAGAAGAATCGTCGAGGCGGATATCAACTTTTCGCTTTAAAATGAGTTGGTTATGTAAGTCGAAGATAACGAGTTGCGTATCATGGCGGTTAATGTCCATAATAAGCGTCAGATATTTTTTCGAATTCAGTCCGTATAATACCGGCGGCCTGCCTGCGCGTGCCGGACCTGTTCCGGTTTCAATAATCCAACCTTCACGGATGAGCTCATTCACGATGCCGGTTGCCGAGGGAATGCTGGCATGGAACAAACGTGCCATTTTGTTGATCGAAGTGTCACCGGATTGATACAAATGAAGCAACAAGTTACTTCTGATACGGTTTTTACGAATATCAATAACCGAATTCGGTTCTTCTACAACTAAGTCCATTATGCGGAGTGTAAAGGTATTTTGTATAAGGATTCTTAAATTTTTTATGATTAACGGTTACTAATATATGCAAAAACCGCTAAAAGAGGCGAAATATTAAAAAATATTATTATCCATAATGACAGGCGGCAAATAAAAAACCGGGTCGACCAAAAAACTACTTAAATTTATTTGGCGATTTTGCCGTGTCTGACGGTATTATGTGAAACTCAGATTAAATTCGCTATTTGCAAAAAAAGACGGAATGGAATTAGTTAAAGGTTTGGTTTTGCGGTCAACTGGTTCGTGGTATGATGTGCGGGACAGTCGCGACGGTCATATCTGGCAATGCAGGTTGAAAGGGAAGTTTAAAGCGCTTGGATTGAAAGTGACCAATCCGATCGCCGTGGGCGATAATGTGCGGTTTGAGGAGGAAGATGAAACGCAGAATTTTGGCATCATCCACGAGATCATGCCCCGTGAAAATTACGTTGTACGACGCTCCGTGCATAAAACAGCACACGCGCATTTGATCGCTGCGAATGTTGATCAGGCGATTTTAATAGCCACATTGGTTTTTCCAAGAACTTCTCTCGGTTTTATAGATCGCTTTCTCGTTGCTATTGAGTCGTTCCGGATTCCCGGCGTATTGATTTTCAATAAGCAGGATCTGCTGAATGATGATATGAAGGAATTTCAGGCCGAGCTGATGGAACTTTACGAAAGCCTCGGATATACTTGCATGGCCACCACAGCGGTAAGCGAGGAAGGACTGGAAGAATTTGCCGCGTTATTAGGCGGAAAGGTTTCGCTGCTTTCGGGTCATTCGGGCGTGGGCAAATCCACATTGGTCAATGCAATAGCGCCGGACCTGGACATCAAAACGCAGGAGGTTTCGACTTTTGCGAATAAGGGCGTTCATACGACAACTTTCGCCGAAATGTTCGAGCTGGAACCCGGCACATTCATCATTGATTCACCCGGAATTAAGGAACTGGGGCTTTCAGATATGAAAGCAGAGGAAATCAGTCATTACTTTCCGGAAATGCGCGAACTGCTGAATCAATGCCGGTTTAATAATTGTCAGCATATCAACGAGCCCGGATGTGCAGTGAAAGACGCGGTTTCGGAAGGCCGCATTGCCATCAGCCGATACGAAAGTTATTTAAGCATGGTGGGCGGGCAGGATAACCGAAAGTAATATGAAAAATGTCGAGCACATTGGCATTGCGGTCAGGGAGCTGGAAGCTGCCGAAAAATTGTTTTCGAGTTTGCTGAATTCCCAGCCCTACAAGCGCGAAACTGTGGCATCCGAAGGTGTTCTGACTTCTTTTTTTCAGGTTAACCAAACCAAAATAGAGCTTCTGCAATCCACAGATCCCGAAGGCGTAATCGCCCGGTTTATAGAAAAGAAAGGCGAATGCGTTCATCACGTCGCGTTCGAAGTTGACGACATTATTTTGGAAATGGAGCGGCTAAAAAAAGAGGGCTTCGCCTTGTTAAGCGAAACCCCCAAACCCGGAGCAGATAATAAGCTCGTATGTTTTTTACATCCTAAAACCACAAATGGCATGCTGATCGAGCTTTGCCAGGAAATCAAGCCCTGATCCGTTACATTAGAACGGCAGCCCGACGGCAATATTCAAAATCAGGTTTTCCCGTCTCCAAGCTTTGCTTCGGAAATTAACTTCGTTGAAAACCCAGGGGTTTTTGTACTGCACCTGCCCATCCGGTGTTTCTGATACAATTTCTTTCGTGTACCAGGGTTTACGGAATGGCGTGGCAATGTCTAATCGGAAAATCAAATAAGAGAAATCAAGACGTAAACCAATCCCGCCGCCGACGGCGATTTGTTTCAGGAAATCGCTGCTGATGAGTGCAGATGAGTCATATCTGGCTCTTTCAGGGCTGCCGAATGACCAGATGTTTCCAGCATCCATAAACACTGCACCATTAATGATGTTTGTGAATTTCAGTCGAAGTTCTGAATTAAATTCCATCCGTATATCAGCAAAGTTTTGATAACCAATCAATGCGATTGTTGCCGTGTCAGGTGTATACGCACCAGGACCAAGCGCACGTGCACGGAAAGCCCTTATACCTGTGCTACCACCGCCAAAATACTGTTTGAATTGCGGCGTAGCCATATCTTTGGAATTGCCATACGGTTTAATTGCTCCTAACAAAAGCCTGTTAGCCCACTTGATTCCAGGTGTTATGGTGCGATAGTACCTGATGTCACCATCCAGCTTGACATATTGAAAGACAGGAACTTTCAAGAATTCTTTCGCATATATTTTCGCCGTATCATCCTTTGAATGTTTAGCTAAAAGGCTTAGCAGGTTACCACCGTAATCAATCCCACCTGTAAATGCGAATTGATTTCTTCCGAATGGTTTAGGTTGCGGGCGATAAGATATGGTATAATTAGATCCTGCAATAAAATACTTTTGTTCGACCAAGTTCATTAACCTTTCGAAATCAATCGGATTTGTGTTGGGACTAAAGCCGATGGCTGCCAACTTTTCAGAATTAACCTTCCTGGGTTGAATATAGTTAATCGAAATCGGGGTTAATGTGTGTACAACCTCTGAATTTTTGCTCCAAATGTATGACCAGTCACCACGAATAGAGGTGGTTGTATAAAGTCCGCGTTGTACCCGGTTTTCATAATTTACTGAAAGCACAGTTTTAGGTAACGCTTGGCTTTTCTCCGGCCGTATTCTAACGAAAGGAATAATAAATCGTGGGAACGATAAGTCTGCACCTATACCGTAGCGAACGTATTCATTGCCAATCCGGTTAGGATTTGCCTCCCGGTTTCCTCCCAGTTGCACGTCAAATCCGAAAAATGCCTTTATAGCCAACATTTCCGCTCCTTTGAATGTATTTCTATTCCGCCAGGCCACATCCAGCTGGGAACCGCCCAGGTTGTTCGACTTCGTACTGGCGCTAATGGTCGTTTGCAATGCCTTTTTCTTCAATGGTTCCAAATCATAACGCACATCCAGCAATGCTGAATCGGATCTGGGGACAAGGTCGAATTGGTTTTTTACAAATTTGAAGTTTTGCAGGTTGACCAATCGTTGCAGGGATACATTATGCATTGTATTGGTATACATATTCCCTCTCCGGAAACCGATGGCGTCATAAAAGATTCGTTTTTTGTATAAATTCCCCGGGTCTTTGATGTTTAGCCCGCGGCGACGAGGTTCAGGAGCGGCTGTTGTGTCAGCGAGGAGACTTTCCTGGCTTCCTGTGTTAACATAAATTTTGTTTATAAAATATTGTTTCAACGACGTCTGCGCTGTTTGCGGTTTTACTTCCAGGAAGATGTTAACCTGCTGCGGTGCCAGTGTAGAATCCCTTTTTCCAATGGTGGAATCAACCTTGATGATCAGATAATCCGGGTTGAAGAAATAATAGCCCTTTCCTTTTAATTCCAGGTCAATCCGGCTTCTTTCTGTGGAGATCACCTCCAAACGAGGCGGTTCGCCTTTTTTCAAAAGGGTTTTTTGTTTGGCGATGATAAGATCACGGTTGAACAGCGAACTGTCCCGGACCACATAATTGATCTCATTCATTACATAACGAGGCATCACATAAGCGTCAAACTCGTAAATGGCCGTCCTGCGTTTTTCTTTCTTGCTTGGCACCAGCTTGCCGGTTGCCTTGGAGCGATAGTAGGCTTCATTATCCAGGTGAGAAACCATATTGGCTGCATTAATGTCGGCAACGCGCTGCGTAGCAAATTTGGGCTGCTCTCCAAGTTTGTTGCGAAACCAGCTGCGTAAGCCACCTTCATCTTTCGGTTCACCGATAAAATACCACCACCACACTTTCCAAGGGAAACCCAATAGCGTTTTATTAGGCGGCGGTTTCACAATTGCTTCCAGCTCTGATGCTATCCCCATAACACTGGGTTTAGTGATGGTATCCGCTTGCACCTTCACTTTACTACCTACATAGAGACTTTGGCCTTCGGGAATGTACTTATTCACTGAACAGCTGCTCAGTGTCACCAGAAGAACCAATATGCCTAATACACTATTTCTCATTTTTTTGCCTTTGGAAAAATTCACGCAGCAGGTCGTAATCTGCCGTTAAAATAAAACTCACCCCTGTTTCAATAATGAAACCTTCCAAAATGGATTGATATTGGTTTTTTCGGAACGCCCGGAATAAGTAGCGGCCGTCTCTCGTGATCGCATAATCGAGCGCAATGTTGTCGAAAACCTCATTGGAAGCAGCGGAATTGCTCTGGCTTTCAATTTCAAAGTTTTTACCAACTGAAATTTTAAGGCGGTCATTTAGGAATGCTTTGCTCAAACCGAGGTTTAGGTCGGTGCGTGCGCCGGTTGTCTGGTCAGCCGTTGAGTTCACGCCGATATCCAAGTCCACGCCTTTTACCAGATCGGAGGCTAAGTTGTTTAGCTGATCGCTCAAAAGCTGGCTTACGCTCTGGCGGGCCACCGCTTCGGCGCTCGACCCAAGATTAAAACCAGGTGACGATTGGTCTGTGATAAATTTATTGGTGATCAAAAGCGCAAACGCCTGCTTATTCATTTCAGACGGATTGTTCTTCATTTCTTCCCAAAAAACCTGACTGGTAAGTTCGTTTGTTACTTGCTTGTCAATCGTTTCATCGGGCACAATGTTAAACGTGATGTTTGGTGTGGTCAGGTTTCCTGTAATGACCACCTGGACCTGAATAGGGACTTTGCTGGCACCCTGGAATTTCGAACTGATTGAGCCCGGATCGACCTCCACTGTGTAACCCGCCGTAATGTTCAATTGAGCGTTCATTACATCTCCTGTCCACAACAGGTTACTGCCTTTGATTATCTCAAATTTCCGTTTCAGAATCTGCAATGTCAGGTCATAGGAACCTTCGGTCACATCATAAGAACCGAGCATGAAAAGCTGCCCGTTTGGCGCAATACCCGTGTTGAGCTGGGCATTTCCTTTTAACCGGATGTTATCACCATTCAACTCATCAATCACAACCGTAAATTCCGACTTGTCATCAACGTCGATATCCAGGGAAATTTGGGACGCGAAATCAACGGTCGTCATTTTAGCGGCAGCTGAATCGGCAACTGCAACCTGGGTGGAATCGCTCATATCCACAAACTCAATGATGCCTTTTGACGCATCCCCTGCCTCTGTGGCTTCATTTGGAAGGACAAACGTAATGTCGCTGCCCGGATCCACTTTTATGCTGCCATCTATAACAGACTTGGTGCCTGTTCCCTTTACGCTTAAATCCGCATCAATATTTGCTTTCCCGAAAAACAGTTCATTCTGTTTCTGCGTAGAATTCAAAACATTGAAATTCTTTGCATCAATATTCAGGTTGTAACCCACGTCCGGAATGTTGGCAATGTTCACGTTCCCGTTGATCTTCATTTGCTGGTTGGTTGAATCAGCAATAGTGAAGTTATTAAAGTTGATGTTTTGCCCGTTAAACAGGATTTTTTGGTTGGCAAGCGAATATCGCGAGCCCAGTTGCGTTGCATTGAAAGCTACATCATTGAAGTTTATCGCTCCGTTCAGCTTAGGGCTGTCCGTGGCGCCTGTGATGGCAATATTCCCGGTCAAATTTCCGGTTGCTTTTTTCAATTCACCAAAACTGAATGCTTCGATCGTCTGGGCGCTGAGTTGTTTCAGGTCGAGCTTGAAATCCATCGGGCTTTCCGATTTCAGATTATAGCTTCCGTCCAGGGTCATGTTATTCTGCCCGTTAGTAAGCGACATATCCACCCGGATCAGGTTTTCAGTCTCGTTTGTCGATTTTAATGCGAGGTTACCAACCGGGATTTGCGTTACAGCAAGGCTGTCGATGGTCAGTTCGCCTGTGTAAACCGGCGCCTTCATATAATCACTCAAAAGGATTTTCCCATTCAGTATCCCTGTCGCCAATGTTGAGTCGCGCGTTGCGATGCCGATCATCGGACCGATAGAAATGTTTGCCAGCGCAATGTCCAGCGGACTGTTTGGTGCTTCGGATGTGGAGTTAATGGTTAGGGATTGATCTTTGCTTTTGATGACAAAGTTTTTGATATACAAACTATCCGGCGCGTAAGAAATATATCCGGCAGTGTCCGTTTCCCATTTTAAATAATTCAAAAGCAAACCTTCACGCAGGTTAAGTCTGTAACGGTTATCCGCAATAGCCAGGTCACCAAGGATCGCATGGCGTTCCGTATTTACCGAATCCCTTACTATGAAGTCGAATTTGACATTATTATCAACGATTTTGCTTTCTAATGATGCATTCTGGATCCTTAAACTTCCGGTGTTAACCAACCCAACATTGGCATTTAAAGCTGCATTTTCGTTGGTATTACTAAAATCAACAGAAACCCGCTCTGTCTGAATGCTGTCGTAGTTCACCATTGGAATCGTCAGCCGAGCCACGATGGAAGAATCCTGCTGGTTATCCAGTTTGGCTTTAAACTGAATGTCATTCATTTCCTTCAGTGCCGGAACAAATGTGGTGATCAGCGGGTGATTCCGCAATGTTGCGTCAAGCGTGAAATTAACCGGCTTGGTAACCGGATTGTAAGTAATGTTTGGCGCTTTGAAATGTTTGCCAACTTCGGTCAGCAATGCATCCGCAATTTCGGTGTATACAAAATCACCCTTCATTTCTGCTTTCAGAAAAGGAGATTGAATTGTAGCCTGGCGCTGTCCGGATGAATCGGTCAATTGTACATTAACGGAATCCAGAGTAATCGGCCTGCGGTGATGTGTGAACGTAAAATCATTGATATCAATGGTTCCCAAAGGATTTTCGGGATTTGTGGATGGCATATCCACTTTAATATCTCCCTTGATCTGCAGCGAATCGGCGTAAAGGTTCAAAGCTGTCAAATCAAGCTTATCAATGGACACATCCGCCTTAACGGAAGGATATTCTTTGGAAAGGTCAGCTTGTGCGGTAAGGTCCACATCAATGTTCTGATCGTTCATCGATGCCTTCACATTCGCCATGCCGTTGTCGACATCACCTTTTAATGTCAGGTTGTTGTAAACGTATCCCTTAATGTCTGCGCTGGCCACAGTTCCGTCCAGCTGCGCCTTCATGGTTTTGGGTGCATAACCCACACCTGCCAGATCTGTCCTGAGCGTCAGCTTGCCCATTTCCTGGGGCGGCTGCTTCATCATTTTGCCCAGATCAAAATCATTGAACGCCAGCGTGCCGTTATACTGCGCCCTGATGCTGTCTGTAATGTTTTTAAGGTTACCGGAGAATGTTCCCGTTCCGAAAGAAGTGTTGATGGTGGTTGTCATCGTAATGTCCTCCATCGAACCTTTTACTTTCCCGGTGATCTTGATGTCTTCGGGAAGTTCGATGCTGGCTGGCACTGCGCTATCCGGCAGCATTTTCATCAAGTCACTTTTTGTAGAAGAAAGCTCATTGATCGTCATGTCCATCGCCAGCTTGTTCGCATCGGGCAAGCCCTTAATGCGCCCGTCAAGTGCCAGAACAGTTCCATCCAGCATACTGAAACGCGCTTTTGAAATAAGCATATCATCCACAGACCCGGTTACCAGACCAGATCCTTTCAGCATTCCGTTTGGTTCTTTGCTGAATGGCGGTGTTTTGGCAAGATCGGGCACCAGCAATAAGATATCCGCGAAAGCAACGCGGCTGTCGGTGAGCCGTAATTTAATTTTTACATTGGCAATGTCTTTCGCCAGTTCGTCAAGGTTTTTATATCGAAGGCTTAATTCGTCCCTGAGGAGCGTATTAGGTGTTTTTACATACAAATTGCGCAGGTAAGTTTCCTGAGCGCCATATTTGAAATTGGTCCTGAATTCCTGCAACTTAAATCCACTTTTTTCCTGGAAAGAACCCGATTTAAGCGAACCCGCAATGTTTTCAGGAGAGAAAATGAAATTTTGTAAATCTATATTCAGGTTTTTTACATCCAAATGCGCAAAATCCAGTCCTTTTGGTTGCGCAGGTGTGTTGAAATCGTCGTAACGCAGGTCGTTATTAACAAGCTTTATGTCGCCTACTTTAACATTCCAACCAGGCGTTGCCGGTTCTCCTGTGGTTGTATCTTTTTTTGCCTCTGCTTTTGCCTTTTTAGCAAACTCAGCATATAACGACATTTTTTCCAGATTCAGGTTGCGGACATCCACATATTGGCTTCCCATGTAAATGTTGTTCACATGTCCGTCCAGCTTGCCGACCGTAACGCCGTTTTTCAGGCCGCCTACCTCATCCTCAAAAAGCCATTTGAATTCTCTTATATCAATGTCCCCGACCTTAATGTCCAGGGAATCAGCCGGATCGGGAACAGTTTCGGGCGTAGTCTCGGTTTTTAAAGGTTGATACATTCTCAGCTTCACTTCACTGCCCAGCAATGCAAGTTTGGCGGGATGATATTGGGAAAGGGTAGGATTGAATTTGTCAAAACGGACGTGCGCTGAATCAATATTGGCCAATGCGTCCGTTCCGGTAACTGCGTCGCGGTAGGAAAGGCGCACATTTTTCAGTGAAATCTGGTCTAGCCTCATTTCCAGAGGACTGGAAGTTGTATCCTCCACGACCGTTGTATCGGCGCTGGCAAATGCATCAACAATAAACTGGAAGTTGAAAACGGTGTCGGGTAGAACCCTGGTAATGTTCGCATTAATCCCTTCAAGCTCAACTTTATTGATCCCGACATTGCCCTTAATGAGGCTGTACATGTCGAGATCAACATAAAGTCTTTTACCGGCAACCAATGTATCGCCTTGTTTATCTTCAAAGTAAACGCCCTCTAACAGGATCCAATCCGGGACGTCGAAGCGCACTTTTTCAATATTAACCTTTGTTTTGAGCTTCTTCCGAAGATATGAGTTGGCCTGATTTGTTAGGAAGTTTTGTCCAAAAGGCGTTTGAATACCCCAAATCAAAACACCAACCAGGATCAATATCGCCAGAATAACAATTGCAAATACTTTTAGTGCTTTCTTCATTCTCTTCTGTTATGCCCGGCCCATATCGGGCCCGGGTGAGCTAAGTAACGGTGTGCTATAAAATTCAAGCCAGCACCAGGGTTATCGTCTAAATAATTCCGGGCTAACCTGTCCATTAATGGTGGCAGATGAAACGATAGTGACCGGCTTTTTGTCTAAACTGTTGATTTCGACCAGTTTTGTAGGATAAGAGATCCCGTAAGCCGATTTGGCATAATTGGACAAATCAGTGGTTGTTTCCACACCCGCCAGGTTTTTCCGCACACGTTGCAAAAGCCCTGTTTTCGAATCAAAATATAGATTATATTTCACACCTTTACCCTGCAATTCCACTTGTGTAACCGGAATGCTGTTCAATGTTTCAATGCCCACAGTTGTGGCGATCAGGCCTCTGTTTTTATAATCTACAAATGGCGCAAGCAGTTCATACATTTCCCAGCGCATGTTTTGCTGTTCCGCCTGGCTAAGGTCTTTTACATCCGTTCTTTGTCCGATCGGCACCTTGATCCAGCCTTCATTCCCCTTTACAGTATAAACGAAGCTGCGTTTCATGATGGTTTTTGATTTGCTGATAGACTGGTCCGGAATAGAAACTGTCACATTCGCATCATAGGGAGCCGCTGAGGCTGCAGTGTAGCTTCTTTTCAGATTCAATGTCTTGACACCGTCCCACAGGGCTTTCCCACCGGTGGCTTTATAAAACTTGGAAAAAACGGAATCGGCGGGCACCTGCTGTCCAAAGGATAGGAAGGAGATCAGCAGCAGTGCAGATAGCATGTTCAATGATTTTTTCATGTCAATGTTTGTTTTATATGAATAACGTGTCACAAGTCCGACTTGGGAAAAACAATATGCTTTTCGTTATGTTAGATCAGGTAAAGCGTCCGGGGTTTAATTAAAGGAATTTATTTCACTACTGCACCGGGTTATTTGCAAAAACCATTCCATTCTCAGCAATTACAACGGATCAATGTCATTTGTTGAGAGAATAACCATTTCATCTAACAACTCAGGCATAAAATGCAAAAAGGGAAGAGTTGCCCGCTCTTCCCTTTTTGCTATCTGGTTATCATGTTAATCAGGCGTCATCGCCTCCGTTTGCAGAAATTTTACCAAACCTGTATTGGAAAGTCAGGTTAACGAGGCGGTTGGTTTGCTGCCAGAGCGAGTTTTGTGAATACGTGGCGGTGTTAAGCTGGCTTTTGTAAGCTCTTGACAAAAATATGTCCTGTACATTAAATGAAATTGTTGCCTTTTTTTCCAAAAGCTCCTTGCGAATACCCATGTTGGCGACAAATACACCTTCACGCGTTCCTTGCGCAATTGCTCGTGGTCCTTCATAATTAATGTAAGCCGATGCGCGGAAATCTGCCGGAAGCGTCACGAATGCGTTCAGGTTGCCCGAGTAACTCCAAGTTCTGTTGTCAATTTGCGCGACCTGGGAAACGACTTCGCTGCGGTATATCCTGCCGCTGCCATTGATTTTCAGGATTTCAAAAATGGTTTGAGAAAAATCAGTTTCCAGCCCGTAAGAAAGCTCGCGGCCTACATTGGCAAATTGCGTCAGAGAAATGCCGGTCTCGTCAATGGTCCTGATGCGGGTGATCGCATTGTTGGAATAATCCATGAACAGCGAAGGTCCCCAGCCGCCAGTTGCTTCGTAATTGGAATAACCCATCTCTGCTTTATGCGTAAACTCAGGTTTCAACGCAGGGTTACCAGATTGAATGTTTCTTGGATCCGAAACGTCCGTGTAAGGATTAAGCCAATCCGCTTCCGGGCGCTGTACGCGACGGCTGTAATTCAGCTTCAACTGCGCCGACTCGCCAAGCTTTCTTGTTAGTGCGAGACTTGGTACAAGTGTCAGGAAATGGACGCTGAATGCACGGTTAATGCTGATTTGGTTGATATCCTGGTTGTAATCCGTCACCCGCAGTCCGGCGCGCATGCCCCAAAGATCCGTTTTTTGTGAAAAGGTCATAAAACCTGTGTAAGTCGCGTCTTTGTAGCCAAACACATTGCTGATGTTGGGATCAAAAACGAAGCTTCCCGTTTCCTTTGACATATTGTAAAAGGAATTGGTGTTGTCATTCGCGCTCATCCTCGACCGCAAACCCACTTCCAATGTTGCCTTTTTGGTAATTGGCCAGGTGTAATCCGAGTTCAGGAACAATGAATGACGTTTGTTGTCACGAAGGTTCTGCTGATTACGCATTAAACTATCGATATCACTTTCCTGATTGTAATACGATTCCCCGTCCGATTCTCCCAGCGAATAGCTGGTTGTGAATGTCAGCTGATGATCCTTTTCATCGAACTTCTTGCGGTAATCGAAACTGAAATTCAAATTTTCGCCATTTCCTTTGCTGTTGTTCAGGCGTTTGAAAATTTCCGCTGCATTACCCGACGAAAAAGTTGTTTCGTTTAGCAAATTGCTGCTATTACGGCTCTGGTCGCGGGAGTAATTCACGCCCAGCTCCATGGAATTTTTATCATTGAAGTCATAATTCACACCAATGCGGCCAAATGCATTTTTACCCTTGTTACGGCCTGTTCCTGTTTGTTCAAGATGCGAAGTGTTGTCGGAGATGAAGTTATCGCGGCTCAGGTTTCTTTTCCAGGTCATATTCCTGGTTTGTCCGCTTAATGACGCATTTAAGCCAAGTTTCCCCAGGCGATAGCTCAGGTTACCAGATGCATTATTGTTGTTTCTATTGCCAAGGCTTGCGCGCAAGCCGCCATTTGTGCCCCTTATTTTTGTCTTTTTTGTAATAATATCAATAACACCAGATGCGCCTTCGCCCTCGTATTTTGCGGATGGCGTTGTCATTACGTCAATGCGCTCGATGAGGTTTGCCGGGAAAGATTGCAGAATGGTAGGAAGGTCGCTGCCATATAGGTTCGAAGGTTTGCCGTCGATCAGCACCACCACATTTCCTTTGCCCCGTACTTGCGGATTTCCGTTTTCGTCCAGTGAAACCGCAGGCACTTTTTCGAGCAGGTCACTTACATTGTTGCTGGTTGCCAGCATATCCTTGCCAATGTTGACGATCTTCTTGTCGATGTCATCCACGATCATGCTCTTTTCCCCTTTTACAATCACCTCATTCAGCTTTTGTGCGGCCGGCAGAATCGTTACATTACCCAGGTCGAGCAGGTTAGCTTCTGCCGAAACGTTGATATTGGGGACAAATAATGTTTGGTAACCTATATTGGTCACCCGCAAAACATATTTCCCAGGTGTCACATTAGCGATTGTAAAAACGCCGTTTTCATCCGCAACGCTCCCGCCGACCAGCGCCGAGTCTTTCGACATAAGCAGCGCAACCGTCGCAAAGCTGACGCCCGCATTGCTCGGGGATTCGATAATTTTCCCCACCAGTTTGCCACCGTCTACGTACACGTTTTTTGAACCAATAATAGGATTCGCAGTGACATTAGCCGAAGTAAAGAGGGGAAGATTTATTAATAACAGAGCGAGGAAATGAAGAAACGGAGTTCTTTTCACGGGTATAGGTTTTAGATTTTTATTAGGAGTTAAGTTATTTAAAAGGTCAACGAGGCGTGTGTTTTGGATAAAACCGGGTTCACGAAAAGTTAACCGGTCCATCCAGGCAGGAACATTTGTAACGCGCGCCTTATCTGATTAATTACATAAAATTATAAAAAAATTAAGAATGGAGATATTTTAATTGCGTTTGGCTAGATATGTAATTTGACTCTGTTGGTTTTTCACTCAAGTACCAATTTGAAAGAGCGTGAAGCTTTTCCTTATATTTGTTTACAAGCAAATAGGACAGATGGAAAAGAAAAGAGTAATCACTTTCTATAATGATAAAAGCGAACCTTATTTCCAGGCGATGCTTGATGGTATGAAAGAGAGTCCGGCACAGCGGTTTGTAACTTTTTTTGAAAATAAAACAAAAATGGATGAGTTTTTAGGATTGGTCAAACCCAAAGGAGCTCCCCGCACACTTACAATTAAAAAACCAGAATGGATTTAGAGAACAACGAATTTGTCCAGTTCACTCAATGCGCTCAGGAGCAGAAGCTCGAATACATGGTTATTGGAGGTTTTGCTCTTTTTCTTAATGGTTTGAACAGGGCTACCAACGATGTCGATATCTGGATTAAACCGACCCAGGAGAATGGAGCCCGGCTCGTTTCCGTTTTTCGTTGTATGGATTTAGATGAGAGCGCGTTGGCAAAACTTGAATTACTAGATTTTACTCAGCCACAAGTATTTGGTTTCGAAGGACAGATTGACATCTTGACCAGTGTTCACAGGCTCTTCGATTTTTCAGAAGTTTTTGCAAGGTCAAGAAAATTTGAAAGTCCTCATGGGGCTACAATTCATTTTCTGCATTTAAACGATCTTCGGGAAGTGAAACTTTTAGCAAGAAGGCCCCAGGATATTCGAGATGTGATTATGATCGATGATTTCTTGAAATTGCAGAATGACGCTAATACCGGTCGGGAGTAAGTCTTAACAAATAAAAATCCTGCAACCGACTGAGGCTTCTTCTGAAAGATCATATTTTTGCAGGATGTATAAAATTCTTATTTCCCCTATACTTTTCCTGTTCGATGCTGAACGCATCCATTATTTTGTCTGCGAACTGCTGCGGTTCGCTTTTAAAATCCCTTTTGGACCCCAAATTTTAAGATCACTTTATACTTTCGATCACCCGGACCTGGTTCAGGAAGTGGCCGGACTGAAATTTCGTAACCCGGTGGGATTAGCGGCCGGTTTTGACAAAAACGCGGAAATGGTCGAGGAGCTGGAAGCATTAGGCTTTGGTTTTATTGAAATCGGAACGGTTACGCCGCGGCCTCAGCCTGGAAATGAGAAGCCAAGATTATTCAGGCTAAAAAAAGATAAAGCGCTCATTAACAGGATGGGTTTCAATAACAAAGGTGCCGCAGTTGCTGCTGCCAAGCTCGCAAACCGCAAATCAAAGATCCTGGTAGGAGGAAATATCGGAAAAAATAAAGATACCCCGAACGAGCAGGCGCTGGACGATTATTTGATCTGTTTCAGACAATTGTTTGATGTTGTAGACTATTTTGTAGTTAATGTAAGCTCGCCCAATACGCCAGGGCTGCGCGACTTGCAGGAAAAGGGGCCGCTTACTGAGCTGCTCCGCGAGCTCCAAAAAAAGAACACCGAAAAATTTAATCCCAAACCTATATTTTTAAAGATTGCACCTGACCTGACGTTTAGCCAGCTCGATGATATTATTGACATTGTAAAAGAAACCGGCATCGCGGGCGTTATCGCTACCAACACCACGATCAGCCGTGCGGACTTGCGCACAAGTCAGGCGGAAATTGCAAATGCAGGACCAGGCGGGTTAAGCGGAGCGCCGCTTGCACACCGTGCGACGGAAGTAATTCGTTACATTTGTGATAAGTCGAATCACGCATTTCCGGTTATTGGGGTAGGAGGGATCGGCTCGGCGCAGGACGCCATCGATAAGAAAAATGCAGGGGCAAGCCTGTTGCAGCTTTACACAGGCTTTATTTATGAAGGGCCCGGTTTGGTGAAAAGCATTTGCAAATCGCTGGTCAGAAGATAAGAGTTGATACACGCATCCCAAGAATTGAAGATAAATGTCAGTAAATAAGCTAAGGGGAAATACTCAGCGCCCGAAAACAACAGAAGAAACATCCAGTCCAGGCTTTCGCATATCGTTAGATTGGAACCATATTTTTTCCAATCCAAAGAATATTTTGGCCTGGGGCACCTTTTTCATCGTGCTGGGGCTGATCATGGAAATTTCTTTCCTTTCATACATTATCACCGGCCTTTCGGACCAGAGCGTGATCGATGGCCTCGGCCATGAATCCATCCGCGACGCGGGGCGCCAGACGCGCAACTTTTTTGGCGTGCTCGGAGCAGTTGTCTCTCATTTTTTCGTGTACAGATGGTTTGGCGTAGGCGCGCTTTTGCTTCCCCTTGTGCCGTTCATTGCAGGCTGGAAAATGGCTTTTGGAAAGGAACTTTTATCATTGACCCGAACCACTAAGGAAGTGATTTTCTTTACATTATGGCTAAGCGTCATGATGGGCTATGTGGTGCTGATGAGCGATAAGGAAAACACATTAAGCTTTGTTTCGGGCGGCATAGGTTACACAATTAACGTCGTGCTCTTCGACTGGCTGAAATGGGGAAGCGTTATCCCGATCATTTTCGCCATGTTCGTTTTCGCTGTTTTCTTTTACGATGCGAAATCAGCCTATGAAGCCTGGCAGTTGAAAAATGCAAGACCGGACGTTGTGCCTGAGGCGAAAGAAAATAATGTAGCACCCGGATCGGAGGAAAAGGTTGTGGCTGAGGAAAGAACTTTTACGTCCGTTGTCAATGATACATATGATGATGAAGAATTTGAGGAAAAAGAGCCTGTAAAAGAGACGGTTGAGTTGGAAACGGTTTCAAAAGTCGAGGTTGTTCCTAATGTTGCCCCGATTGTCATTCCGGTTGCGCCTGTCGCTCCTGTGGCACCGGCGCCGGCTGCTCCGCTGAAACTCGAACTTGAAGTGGAAGACACGACGGATCATTCCAATGGACAGGCAGAGGAAGCGTTTGAAGATGAGGACATTAATGCGACGGTTCTACGCGAATTTGGTCAGTATGATCCGATGCTCGATCTGCCGACTTATCAGTTTCCAAGCATAGGATTGCTGAATGATGCGGTGGATAACCAGCATGAAAAAGTAAGTCAGGAAGAGCTGGAAAGTAATAAAACGAGGATTGTTGATACGCTAGGAAGTTACGGGATCAATATTTCGAAGATTAAAGCTACAATCGGGCCGACTGTAACATTATATGAAATTATTCCGGAAGCCGGGGTCAGGATTTCTAAAATCAAGAACCTGGAAGGCGACATTGCTTTGAGCCTTGCGGCGCTTGGGATCAGGATCATTGCTCCTATGCCCGGCCGGGGAACCATTGGGATTGAAGTGCCTAACAAGAACAGGGAAACCGTTTTTATCCGTTCTGTTTTGTCCAGCGACAAATTCATGAAGGCAAATTACGATTTGCCGATTGTGCTGGGTAAAACCATTTCCAACGACATCCATATCGTCGATCTGGCGAAAATGCCTCACTTACTGATGGCCGGAGCAACCGGACAAGGAAAGTCTGTGGGATTGAATGTGATCCTTGCTTCGCTGATTTATAAAAAGCATCCTGCCGAGTTGAAATTTGTGCTTGTGGATCCCAAGAAGGTTGAATTAACATTATTCAACAAGCTGGAAAGACATTTCCTGGCAAAGCTGCCTAATGCGGAAGAAGCGATCATTACCGATACCAAAAAGGTTATTTTTACATTGAATTCATTATGTATAGAAATGGATTCGCGTTACGATCTGCTCAAAGAAGCGTCTGTTCGTAACCTCAAAGAATACAATGCAAAATTTGCTCAAAGGCGTTTAAATCCTGAAAAAGGCCATCGCTTCCTGCCTTACATTGTCCTGGTTATCGATGAGCTTGCCGACTTGATGATGACAGCTGGTAAGGAGGTGGAAACGCCGATTGCCCGACTTGCACAGCTTGCCCGTGCGGTGGGAATTCACCTGGTTGTTGCTACGCAACGTCCTTCTGTTAAGGTTATTACCGGTCTTATTAAGGCCAACTTCCCCGCACGTTTATCATTCCGCGTAACGTCCAGCATCGACTCCCGCACCATTCTCGATATGGGTGGCGCCGAACAGCTCGTGGGACAGGGTGATATGCTGCTGGCGATCAACTCGGAAGTGATCCGTTTACAATGTCCGTTTATCGATACGAGGGAAATTGAAGACGTCTGCGAATTTATCGGCGCACAGCGAGGCTACGACGATGCTTATGCACTGCCGGAATATGAAGGCGAAGATGCAGCCGAAGGCAAAGCCGACCTTAATCCCGACGATTTTGACGGATTACTGCCAGACGCCGCCAGGCTTATTGTCACACACCAGCAGGGGAGCACGTCGTTGATCCAGCGCAAAATGAAGCTCGGCTACAACCGCGCAGGCAGGATCATGGACCAGCTCGAATTACTGGGTGTGGTTGGTCCGTTCACCGGAAGCAAGGCGCGCGACGTCATGTTCCATGATCTGAGCGGCCTGGAAGAACATCTTCGTGTGAGAGGCTTACTCTAGCCCGTTAAACCATCCTCATTGCAATTGGTCTAAAATTTGTAACAGGACTGTTTTGCACCATTTTATTTAACATACTAAGAACCAAACCTTTTAATATGAAAAGTTTCAGAATAAGCGCTTATTTCTTTGCAGCAATGGTTATCTCAGGCTTGTCAGCAACATCGGCAAATGCACAGGGAGACAAAAAATCGTCGGTCATACTGGAAGCAATGAGCAGCAAATATCAGAAGATCAAATCCTTCAAAGCAATGTTCACTTACACACCGGAAGGCGGCAAGCCGCTGAAAGGGGAAGCGACGGTGAAAGGGACAAAGTTCAGGTTGAAAATGGCTGGCCAGGAGATTTTCAATGATGGAAAGCTGATGGCCACTTACATTAAAGAAACCAATGAAGTGAATCTTCAGGATTTTGATCCGACAGCCACCGGCGACCTGGATCCGACTAAAATTTACACGGCATATAAAAAGGGATTTAAATATGCTTTCCTGAAAGAACAAAAAGCAGGTGCCAAAACGCTGGAAGTGGTGGAATTAACCCCTACCAAGAAAGAAAGCCAGGTGAATAAGGTGCAGATCGCAGTAAATAAGGCAGATAAGTCTATCAGCAGCTGGACGATTTTCCAAAAAAACGGTCAGGAAGTCACTTATACGTTGAATGATTTCAAGCCGGACGTGACAGTTGCCGACAGCTATTTCGCATTTAATGCAAAACAATATCCCGGAGTCGAAGTTGTCGATTTAAGATAAGTTTGTCAGTACTACAAAAAGCAAGGCGGCGGAATCATTTGATTCCGCCGCCTTTTTCATTTATAAGCAAATTGTGCACTGATTATCAGTTAACAGCCTGATGCAAATCTCTGTATTTTTTGATCAGGTTGTGTGACTCCAGCAACTCCGCTTTCTGGTTGGCAATGATCTGTCTGATATTTACCGGCAGATCTGTGTCTGTTGCTAATGCGTCATCATATGCTTCCTGGGCAGCATCTTCGCCATATTCGCAGCTTTCAAGAACCGAAGTCCTGTCATGACCTGTGAATGTTGCTTTGATGTCCATCCATACTCTGTATATTTTTCCTGAATTTGTGGTGCCTGTTGCCACTTCCCCGCCCAGCGATCTGATCTCGGCACTCAGCTCATCTATATTCTGACGGCTTTCGTTCGCCATCTTTTGAAATATTCCTCTCAGGTCAAGGTCGATGTCCTCAACTTCGTCAACTGCTTTTTCGTAACCGTCGATACGGTCGTTGTTAATTTTTATCAGGTCGTTCAGTACTTCAACAAGATTTTCATTGGTTTCCATAACTAAGCTATTTTAAGTTTGTGATAAGTATCTTTCCGTATTTGAAACGAACCATAAAAATGCTGTGCCATGTATCCGGTGTATACTATAAATGCGCTTAACCTGTATATGACAGGGAATCAAAAAACGTATATGTAGCCCTTTTTGCACGAGTCAGAGTAAAAAGCCCACCTTGATCCCTCCCCAGCGATGGTCCATTCCAGTCTGAAATTCTTTGGTCAGGAAGGATTGATAGTATTCAAGGTAAATGCGCCAGCATTGGATTACTAAGCCAAAATTATCCTGAAAAGTCACGCGGTTGATTTGCGAACCTTTTAATGTATAGGGGTTGTGCGTAGAGAATAAGCCGCCCTGCAATGTTGCGTCATAGGCATTGAAGCCGATCAATGGCTGATTGTAAATGTAAAATTGCAAGTTCCGGGCCAATTGCACAGGCGCGTCTTTGAATGGTGAGTCGAATTTTCCGAGTCGCAAAGTGAATCCGGCCTGCGCTTTATTATTTAATGTCCCGATCTGCACTTGCGTTTCCGTATTCAAAGCAACGGCGTTTTTGAAATTAAATACCTGCTTTTGAAACTGAATCTCGTAATTAAGCACCAGATCGTTTTTGATCTGATATTGCCAGCCTTTGGGATCGCGGTCACCTGTCCATGAATGTATTTTCTGCTGCATTTTTCCTGCAAAGGCTGCTGGCCCGATCATTCCCGTACTAAGAATAGCCACCAGACGCGTTTTACTGGCGGTGTCTACTGAGATGCGGAAAGATTTGAGCATTATGGCTCCTGCAAAAGGGCGGTCATTGTATAAAATTGCATCGCTCGAAATGCTTGTTGGCGTGAAGCCATAATGTTCAAAAGCCAGCCCATAATGTGTGGACCGGCCTTTTTGAAGTAAAAGTTTGTTGAGTGGATTCTTGCTTAAACCTGGTGTGACAACTTCCAAGCTGTAACCCTGCGTGTAATAATAATCGCTTTTGGCAAAGAAATCATTGTCGTAATGCAGCCGGACGTATTTATCGCCTGCCACATTCCGGAACGAGGCCGTTTGATCAATGCGTTGGGCTGAGCCGGGTTTTGGAATAAAAAAAGAGGCAAGAATAAATATTTTGAAATATCGCATCATGCCTCATATACGCTATCGCTGTGCATTTAGACCTGATGCGCCAGCAAAGACTTTACGTGTTGCTCACTTGGGGTGAAGAGCTTCATTTCCTCCACCTGCTTGTTAAGGAACCTTTGGATTTTTCCGTTTTCATAAGCCCGGAAAACCGCCGGATGGACGTAATATTTTTTACATACCGTCCGGGTATTTCCCAAATGTGCCGCCACCACGTCCAGGCAAGTATTTAATGTCCTGGTAAGCTGTCGCTGGGTTTCGGATTTTTCCTGATGGCTCAGATACTCGAATGCAGTGACGGTGCCCATCCAGGTCCTGAAATCTTTTGCCGAGAAATTAGAACCCGTGTATTTTCGAATGTAGTCATTCACCTGGCCTGCATTAAGCGAGCAGCGACCGCCATTTTCCTGGGTGTATTGAAAAAGCCGTTTTCCGGGCATTTCCTTGTATTGTTTTACCAGTCTTGCCAGTTGCGTGTCCCTCAGTGTAATGTCTTGCTTAACACCTTTTTTTCCTGTAAACATAAACCGGATTGTGCTGCCTTTCACCGTTGCGCATCGCGCGTCAAGTGTTGTGATGCCCGAAGAACCGTGCTTCAATTTATAACGCTGGTTACCCACCCGCATACAGGTTTTGTCCATAAGCTTGATGACTAGGGCGATGGACTTGTTCAGGTCAAAATTATGCTTGCGAAGATCGTGTTCCACCTGTTCCCTGAGCAAGGGAAGTGCTTCCGAGAATGTCAGCAGGCGATAGTATTTGGTTTGATTCCGGATCAGGTTCCAGTGTTGATGATAGCGGTATTGCTTGCGGCCAGCTTCATCAATGCCCGTCGCCTGAAGATGCGCTTCCGGGTCTTCACTGATCCACGCTTCCCGCCATGCCGGTGGCAACACCAGCGATTTGATCCTTTTGATCTGTTCTTTGTCCTTTGCCCTGTTACCGTTTTTATCTACATAATAAAAACGCGGGGATTTCCCTTTTCGCAGAAAACCGGGCGCATTGCCAGACTGAATATAATTTAACCCTGCCGCAGCGGCTGTAAGGGCAGGATCTTTTCTTAATTTTTTAATTTGTTTTGCAGTGATGACGGGAGCTTCCGTCAACGTCCCAACTGCTACGGCTACCGACATATAGTGTACTTTAGACTGTGTGTCCGATTATATTAAAGTAATACCAGTCTGAACGGAGCCGATTTTCAGTTTACAATGAGGAACATTATACTCATTTGAAATATTTCATTCAAAACTTAGCGGGTTACGGGCAGGAAAAGTGTAAACACCGAACCTTTACCCAGCTCTGAATTCGCGGTAATAAACCCTTTGTGGTTTTCGGCAATCTTCTTGCAAATGGCCAGACCAATGCCCGTTCCCGGATATTTATGTGCGGGATGAAGCCTTTGGAAAACATCGAAGATCCGGTGCTCATATTCCTTTTCAAAACCGATTCCGTTATCTTCAAATGCAATGCTGTAAAAGTCTTTTTGCGGGGAAATGATGTCGTTAATATCGCTGCCTTTAACAACACTCAGTTTAACGCTGATCTCCGGGTTTTTGCCGCTTTCCGTAAATTTGATCGCATTACTGATCAGGTTCAGGAAGAGCTGGTGGATTTGAAACGGGATCACCTTTAATGTGGGCAATTCTTGTGTCTCAATCGATGCATTACGCTCCTCAATGTTTTCGCGCAGTTCCCGCAGCACGTTGTTGAGGACAGCATTTAAGTCAATTTCTTCAAAAACCTTCTCCGAGTTACCAGCCTTGGAGTAGGCGAGGATATCTTCGATCAGATTCTGCATTTTCTCGGCCGCGATACGCATGCGCTCAACCGAATCTTTCACTTGTGCAGACAGATCCGGATCTTCCCGGTCAAGCACCTTCGAGGCAAATATCTGGATTTTTCTGAGTGGTTCCTTTAAATCGTGCGTGCTGATCCAGTTGAGGTTAGCCAGTTCCTGGTTAGCCGTTTTCAGTTCTTCGTTCAGCGCACGGTTCGCATCCTCCTGGGTTTGGATTACGCGGTAATTAATGTGCTTTTGTAATGCATAGGCAAATCCCGAAGCCGCATGGAGCTCCGATTTACGCCATGGCGCACTCTGATTTTTCACAACTTCCATCCAGCGTTCAAAAGACTTCCGGGGCGAAAGGCGCAATCCTTCCTCGTTAGGCAGCACCGCCTTATCCGGGTTTCCAGCCCAGTTGATGGTTTCAACTTTCTCCTGCCGCATCCAGATAATGCCATCGGCGTGTCCTGGCAATGCATGATATACGACCCCGGCCGCTTGTTGCGAAATGGCATGGGCATCCGGATATTGGTCGCTCAGGCTGTGGGTTGCCAGGCCCTGGGATTTGTAGTTGTCGGCAAGAAAATGGAACAGTTTAACCAGCTGCTCATCTACGGGCGTAATGCCGTTTTTATACAGTTTATTATTATAAAAAATAGCAGCACCCGATGCATTAGCGAGTTTTAGCAGCTCATCCGAACTATGATATTCTTCAAAAAACTGGTTGTTCTCGTGCAGGTTGGCGAGCATTTCTGTCAGCGATCTGTCCACATTCTGTGTTACTTCGAATTCTTCGGCGACTTCTCTCACCGAGATTTGTGAAGTAAGAAAATGCCCCTGCAGCAATGCAGAAAGCCTTGTATAATGTGGTAATGTCTTGGCTGAATAATGATGGCAAGCTACTAACCCCCAAAGTTTCTGGTTTTGTAACAGGGAAATGGTCAACGTCGCGCCGACGCCCATGTTTTTCAGATATTCAATGTGTATAGGGGAAACGCTTCTCAGGATAGATAGGCTCAGATCCAACGATTTATTGGTCTTTTCGCTTGCATCGTCCAGGGTCAGGATGGGGACGGGTTTGTAATTGATATCGGCGATCATCCGCAATGGATTACGGATATAAAGCTCCCTTGCCTGTACGGGAATGTCGGTATGCGGATATTTTTGTCCTGCAAAAGAAACGAGATCCTCCCGTTTGCTTTCCGCGATCACATCACCGTTATATTCAGAATCGAACTTATAAATCATCACGCGATCGTATCCCGTGATAGCACGTGTTTCGGCGGCTATTTCCTGGCAAAGATCGTGCAGATAGCTCGTCTTTTCCATAATCGACACGAAAGTCCGTGTTTGATTGTAAAGGTTTGGTAAATTAATCGTCCCGTCCGGAAACGGCTCTAATTCAAGGACAAGCGTTTCATTGCTCTTATGAACAGTGGTGTTATACGGCACTTCGTTAAAGGAAAAAACGAATGGTTTTGCCGAATCTATGGCTTTGGAAGCATAGTTCTTGAAATCCTCGGCTTCCTGTGCAGGGAAAATGTCTGACAATGTCTTGCCCAAAATCGCCTGCGGGGCCAGCTCGATATAAGATCCACTGTTTTCGCTGCAAAAATCAATCAGATATGTTTGGCTATTGACGCCCAGCATAAAGCCGTGCGGTTGAATGCTTCCTGGTATATGGATGGGTTCACTTTCGCAGTTTGTCAAATTGACAAGATCGCGGTTCACGATGTCTTTGATGTTCATTCTTACTTTTCAATTACTGCTTCGTCAAGCCAATTGTCTATGATTTTAAATGTGTTTTCAGCTCCTTGTATAATTTCCGCACTTTGCCCCGTCTCTTGTGCGAATCGGGTAAATGTTGAGATGAAAGATTTCCACATTGTGCCGGTTTGGTCTCCGTATCCCCAGAAGTAGGAGCATCCGTTTTCAGGGGTCAGGCCAAGCGTTTTGTGGATGTGTTTGTATAACATTCGGCCTCCTAATGTCGAGCCTTCAAGCACATACATAGCGCCTGCGTTTTCAGCCACAGAAGAAAAAGAGAACCTGTAAACGGGCAATGCTTCTATTTGTGATTGGGAAAAACCCGTAGCCTGCAAGTCCTGTATTATGAGGTGTGACCGTCTGCGCGCATCCAGATCGGGGAAAATGTCTTTGATCTGCGTAAATACAAAGTCTTCGCAGCCCACGGTAACCCCATACATGGCAGACAAATAATTTTGATAATCCGTAAGGCTGACCTTTTCAGCAAGAATCATTTTGGATAAATGATTCTCTTCTAATTTTTGGTGGCTGACCGCAGTTTGTTTTCTCAGACTTTGAATAAAAGACTCCTGATCGGAATGAAAACTAGGCACTTCATTCATAAACGGAAATAGAAATTCTTATAAAGCTTAATAATAGTCAAAAATTGTTCCATCCAGGCAAAAGTCTTTCCGGGTTACAAAAATATATAAACTTTTGCAAACGAATAAAATCTCCCTATCCGGTTGCGGTTGGCACAGTATTTTAACATTTATGTACATTGTCACAAAAAAATGAAACGAATTATGAAAAAGATAATATTAAGCGGGATGATGTTTGCAGCATTGGCAACATTTTCTGCATGTAACTCAAATAAGGCTGAGGATAGTAAAGAAGTTGCTGAAGAGCAAAATGACGCAAAACTTGACGACACAAAGCTGGAAGATGATTCAGAATTCGCAGTTGCTGCTGCTGACGGTGGTATGCTGGAAGTACAGCTGGGCGAATTGGCCCAAACCAATGCAGCTAGCGCAGACGTGAAAAAATTTGGTAAGGATATGGCTACCGAGCATGGAAAAGCCAATGAAGAGTTGAAAGCCCTTGCTCAGCAAAAAAACATTACCTTGCCAATGTCGGTAAGCGACGACAAGCAGAAAAAAATAGATGAGTTGTCGAAGAAAAAAGGCGCTGAATTCGATAAAGACTACATTTCCTTCATGGTGGATGACCACAAGGAGGATATCAGCGAGTTTGAAGAAGCAGCAAGCGATGCCAAAGATGCAGAGGTGAAGGCCTGGGCAGCTGGCAAAGTGCCAACATTGAAACACCATTTGGAAATGGCACAAGGCATCAAGGATAAGATGAAATAATATCCGTTTGAGTATAGTTTGAGGAGCCGGGAACCCGTATTGGGTTTCCGGCTTTTTTGTTTCCAAACCATTGAATAATCAAAAGAAATACTGAATTTGTGACCAAGGATGGCGTTTTTACAGTTTTCATTTACGGCATTGGAAAGAAACATTTGTTAATTCCTTTTGCATCAGCTTATTTTGTCTACCAAATTAATAGAGTATTAGAAAATGCGTAAGACTTTTTCTCTTTTCCTAAACCTGTTATCTCTGCTTGCCATCCTCTGCGCGGGCGAAATGGCTAATGCTCAAACAGCGGGCCGTCCCAACATTATATTTATCTTTTCCGATGATCACGCATACCAGGGCATTGGCGCCTACGGGAATAAGCTGGTCAAAACGCCTAACATTGACCGCATAGCACGAGAAGGAGCATTGTTAACCAACAACATTGTAACAAATTCGATCTGCGGGCCGAGTCGTGCCACATTACTAACCGGAAAATATAGCCATACGAACGGCTATAAAAGGAATGACCGGACCAGGTTCGATACAAACCAGACTTTACTGTCAAAAACCCTCCAGCAAAGCGGTTACCAGACGGCCTGGATCGGAAAAATGCATTTAAACAGTCTTCCGGCCGGATTTGATTATTGGAATGTGCTGCCGGATCAGGGGAATTACTACAACCCCGATTTTATCGGACAGCCTAATGATACGACGCGTTATAACGGCTATGTCTCGGACCTAATCACGAAATTTTCCGTTGACTGGCTCGAAAAACGGGAAAATGCCAAACCATTTTTCCTGATCGTGGGGCACAAAGCTACACACCGGGAATGGCTTCCGGACTTGCAGGACCTGGGCGCGTACGACAATGTCACATTCCCTCTTCCAGCTAATTTTTATGACGATTACAAAGGCCGGACGGCAGCGATGCAGCAGGATATGAGCATTGAAAAGACGATGCGGTTGAAGCAGGACCTGAAAGTAGATGTGGATTATGAGAATGATTATGCATACAATCGCTTCACGCCCGAACAAAAAAAGGTTTTCAAAGCATATTATGATAAAGTCGGAAAGGAAGTAACCGACAAAAAGCTGACGGGTAAAGCATTAACCGAGTGGAAATATCAGCGTTACCTGAGGGACTATTTCTCAGTGGCCAATTCGCTGGACAGGAACATTGGAAAGCTGCTGGATTACCTGGATAAATCAGGCCTGGCAAAAAACACGGTTGTCATTTATGCTTCCGATCAGGGTTTTTATCTGGGTGAGCACGGCTGGTTTGACAAGCGTTTCATTTATGAGGAATCGCTTAAAACGCCTTTTGTGATTCGTTATCCGGGTGTGATCAAGCCGGGCAAAAAAGTAGAAGATCTGATCGTAAATGTAGACTGGGCCCCGACAGTGCTGAACATTGCCGGTGCAAAAATCCCGTCTGACATTCAGGGGAAATCGTTTTTACCATTATTAAAAGACGAACCCAATGCAAAAGCGCCCTGGCGGAAAGAAGCATATTACCATTATTACGAATTCCCCGAGCCGCACCATGTTTTCCCGCATTTCGGGCTGCGTACAAGCCGGTACAAAATGGCCTATTTCTACGGCGGAGCGGATTCATGGGAATTGTTTGATCTGGAAAAAGATCCCACAGAAGGTTCCAATATTTACGGAAAGCCAGGCACTGAAAAGATCACCGCCGATCTGAAAGAAAAGCTGAAAGCGCTCATGAAAGAATACAAGGACGAAGAAGCGCTGAAAATATTAGCCGGAAGCAAAAACATTTAATTAAAAGATTGTGTACAAGCAAGGATACGATGCGATAGTGGTAGGGGCCGGTCCGAATGGGCTGGCGGCGGCTATCACATTACAGGAAGCGGGGCTGTCTGTTTTGCTCGTTGAAGCCAAGCCAACCATTGGCGGCGGCATGCGGTCGGCTGAGCTGACACTTCCCGGTTTTGTACATGACATTTGTTCCGCGGTGCATCCTACGGCCGTCCTGTCGCCTTTTTTCAAGAAACTGCCCCTGAAAGATTTTGGTGTGGAAATGATCCAGCCGGAGTTCGCGGCGGCACATCCGTTTGATGACGGAAAAGCAGCCGTTTTGCACCAGTCGGTCATGGAAACTGCGGAAGGGTTAGGGATTGACAAAAAAGCGTATCTCGACTTCATGCAGCCCTTAGTGGCCGAGTTACCGGGTTTACTTCCCGATCTGCTCGGACCGCTGAAATGGCCAAAGCATCCGATCGACCTGGCCATGTTCGGGTTTAAGGCGCTTCCGCCCGCAACCTGGACACGTAAACTTTTCAAGACAAAAGAGGCGAGAGGATTGTGGGCAGGCATGGCGGCTCACGCCATACAACCTTTGCAGAACATAGCCACATCTGCTTTTGGGATCATGTTGATGGCTGGTGCGCACCTGGCAGGCTGGCCAATTCCCAAGGGCGGAAGCCAGTCAATCGCGGATGCGCTGGCCGGTTACTTTTTGTCCATAGGCGGGCAGATTCAAACGGGTTTTGAAGTAAAATTGCTGGACGAGCTGCCAGACGCCAAAGCAATTTTGCTGGACATTACGCCCAGGCAACTTTTAAAAATTGCTGGAAACAGACTGAGCCCTTCCTATCGCAAACGGTTGGAAAAGTATCGTCATGGGATGGGTGTATTTAAAATAGACTGGGCATTGCACGAGCCTATCCCTTTTACAGCCGACGCTTGCAGAAAAGCCGGTACGGTGCATTTGGGCAATACATTTGAAGAAATTGCGCATGGTGAGAAAAGCATGGACCGAGGGAAGCATGTTGATAAACCGTTCGTCTTGCTGGCGCAGCAAAGCCTTTTTGATCCGGGACGCGTTCCGGCAGGTAAGCAGGCGGCCTGGGCTTATTGTCACGTTCCCAACGGCTCGGATAAGGATATGACAACCATTATAGAAGATCAGGTAGAGCGTTTTGCACCTGGCTTTCGGGATACGATCATAGAAAAGCATACGATGAACACCGCACAAATGGAGGCCTATAATCCCAACTACATTGGTGGGGACATTAACGGAGGCGTCCAGGATATTTTGCAGTTATATTCACGGCCTACTTTACAGGTTTCTCCATATCGCACTTCCGCTGAGGGCGTTTACTTATGTTCATCATCCACACCGCCGGGCGGTGGCGTGCATGGCATGTGCGGGCATCATGCAGCCATACAGGCATTGAAAGATGTTTTCAAGATCGATGACATTTCAACAGAGCGCGTAAAATAAATCGGAATATGAATTTTTTGCAGACCATTTATATTGGTTTTTTTATTGGAATAATAATCCTTTCCATAACCGGCTGCGATAAAAAGCAGACTGCGGAAGAAAGGAAAGCAGACAGCCTCGCGCATTGCATCGCTGATGGGATCCCATCCAGGGCATCGGCGATCAGAAATGCAAGCTACATTGCTGAGGGAAAAGGAGATACAGCCGAAATGGTATGGATAAACGGCGGTAAATTTCTGATGGGAGCCGACGAGTTTCCCGATTCCAGACCTATGCACGAAGTTACTGTTAATGGTTTTTATATAGACAAACATGAGGTTACCAATGCAGAATATGCGGCTTTTGTAAAGGCAACCAATTATAAAACAGTGGCGGAAAGGCCTTTAAATCCAGCGGATTATCCAGGCGTCCCGGTGGATAAACTTGTTCCGGGCTCCGCCGTTTTTACACCAACAAAAACAGCAGTTTCCCTGGATAACCCCCTGCAATGGTGGAATTACGTGCCCGGAGCCAACTGGGCGCATCCCGAAGGCCAATCATCCTCGATCAAAGGCCGCGAGAATTATCCCGTTACGCACGTCTCCTACGAAGACGCTGCCGCCTATGCCAAATGGGCTGGTAAACGGCTTCCTACCGAGGCAGAATGGGAATTTGCAGCACAAGGCGGCAAAGGGAACCACACCTATTACTGGGGCGACGAACTGAAACCCGGAAACAAATGGGTGGCGAACATTTACCAGGGAAGTTTTCCGGACAAAAACACCAAAGAAGATGGTTTCATAGCAGCCGCGCCCGTGCAGACATTCCCCGCCAATCCTTACGGTTTGTACGACATGGATGGCAATGTGTGGGAATGGTGCGAAGATCTATACCGACCCGATTACTATCAGAAAAGCCCCAAGGATAACCCCAAAGGCCCTTCGGATAGTTACGATCCCGAGGAGCCGGGTGCGGTAAAGCGCGTGCAGCGCGGCGGTTCTTTTCTTTGCAGCGATGATTATTGCATTCGTTACAAAGCCGGCAGCCGTGGTAAAGGCGAGGTCACCAGTGGCAGCAACAACCTGGGGTTTCGCTGTGTGAAGGATAAAATTTAAGTTTTTCAGTCAAGATTCAGCAGCATGAGTATGCATTTTCTAACCGTTCCTGGTTTGGCCAGCTCGGGTCCGCAGCATTGGCAAACTATCTGGGAACAGCAACATCCGCAACAGTTCAGCCGCGTGCAGCAGGAAAACTGGGACTGGCCGGTAAAAGAGGATTGGGTGAAACAATTGGATAAACAAATCAGTGAACTAACAGGCCCTACCGTCCTCGTAGGCCATAGTTTGGGATGCATTACCATTGCACACTGGGCGCAGCAGCACAGTTCGGCTCACATTGAAGGAGCGCTGCTCGTTGCACCTGCCGACGCTGAAATGTCCAAGCGTTTGAACTTTGTTGTGCGATTTACACCGATCCCCGTTAAACCTTTTGCATTTAAAACGGTCGTAGTAGCGAGCACTAATGATATATACGCAACCATAGGCAGATCAAAGCAATTTGCGGATAACTGGGGCAGCGAATTTATCAATATTGGAAAAGAAGGACATATCAATGCGGTTTCAGGTCTGGAAGATTGGAAAGAGGGTAAGGCAATTCTGGAAAGCCTGAGCGGTGTTAAACTTGCTGAATAAATTTTTATTTTATCTTCTTATCTTACAAATCAATTTTACCACTTAACAATCGAATGACTATGAAAAAAATGTTTGTTTTCGTTTTTGCCGGTTTGCTGTTCAATGCCGCTGCAATGGCTGGCCCTGATAAAAAAGCTGCTGACAAAACACTTACCGTTGACACAAAAAGCAGCACAATAACCTGGGGAGCTAAAAAAGTGACAGGAACGCACGCAGGCAGTGTGCCAGTAGAAAGCGGAACGCTGATCGTTGATGGTAACAAGCTGAAAGGCGGAACATTTGTAGCCGACGTGAAATCATTGGTTGTTACAGATGTTACCGACAAAGAAATGAACGGGAAACTAACCGGCCACTTGAAAAGTGATGATTTCTTCTCAGTAGAGAAACATCCTCAGGCTAAGTTGGTTATATCTTCTGTTACACCAAAAGGTGGTGATGCTTATGATGTAACGGGTAAATTGACCATCAAAGGCATTACTCAGGATGTGAAATTTCCTGCAACTGTGAAGGCGGATGCCAAAAAAGTGACGGCTGTTGCAAAAGTAACTGTGGACCGTACGAAATACGACATCAAATTCCGCTCTTCCAACTTTTTCGAAAACCTGGGAGATAAGGCGATCGACAATGATTTTACATTGGATGTGAACCTGGTGGCGAACAAATAAGATAAGGTAATTTTAAGAAAAGTTTGTATAATCCGGCTCGATTCATTTGAGCCGGATTTTTTTTAACCAACCTATATCCATGAAAAGATTTTTTACCGGGCTTTCCATCAGCTTGCTATTGCTCTCAGGAAACGCTTTTGCCCAAAAAGAAAACAAGCTTCCCGACTGGACCTTCGGCGGGTTCCAGCGCCCGGCCGGCGTAAACCCTGTCATTTCCCCCGATTCCACGTCCACATTCTTCTGCCCCATGAACAAAAAGCAGGTTGACTGGGAATCCAATGATACATTCAACCCCGCCGCGATAATTAAAAACGGCAAAATCGTTGTCCTGTATCGTGCAGAAGATAAAGCCGGAAGAGCCATCGGAAAGCGCACCTCGCGCCTGGGTTACGCTGAAAGCGAGGATGGAATTACATTCAAAAGACGCAAAGAACCCGTTTTATATCCAGCTGAGGACAACCAGAAAAAGAACGAATGGCCGGGCGGCTGCGAAGATCCGCGCGTGGCCGTCACCGAAGACGGTTTATATGTGATCATTTACACACAATGGAACCAGGACAAAGCGCGGCTCGGCATCGCGACTTCACGGGATTTGTTGAAATGGGAAAAACACGGGCCTGCATTCACAAAAGCATTCAATGGGAAATTCAATGAAATCTGGTCAAAATCAGGCTCCATAGTAACCAAGCTGGTCGGTGATAAGCAGGTGATTGCGAAGATCAATGGCAAATACTGGCTTTATTTCGGCGAGTCTAATGTGAACCTGGCTTCCTCCACAGACTTGATCAACTGGACGCCGTTGGTGGACAAAAATGAAAACCTGGTCAACCTGATTTCACCGCGCAAAGGCTTCTTTGACAGCAATTTAACAGAATGCGGCCCGCCAGCCATTGTTACTGAAAAAGGGATTGTCCTTTTATATAATGGTAAAAACGACAAAGGCGAAGATGGCGACAAGCGTTTCACGCCGAATAGTTACTGCGCAGGTCAGGTTTTATTTGACAAAAATGACCCTTCCAAAGTGCTCGACAGGTTGGACGTTCCTTTCTTTCGGCCCATGGAACCGTTCGAAAAAAGCGGCCAATATGTTGCGGGAACCGTTTTCATTGAAGGAATGGTCTATTTCAAAAACAAATGGCTCCTATACTACGGCTGCGCCGACTCCCGCGTAGGAGTTGCTGTCTACGACCCCAAAACCAAAACCCCCGGCGATCCGCTTCCGTAAAGACAAGTCGCAGCGCGACGAAATATTGGTAGCAAAAACAATTTTTCGGATAAATGGCAAATCCCGGCAGGGATGTAACGACAGGCATTGTTCACGCCGTTACATCCCTGCCGGGATTTTCTTGCACATGCAACTTCTTGCTACCAATATTTCATGCCGCTGGCATTTGCGTTGCTATTCTGGCTTGCAAAGCTGCATGTATCACTCGCAAATGTTTAATTTCTGCCGTTCGATCCATTGTAAGAGTAAAGGCGTATATGAGTAATAAAACAAAACAAACTTATTACCTATGAAAACGTCGATGAAATTTACAAGCTTTCTTGCAGTGGCTTTAATGACTGCTTTTGGTGCATTTGCGCAGGAAAAATCTAAAATGGTGGGTGGTGCAGAAATGTATCCAAACAAAAACATTATCGAAAACGCAGTCAATTCAAAAGACCATACAACATTGGTTGCAGCTGTAAAAGCAGCAGGATTGGTTGAAACATTGTCAGGAACAGGCCCATTCACAGTTTTCGCGCCGGTTAACGCAGCATTCGACGCATTGCCAGCAGGAACAGTTGACAATCTTTTGAAACCAGAAAACAAAGCAACATTGACTTCGGTTTTGACTTACCACGTTATTCCTGGAAAAGTTGATTCTAAATCAGTTGCGAAAATGATCAAGGACGGAAAAGGAAAAGCAATGGCAAAAACAGCACAAGGCGCTGAACTTACGTTTTCCATGGACGGAAAAGACCTGATCGTTACTGACGCAAAAGGTAACAAGGGAAAAGTAACCATCGCAGATGTGTATCAATCTAATGGCGTGATCCACGTGATTGACACAGTTTTGATGCCTTAATGAATTGAGTTTGTGAGTTTGGTTGTGTAGAGTGGTTGTGATGTGGCGGGAGAGCTTAGGCTTTCCCGCCTTTTTTTGTGCCCCATGCAGGTTAGTACAGGATAGTGCGACGGATAATTTTAGGAATTTTTGGATATTATTTTCTGCTTTTTTAAGAGTAGTTAACAAAAAAATCCCGTTGTTGTAAGGGAAGCCTATTTTTCAGAAGTCACTAAACCTATAAATACAAACCCAATGAATTCCAGATTTATCAGCGCCGCGCTTATGCTGGCCGTTTTATTGAGCATCGGAAGCCAGATTTCATGCGTGGCCCAGAAGAAAGAAAAAGGCTTCGTATCCATTTTTGATGGCAAATCATTAAAAGGCTGGGACGGTGATCCGAAATACTGGAGAGTGGAAAACGGGAATCTTGTAGGAGAAATTACGCCGGAGACCCTTTTAAAAACAAATTCATTCATTATCTGGAAAGGCGGCGAGCCCGCAGATTTTGAATTAAAAGGTTCGGTGAAGATCGCAACAGCCGGCAATTCAGGCGTTAATTACAGAAGTGAGCAATTAACAGACGTGCCTTTTGCATTGAAAGGTTACCAGGCCGATATCGATGGAAAAAACAATTATACAGGCCAGAATTACGAAGAGCGCAAAAGAACAACGCTCGCTTATCGCGGCCAGAAAACGACAATCAAGCCTTACACAGGCGAGAACACACCGGAAGCCGTTCGTGCCGGCGTAAAAGGCAATGCATGGACAGGCCTGGAAGTGACCGGTTCATTAGGAAAGTCTGATTCTTTGAAGACATTGATCAAAAGTGAAGACTGGAATGAGTTTCACATTATTGCAAAAGGAAACCGCCTGCAACATTATATCAATGGCGTGCTAATGAGCGACGTGACTGATAATGACACGGTTAATGGCAAAATGAAAGGCTTGCTTGGCGTGCAGGTTCACGTGGGTCCGCCGATGAAAGTGGAATATAAAGATTTGCGAATCAAACAATAGCGTACATGGCCAGCAGTGGCCGGAATGATAGTAAAATGAATAAAATAGGATTTAATGTGCTAGCCTGGACGGCGGCGGTTTCTGATGATCTTTTTCCCATACTCGACCGGTTGAAAGGAATTGGTTACGACGGAGCGGAATTTTATCTGGGCCCGCAGGAATCAGCTGCTTACCAGCGTGTTGGAAATTACACTAAGGATATCGGCCTGGAAACCAGTGCGGTAATGACGCTTGGCGCGGATGAAAATCCGGTAAGCGAGTCGGTGGAGGTTCGACAAAGGGCTTTGGATAAAATCAAATGGGCGGTAGACCGGGCACATGACCTGAATGCCAGGATCATTTGTGGCCCCTTTCACTCGGCGCATACAGTTTTCGTGAACCGACCTGCTCAGGATCAGGAATATGCATTGGCAGGAGAAGTTTTGAATGCTGCGGCAGAATATGCGGCTCAGGCCAACATTACATTCGCACTGGAAGCGCTGAACCGTTTTGAATGCTATTTGTGCAACACCATGGAGCAGTTGCTTAAACTGGTGAAAGCAGCCGATCATCCCAATGTGCGCGCCATGTTCGATACGCACCATTCCAATATTGAGGAGAAAAAATATTTCACAGCATTGCAAACCATCGCGCCTGTGCTGGCGCACGTGCATATCAGCGAAAATGACCGCGGAACGCCTGGCGACGGACAAGTGCTTTGGGACGACGCATTTTCTTCCCTGGCAGCAATCAAATATCAGGGCTGGCTCACGATTGAGGCTTTTTCAAGGAACGACCCGGATTTCGCCAATGCCATCGGCGTATGGCGTGAATTTTCAGATCCGTGGGACATTGCCGAGAATGGCTACAAATTTATCCGCGAAATGAGCCTGAAACACGGTCTTTGATCCAAACAAAAATATTCCTGAACCATGCATAAAGTCCTTCAATCCTTGCTGCTGACCAGCATTGTCGCTTTTATTTTCTGTCTTAAAACAGCCAATGTGCGTGCGCAAGATTTTGATGCGGAAATGTATCGGGTCGTTTACAAAGGCGATAAGGGTCCTGGCGCTGGAAAGAACATTGTTTTTATAGCGACGGATCATGAATATCGCGGCGAAGAATCACTGCCTGCATTGGCAAAAATACTCGCTAAAAATTACGGCTTCACCTGCACGGTTGTCTACGCGCTCGATTCCGCAGGCAACATTTTCCCAGGCGGCTCCAACATTAAGGGCCTTAATGTTCTGGAAAAAGCCGATCTGCTCGTCATGTTCATGCGCTTCGCCAGCTTTCCGGATAAGGAAATGCAACACATTGACGATTACGTCAAGCGCGGCGGCCCGATCGTAGCATTCCGGACTTCCACCCACGCTTTTGAAATTAAAAATAATCCGAAATGGGCACATTATAGCTGGGATTATAAAGGCGATAAGGCCAATTGGAAAGATGGTTTCGGCGAATATGTGCTCGGTGAAACCTGGGTTTCCCACTATGGCACCAACCACAAGCAATCTTCCAAAATCATTATTGAAAAAGGGCAGGAAGCAAACCCGATCATGACTGCTGTGCGGGATATATGGGTGCAATCCGGCGGCTACACGGCCGAGCCGAAAGGAACAGTGCTCGCCAGAGGCCAGGTGCTCAACGGCATGACGCCCACTTCCGAGCCCGACAAAACCAAAGAACTGCTTCCAGTTGCCTGGATCAAGGAATATCAGGTTGAAGGTGGCAAAAAAGGCCGCTCATTCACCACCACGCACGGTGCTTCCGAAGATTTGCTGAATGAAGGCTTCCGCCGCATGGTGCTCAATGCAACATTCTGGGCGATGGGCATGGAAAAGGACATCAAGCCTTCCAATGACATTGCTTTCGTAGGACCTTACAAGCCTACGACATTCAATTTTAGCGGTTATAAGGCCAATGTCAAGCCTGCGGACCTCGCAGGTTGGGACTCGCTCATTATGCCTGGCGAGATAGTCAAAAAGAAGACAAAGTAATTTTTTGATTTATATAAATTAATAACAGCATTTAATGTCTCAAACACTTCCATTTCGCTTCGGATCAGAGGTTTACACCTGGTTTATGAGCAACAACGGTCAAACGCATCAAGGCCGGCTGGGTCACATGATTGAAGTCATTTCGAAAGCCGGATTTACGGGAATTCAACCGATTTTCACCTGGATGGGCGATTTGATCGATCCGGATAAGCTCGAAGCTAAGTTGGACGAACAAGGCATTGAACTGGCTGCATTGGCATTGGCATTAGACTGGAATGAGGCAGAAGAAACCGAACGCGAACGCGAAGTGGCGGATCATGCAATCAAAATTTTGCAACGTTTTCCGGGTGCGGTTTTAAATACAGTGCAAATTCCAACAGGTCGCCACGATATTGCCGAACGCCAAAAGCGGCTTGTGAACATTGTCAACACGGTTTCACGACGGGCAGCAGACAAAGGCGTTCCTTGCAGTTACCATCCCAATTCCCCGCACACATCCATTATCCGTACAGCCGAAGATTACAAGATCGTGCTGGAAGGACTGGACGCATCGGTTACGGGTTGGACGCCGGACGTTGGCCACATCATCAACGGCGATATGGACCCGCTTTCCAAAATGAAAGAATATCAGTCGCTCATTAACCACGTACATTATAAAGATTGGGACGGAAATCCTGAATTTACATTAATGGGTAAGGGAAAAGTCGATTTGCTTGGCGTAACTCAATGGCTCAAAGACATTAATTATAGCGGCTGGATCATTTGTGAAGACGAAGGAAAAGAAGCATTGGAAGATCCCGATTTCGTCACCACCCACGACGGTAACTGGATCCAAAACGACCTGATCCCAGCACTAAGATAGCATTATGCCAACGATAAAAACCAACGGAATAAACATGTATTACGAGGAAAGGGGCTCCGGCGAGCCGCTTTTGCTGATTATGGGTATTACCGCGCCCGGATCTGTCTGGAATGTGCATGTGGCCGATTGGAAACACCATTTTCGCTGCATCATCGGCGATAACAGGGGCGTAGGGCAAACCGACAAACCCGCAGGCGCATACACCAGCGAACAAATGGCCGATGATTACGCCGGTCTGCTGGATTCGCTGGAATTGGAGAATGTGAATGTTGTAGGTTGCTCCATGGGCAGCACCATTGCACAGCAACTCGCGATCCGGCATCCCAAAAAAGTGAAATCACTGGTGTTAATGTGTCCCTGGGCGCGCTGCGATGCATATGCGAAAGGTTTGTTCCAGCACATTATGAACAGCAAAGCGCGGTTCATACCCGAGGAATTTAGCCTTTACATTCAATTATTAATTTTTTCAAAATCTTCCTGGGATGATCCCAGAAAGCATGAAGAGCTTGAATTGGGTAGAAAACAAGATGCCGTAAATCCTTATCCACAGCCTTTACACGGCCTGGAAGGTCAGGCCGCCGCTTGCATTAACCACAACGCGCTGAACGATTTGGCAAAAATATATCAACCAACATTGGTAATAGGAGGCCGGGAAGACATTTTCACGCCCGTTTGGATGGCAGAGGAAGTCGCAAATGGCATCCCGAACGCTGAGCTTTTCCTTTACGACAAGCTCGGACATGCTTTTCACTTCGAAAACACGGATGATTTCAACCAGAGAGTGAGGGATTTTCTCTCAAAACCCATTAAAACGAGGTGATTAGCGCCTTTTTTATTTTTGAATTGACCTAATACAAAATGGAAAGTGCGGAGCATATAAATGAGGACTGGACAGACAAAGTATCCAATCACGCGCAGATTGGCGGAATCGAAACGTCTGTTCTCGACAATGGCGCTGGAAGAGGAACACGCATTGCCTGGATTAACACCGGCGCAGGTTTGCGTTTTAAAGTGGTCATTGACAGGGCGATGGACATTGCCGAGGCATTTTATAATCAGCATAGTCTGGCCTGGCTGAGTCACGGCGGCATCACTTATCCGCAGCCTTTTTCTGATAAAGGAATTGATTGGTTAAGAACATTCGGCGGAGGCTTGCTCACAACTTGCGGCCTTACACACGTAGGCGGGCCGGAATCGGACAAATTTGGAGACAGAGGTTTGCACGGTCTGATCAGCAATTCTCCCGCAGAAATTGTGTCTATCATTCAGCCCGAGCCACGAGCTGGGAAGCTGCAAATGAGCATTACCGGCATTATCAGGGAAACAAAACCATTTGGACCAAGTCTGGAACTGCGAAGAACCATTTCGGCAACATTAGGACAACCCGGAATCCGCATTCATGACGAGGTTACCAATAAAGGCAACACGCCGTCTCCGCATATGCTTTTATATCATTTCAATTTCGGCTGGCCACTGGCTGACGAAGGAACGGATATACTTTGGAGAGGCAAATGGCATCCAAGGCACGGCGAAGAAAATGCCAAGATTTTCAAAGAAGGAAACGATTTCAAAAAATGCCCCGCACCATTGGAAGATCACCTCGGAAGCGGGGAAGAAGTAGCTTTGGTTGACATTGAAGCGGATATTTTCGGAGACAGCGTTTGCGGACTTTATAATGAAAAGATCGGTCTGGCTGTTGGATTAAAATTCAAAAAAGAACAATTGCCCTGGATGGCTAACTGGCAACATTGGGGCAAAGGTGAATACGTCACCGGGTTGGAACCCAGCACGCATCCGCTGACGGGTCAGGCGAAGGCGAGGGAGGATAAGACGCTGATATTTATTGGGCCTGAGGAGACGAAGGTTTATGATCTTGAATTGAATGTGATGACGGAGAAAAGCATTATTGATGAGTTTGTATTGCAGGTAAATGTGGCATGAACAACCCCTGTCAGCCTGAGCGGAGACGAAGGCGCGCTACTAACGAAGGCGTCTCGCTAGCCTTCGACTCCGCTCAGGCTGACAGAGGCAGTCACGGCCGACAAGGCAAGTCACGGGCCGACAAGGCAAGTCACTGGCCGACAAGGCAAGTCACGGGCTGACAGAGGCAAGTCACATGCTGACAAGGCAAGTCACAGGCTTAGAGAGGCAAGTCACATGCTGACAAAGGCAAGTCACAGACTGACAAAGACTGATATTATTATTAATAACTAAACCAATTTATTAACCACAATGGGACTTTCGAGTATAGCTGAAAAGGCGTTAGAGCAGGGAAAAGGGATTTTGCGTTTGGCGCCCACCTGGGTGCCGCGTTCATTTTGCGTTCCCGGCCGCAGGATCAAATTACATCCGGACGATTATTATGTACTGGGTGGAGAGCGTGGCGGTATCGATGAGCGCTGGTTATCATCTACTACTCCCGCGGAGAATGGACCGCTGACAGGCGAAAATGAAGGTTTGAGCCAGATTGTTTTGGAAGATGAGTCAGGCGTTCAAAAAGTCACATTGCGGGATGCGGTGGAAGCGCTGAAAGGTGAAATTATTGGTAACAGACTTTGGGATCAATACAAAAGCTGGCCGATGTATTCCAAGTTTTTTGACAATATGGGCCCGCTTCCGCACCATATCCACCACAGAGACGAGCACGCCGCAATGGTGGGCCAGAACGGAAAGCCGGAAGCTTACTATTTCCCGCCGCAGCTCAATAATCACGGTGGCGATTTTCCTTATACATTTATTGGAATTGCTCCCGGAACTACCAAAGAGCAGATCAAGGAATGTCTGATGAACTTCACCAAGGGTGACAATAAAATCACGAACTACTCCCAGGCATTTCGTTTGGAACCGGGTACGGGCTGGGATGTGCCTCCGGGCATGCTGCACGCACCGGGTAGCTTGTGCACGTATGAGCCCCAGAAAGCATCGGACATTTTCGCGATGTATCAATCGCTTGTAAACGAGGCCGTTATTCCCGAGGAGTTGCTTTGGAAAGGCACCCCGCAAGACAGAATTGGCGATTACGACTTGTTGATGGAAGTAATCGACTGGGATTTGAATGTCAATCCTAATTTGATGGAGAAACATTTCATGCGTCCGAAACCGGTGAAAGATGTTGCCGAAATGGAAGCGGAAGGATATAGCGAAAACTGGATTTGCTACAAGAACGAAGCTTACAGTGCCAAAGAATTGACCGTATTCCCCGGTCAAACCGTAACCATTAAAGACGGTGGCGCATACGGAATGATCGTGATGCAGGGCCACGGCAAACTAGGCGAGTGGGACATTGAAACACCCGCATTGATCCGCTACGGTCAATTGACAAATGATGAGTTTTTTGTAACTGAAAAAGCTGCAACAGAAGGCGTTGTGATCAGCAATCCTTCCAAAACAGATCCAATTGTAATCTTGAAACACTTCGGTCCGGGAAATCCTGACTTAGTTCTTTAACCAATAAATTCTTAAACCATGCCAGAAAATAATTATCCTAAGCTTCACAATGCCACATGGCCTGGGATTGTGGGCAAAGGTTCTGATGAAGAGCCGATTATTTCTTTTGATACAATGCTTGAAAAAACGGCCTCTGCGGAAGTGAATGGCGTTCGTTTTGACGGCGTTGATTTAGGTCTTTTTGACCCGCATGTTGGTATTTATATGAACCAGGACGGCGGCGCGGAACGTCTGGCTGAAAAGCTGAGCGGCCTTAACCTCGAAGTAGGAAGCCTTGTGGCGAATGTCTGGGCAGGTTCCGCAATGGGGACTAAGGAGGCGAAGGACACATTTGTAGAGCAGGTGCGCCAGGCTTGCATTTTTGGTAAAAAACTGCGTGACCTCGGGCTTCGCGAAGGCGGCGTAATCCGCGTTGACTCCGCTGCTTCGCCGGAAGTTTGGGCTGTTGATCCTGCTGCGAACACAAAGCAAATCGCTGAAACATTCAGACGCGCTTGTGACGTGGCTGCTGATTTTGGTGAAAAAATCGCTGCCGAAGGCGAAATCTGCTGGGGCGGAATGCACAGCTGGCGTGCCATGCTTGACACGCTGCACGCTGTTGATCGTCCGAATATGGGTTTCCAGGCTGATATGTCGCATACATTCCTTTATCTGCTGGGTTACAATGCACCTGAACACCGCATTTTGCCAGTTGATTTCCAGTGGGGCGACCGCTTTGCATTGGAAGAAGGTTTGAAAAAGATGACTGCTGAATTGCGTCCTTATACATTCGATTTCCACGTTGCACAAAACGACGGAACGGTTCACGGAACAGGTTCGCACGATAAAACGGGCCGTCACTGCCTGGCCACCGATCCAAACGGCAGATTGGACATTACAAAAGACGCCGGATATTGGATGCGGGATGAAAACGGCAACATTACCAAGGCATTTCGTCACATTTGCTGGGATGGCTGCATGTTCCCGAACGAGGTGATGACCAACCAGCAAACCTGGAATGACATTCTTGCTGCGCTGATAAAAGTGCGTCAGGCGCATGGCTGGTATCAGGAAGATAAAGTTATTTCTCCCATCGTTTAACCCGATTTGAATTCAGGAATATGTCAAATAAAAAAGAAATCAGGATCGCGCTGATCGGAACCGGACTAATGGGCCGCACGCATTCCAATGGATATAAAAGAATCGGCGACTTTTTCCCAGAGCTGGAATATCGCCCTGTTTTAAAGGCAGTTTGCTCGCGTAACGAAGAAAAAGTGCGTGCATTTGCTGAGCAGTGGGGTTACGAATCCATCGAAACGGATTGGAGAAAAATCATCGAGCGCGATGACATTGACGCAATCGACATTTGCACACCCAATGACACGCATGCCGAAATCGCGATTGCGGCTGCTGCGGCGGGCAAAATGATCCTTTGCGAAAAACCATTGGCAAGAACATTGGAGGAAGCCAAAACCATGGTGGATGCCATTGAAAAAGCGGGTGTTAAAAACACAGTTTGGTATAATTATCGCCGCGTTCCTGCCGTAACATTAGCAAAGCAAATCGTCGATTCAGGCAAACTAGGCCGTATTTTCCATTATCGTGCCAATTTTCTGCAAGACTGGACCATCAATCCTGATGTTCCCCAAGGAGGCGCTGCAACATGGCGACTGGATGTGGACGCAGCCGGCTCCGGCGTAACGGGTGACCTGCTCGCACATTGCATTGACACAGCGATGTGGATCAACGGCGGCATCAAGGACGTTTCGGCTGTTACCGAGACATTTATCAAAGAACGCGTGCATTCAGCCAGCGGCGAAGTGAAAAAAGTGGGCATAGATGACGCCTGTATTTTCCACTGTCACTTTGATAACGGTTCGTTAGGCCTTTTCGAATCAACGCGTTACGCACGCGGCCACAAGGCACTTTATACATTTGAAATCAACGGTGAGCATGCATCCATTCGTTGGGATTTGCACGATTTGAACCGTCTGGAATTCTTCGATCACAGTGACGAATCCATCGTCCGCGGTTGGAGATCCATTTTGGTAACAGACAGCGACCAGCCTTACATGAAGCGCTGGTGGATTCCGGGTACGAGCATTGGTTACGAACATTCATTCATCCACCAAGCCGCCGACTTTTTCGAAAGCCTGCAAACCGATGAGCCGTGCCGTCCAACATTCAAGGATGCTTACGAAACCCAGAAAGTTTGCGAAGCAGTTTTGGATTCGGCCGCATCAAAAAGCTGGAAAGACACCAATGTGACTTGGGAAGGCTAATTAAAATCAGATTTCATTCTGTCCTATCCCATTTTATTTCTCATTTTATCATAAAGCCCGGGGTTGAAACCCCGGGCAATGTTTTGTTTTTGAGGGTCTTGCATCCGGTATATGTTCTTGACTTCTTCATTCATCATCAAAACAACATTCCAAAAAACAAAATATTGCCCCCGGTTTCAACCGGGGGATTAAAAAAGAATGATGGGAACAATCCTCAAAGTCTCAAATCTCTCAAAAGCATTTTCCGGTGTAAAAGCATTGGATAATATTCATTTTGAGCTGAAAAGGGGAGAAGTGCATGCTTTGATGGGTGAGAATGGAGCTGGGAAATCTACTTTTATGAAAATCCTGATCGGCTTGCTGGCACCGGATTCAGGGGAAATTGTTTTTGAAGAACAAAATTTAAAGAATAGCAAAGTCAGCGCCACATTGAAAAAGGGCATTTCAATGATCCATCAGGAAATCCTGATCATTCCCGAACTGACTGTTGCACAAAATATTTTTTTAGGGAGAGAAAAAGAAATATTAGCAAGAAAAGGCTGGACATCCGGCTGGTTGAATGACACTTCCATTGACAGAAAAGCGGCGACCTTACTGGATGAAATGGGCGTCAACATTAATCCTAAATCCAAAATAAAGCATTTAAGTGTTGCTCAAATGCAGATGGTCGAGATCGCAAAAGCGATTTCAAATAATGCAAAAGTGATCATTATGGACGAGCCGACCTCGGCCATTTCTGATAAGGAAGTTGATACACTTTTCAAGATCATTAAAGACCTGAAAGCAAAGGGAGTCGCCATTATTTACATCTCACACAAGTTGGACGAGATCTTCCAGATTTCGGACACCATAACCGTCTTGCGAGACGGAAAATACATTGCCACTAAAAACGCTTCCGAGTTGGATAAGCAATCGCTTATTTCGATGATGGTCGGGAGGGAAATCAAGCATATGTTTCCGGAGTCCAATCATGCAAAAGGTGATCTGGCGATTTCAGTGAAGGGTTTGAGCAAAAAGGATCAGTTTACAGATATCAATTTTGAAGTTCATGCAGGAGAAATATTGGGGTTTGCAGGACTAATGGGCGCCGGGCGAACCGAAATTGCACGGGTGATTTTTGGTTTGGATAAACTGGATGGCGGCGAAATTATCATTAAGAACAAATCAGTCGTCAATAAAACCCCGCGGCAGGCCATTGAAAACGGCATTGGCTATGTAAGCGAAGATCGCAAGGGCCTGGGTTTTATTCCGGGCATGTCGGTGAAAGACAACACCACATTAGCCAGCATGAACCGGCATCGAAATGGGATTTTCATCAATACAAACAGCGAGAAAGCATCCACCGAACAAATGATCGCTGATCTGCGCATTAAAACCGCTGATATGAACCAGAAAGTCACTTACCTGAGCGGCGGCAATCAGCAAAAAGTCGTCATAGGAAAAGTGTTACTGGCTTCTCCCGAGATCATTATTCTAGACGAACCGACTCGCGGCGTGGACGTAGGGGCGAAATTTGAAATATACAAACTCATCCGAAATCTCGCCGACAAAGGAATTGCCATTATCATGATCTCCTCCGAATTGCCTGAGATCCTGGGAATGAGTGACCGGATTCTGGTTTTATCAAAAGGCAAACAAACGGCCATTCTTTCAAGGGAAGAGGCGACACAGGAATTAATTATGAAATACGCGGTTGCATAGGCTTTTGATTACTGACAAACATTAAAAACAGCGATGGCCGAAAGCCGATTCCCGAAGTAAACATGAACATTCTCCCAACCCGCCTTAATAAATTCAGTCAATACGGCATTTTCCTGGCCTTTACATTGATATGCCTCGCACTGGCATTCAGCACACCAAGATTTTTTACGGTTTCCAATCTTATGATCATCGGAACGCAGGTTTCTATCAACGCATTGCTTGCTTTCGGCGTCACATTCGTCATCATTACCGGCGGCATCGACCTTTCGCTCGGCTCTATGGTCGCCGTTGCGGGCGTTACCGCAGCCATGTTCGCGCATCCGGACACTTATCCTTTGCTTGTGCCTTTGCTGGCGGGCTTAGGCGCAGGTCTCTTTTTCGGGGCATTTAATGGTTTTGTCATTACAAAAAGCAAAGTGCCGCCCTTCATCGTGACCCTCGGCACCATGACCATAGGCCGTGGTTTAGCATTGATTTTAAGTAAAGGAAGGCCGATATCCAATTTATCCGATTCCTTCAACTTCATAGGCGGCGGTAATCTTTTCGGCATTCCGTTCCCGATCATTATCCTGATCATCGCCTTCATCATCTGCTCCATTATTTTAAATAAAACCGTCCTCGGTCGCTACATGTACGCAGTAGGCGGGAATGAGCCAGCAGCGCGGGCATCGGGCATCGACGTCACCAATGTCAAAATGTGGGTATATACGCTTTGCGGCCTGCTTTCTGCTGTGGGCGGCATCTTACTCACTTCCCGGATCACAACCGGCCAGCCAAATGCCGGAGCAGGTTTTGAACTTGACGCTATCGCCGCAGCCATCATTGGCGGCACGAGCACATCCGGCGGCACCGGCACCATGACGGGCACATTAATCGGCGCATTGCTGATCGGTGTGATTAGTAATAGTCTGGATTTGTTGAATGTGACGTCTTATTACCAGCAGGTTGTGATGGGAATTATCATCATAGGCGCTGTGGTGCTGGATAGCATGGGTAAGAAGGATCGCTAGCAAGAAGCGCACTGTTTAGTCAAATCCGAGTATTTACAGTTAAATCGAAGGTTTAGTTTGAATTAAAATACAATGATCAAATCTACAAAATACGTCCTGCTGGCAGCTTTAGCACTTACCATTGCCAGCTGCAACCAATCCGGAAAAAGTGAAGACGGCGAAAGCGGTTCCGACAAAAAGCTTGTCGTCGGCGCAACCATGCTAAGCATGCAAAACGAATTCATCGTCAATGTAAGCGACGAAATGGAAGCCAAGGCCAAAGAGCTGGGCGTTGAACTCATTACCGTAGACGCCGAACGCTCCGCATTGAAGCAAGTAGAACAAGTTGAAAGTTTTATAGCCCAGGGCGTAGACGCGATCATTATGAACCCTTGCGAAGTGGAAGCCAGTTCACCGGCTGTAAAGCTTGCTATGGATGCAAACATTCCCATTATCAATGTCAACTCTGAAACATCTGCAAAACCAACTGCGTTTGTGGGCTCGGATGACACGGAATCTGCAAGGATAGCCATGAAATATCTGGCAGAAAAACTGGGTGGCCAAGGAAATGTGCTGATTATGCATGGCTTCATGGGTCAGGCCGCACAAATCAAACGCGACAATGGCGCGAAAGAAATATTGAAAGCCAATCCAGGCATGAAGCTTCTTGCCGAACAAACCGGCGAATGGGACCGCGCAAAAGCAATGTCATTAATGGAAAACTGGATACAATCCTACGGCTCAAAAATCAACGCCGTCTTCGCTCATAACGACGAAATGGGGATGGGAGCTGTTAAAGCCCTTGAAGCTGCTGGATCGAAAGATAAAGTAATCGTCATAAGTGTAGACGCAATTCCGGATGCTTTGCAGTCTGTTAAAAAGGGAGCTTTGAATGCTACAATCTTCCAGAATGCTCAGCAACAAGGCAGTAAAGCCATTGAAATAGCTGTGAAAGCTGCTAAGAAGGAACAGTTTGAAAGGGAGGTTTTGATTCCGTTTCAGTTGGTGACGAAGGAGAATGTTGGGGAGTATTTGAAGTGATAAACAAAATTAAATGAGCATTCTGGATTTTGATGATAATGGTTATCTGGTCCCTTACGATATCATTGAGGTGGATTGGACACATTTAGAAGAGTTCTTCGTTTTTAGTATGAAAAGGGCAGACATCTTCATCGAGTTCAAAAAGCTTGTTGCGGAAATTAGTGCAATTGGAGTCAGGCACCTTGAAGTTTGGATAGATGGATCGTTTGCAAGCACAAAAACGAATCCGAACGATATGGATCTGATCTGTTTTTTAGAGGGTGCAGATTATCAGCGACATGAAGTTAATCTGGCGGTGCTTAGACAAAATTTCCCACTGCTGGACGTTTACTTTGTAAAGGTTTACCCGCACGATGATCCAAATTACTTTTTAACTAACTTTGATAAACTGGACTGGCAATTCTTCTTTTCAAGAGACCGCCAAAACAGAAAGAAAGGAATACTGAAAATCAGCATTGAACTATGAAACAATACGATCAGCTTCAAAGCGAAATTCAAATCACACTGGAAAAAATCGCTCGCGCAAACGCATCGATAGCAAGACACAATGCACAGGACAATCCTGATGAGCTGGCTGTCAATCAGTTTTCTGATTTTAAGAGGCAATTAACCGAGCATTTGCTTGAACTTTTAGCCGAAATGGACATTAGGGTAAGTTTGGCAGCTTAAATAGGTCTGCTTGAAGTAAACAATGCCGAAAAAAATCTTTATAGTAGCGTCAGAGAACTCTGGCGCTTTTTTTATTCCTAAACCAACCATTCAATCAATGAATAACTTCAATATCAATCGCCGACATTTTTTGCATGGTGCTACAGCGGCGCTGGCGCTTTCTACATTTGGGGCGAGGGGAATGGATCTTATTAATCCTGCCAAAACGCTTCGGGTGGGGCTTATTGGGACAGGATGGTATGGAAAAAGTGATTTATTCCGGTTGATTCAGGTGGCTCCGGTGGAGGTGCTGGCGCTTTGTGATGTGGATAAAAATCAGTTGAATGAAGCGGGGAAACTCGTGAGTCAGCGGCAGAAATCGGGGAAGACGCCGAAGCTTTATGCCGATTACCAGAAAATGCTGGCTGAGAATGAAATGGACATTGTCCTCATCGGCACGCCGGATCATTGGCATGCGTTGCAGATGATCGATGCTGTGAAAGCAGGCGCGCACGTGTATGTGCAGAAGCCGATTAGTGTAGATGTGATGGAGGGGGAGGCGATGGTGGCTGCGGCAAGAAAGTATAAAAAAGTGGTTCAGGTGGGGACACAGCGGAAAAGCACGCCGCATTTGATCGACGCGAAAAAGAACATTGTTGACGCTGGGCTGCTGGGTAAAATCTCACACGTTGAGATGTGCTGTTATTTCCATATGCGGAATAATGGCAATCCGCCGGTGGAGGCTGTGCCTGATTTTCTGGATTATGAGAAATGGACGGGCCCGGCTCCGCTGAGGCCTTATGATGGCCTGCCGCACGTGCGCTGGTGGAGGACATTTATGGAATATGGAAATGGCATTACGGGAGATATGTGCGTGCATATGTTTGACACGGTGCGCTGGATGCTCAAACTAGGTTGGCCTAAAAAAATCAGCTCGACGGGCGGCATTTATGTCCAAAAAGAAGGGAAATCCAATATTTCAGATACGCAATCGGCGATTTTTGAATATGATGAGCTGAATTGCGTATGGCAGCACCGCACCTGGGGAACGCCTAATAATCCCGATTATCCGTGGTCATTCACTTTATATGGCGAAAAAGGAACATTATGGGCAAGTACAATGGCCTATGATTTCATTCCCAACGGCAAAGGTGAGAAAATTCATAAAGATGTGGTTTTTGAAAAAGAGAAATACCCGGAAGATGTGACGGAAAAGGCCATTGAGCTTAATGCAGCACCCGCTACAAGGCTCCATATGCTCGACTTTTTGAGTGCGATCGACAACAGCAGTAAGCCCGTTGCCGACATTGAAGAGGGACATATTTCAACTGCCAGCTGCATTCTCGCAAATCTTTCCATGAAAACCGGGCGACCCATTGTTTATGATCCGGTAAAACGCGAAATTGTAGGGGATAGGGAAGCGAATGCGCTTTTGGCCCGCCCGTATCGGGATCCGTACAAGCATCCGGATTATAAGAAAGTTTAGCCCTGCAATAAAAGTTTGTGGTCCCTATAAATTCCCAGTGCATCGCGTCCGGCTCAACCCGGGCGCTTTTTTGTTTTACAACCATTTTTAATGCGTGCGAGTCTTACGTTTAGTAGGGAGGTTGTGCAAACGTTTGCATCGCTTTCTGTGCACTCCTAAGGCACTTTTTTTAGTATGAAAAAATGATTTTTTTAAACTTATATACCAAAAGAATTTGTTTATAGTTTATATGATATTGTTATCCGAACAATTAAACTTTTGCCCTCGGAGACTGTCAGATTAATACAATAACTAAACGTTCAAACAAACATGAAAACCATAGTGAAGTTGATGAAGTCCACCGCTGCGGTGGTCGTTGCGGGGCTCTTAATGATGGGATGCAGCCAGGCGCTGCAGACAAGTTACGATTACGATTCGTCTGTTAATTTAAAACAATTTAAAACCTTTAAAGTGGAGGCCGAACACAACATGGAAACGGACCCGCTTTTGGGAAGTGAATTGAACAGAAGAAGGCTTGGAGATGCGGTTGTGGAAGTGATGGAGGCCAAAGGATATAAAATGGACACCAAAAATCCCGACATCATTGTAAGGTTTATGACGGACGTAAAAGACCGTCAGCAAGTGCGTTCCAATAACATGTATTCACCTTATATGTGGTGGTACGGAGGCGGAAACAACATTTCGACCTACAACTATCAGGAAAGCCGTTTTATCCTGAACATTTATCAGAAAAACAGCGACCGTATGGTTTGGCAAGGCTGGGCATCCGGAAAAGTGAAAGCCCCTACCAAAAAAGAAGACCGAGAAACAATGGTAAAAAACACCATGACGGACATTCTGAGGACTTTCCCGCAGGCTACGTCAGATACGTATAGCAGGAATTAATAATCATTCTTGGGTGTGAAAACGAAAAGAGCAGCGATCGCTGCTCTTTTCGTTTTATGCCGGTGTAAGTTTTGGTTCGGAGATCAGGACGTCGAGCGGAAATCCTAGGCCTTTGTGCAGATTACGAATCATTTCAATTGACAAGCCTCGTTTGCGATTCAGCACCCGGGATACATTGCCCTTATTCCCCATATAAGGCACAAGATCAGTTGCTTTCAAACCCATTTCCTCCATTCGGATTTTTATATATTCAATGGGATCCGGCTCCTCAATGGGAAAATTTTCCTGCTCATATTTGTTGACCAACAGCACCAGCAGATCCAATTCCTTCGCTTCCTTACTGGCTTGGGGAGCATCAAAGAGTTCATCAATGCGTGCGATTGCATTGTTGTATTCTTTCTCCGTTTCAATCAATTTTAATTCCATGTGCTTCATATCGTTCCCGCGTTTATCTTGTCGTAATCAGCATGTGTGCCGATCCATTTGATCATAATCCGTTGATGCTCGAAGTTGATCCTGGCGATCAGGCGGTAATGATTGCCTTTAATATTAAATATCAATCTGTTGTCTGCTATTAGGTCAACGCTTCTGAAATCATTTTTAACTGCATTGAAGTCTTTCCAATCCGCTTTTCTGACCGTCTTGAACCATGATGTCAAATAAGTTTTGGAATCGGAGTGCGTGGTATAGAATTCTCTTAATATCTTGAAACTGATAACATTCATCTTGTGTGTATCGTTGAAACACAAATATAGGATCAAAAGTTGTCATAGTGGCAACTCTTGATCCTATATTTATTCATTTTAGGTTTTTACAAAGCCTCCCCATTCCGAAACTCTTCCGAGGCCTTCTTCACAATCGGATCGCCTGCATGGAGGTCACCAAACACTTCTACCAGAGAATCCACGACGGTTCCGCGCTTCACAGGAACCCATTCTGCTTTTTTGTCTTTTTCGCGGATGACGAAGACTTGTTCGCTGGAATAGACTACGGCGGAGGTCGGGACAAATAGGGTGTTGGTGGTGCGGGCTGAATTGAGTGAAACCTGGGCGTACATGCCGGCTTTGAGTTCGTTGGAGCGGTTATCGACGTCAAATTCGGTCATCATGGAGCGGTTTTCTTCGGATAATGTTCGCGAACTTCTGGCGTAAATGCCTTTGTATTGCTTTTCAGGGCTTGCTGAAACGGTGAAGGCGATCTCGCCTTTGGAAGGGATTGCATTCGACAGGTTTTCAGGGATCGCCAGGGTTAAGCGCAATTTTGTGTTGTCTTCCAGGATGAATAACGGTTTTGCGCCGCTTTCGCCTGGTCCTACCAATGCACCCGGGCTGATGTTCCGCTCTGTAATGATGCCGTCGAAGGGCGCTGTAACGGTCAGATATTTAGCTAGTTGTGATTTTGTTTCCATATAAGAGCGCGCGGCTTGCACATTTCCCTGGGCCATAGCCACTGCCGAGCTGTCGGTGATGGAGCGTGCTTTGGCAACATCCAGTTCGTTGAGTGAAACGGCGCCCTGGGTTTTGTTGGTGCGCAAAAGGCGGTTATAGGTCATGGAACTGGTCTGGAATTTGGTCTGACTTTCGTGTAACGCCGCTTCGGAAGCGAGCAGCTGCGCTTTGGCCTGGCTTAGTTCCGACAACACTTCCGGCGCTTCGAGCGTTGCCAGGATCTGCCCTTTAAGCACCATTGTTCCGCGATCCACATGAACCGTTTTTACAAAACCCTTTACTTTCGGATGAATGCTGACCTTGTTCCAGGGCTTCAATTCGCCGGGTAATGTCAGGTGTTTAGCGGGTTTCAGGCTTTGCACGGCGGCCATTTCCACCGCAGGTTCCTTCTCTGCTTTTTGCTCTTTATGCTCCGTCGTTTCGGCCTCCGAACTGCACGACATAATGCTAAAAGACAGCATTCCAATAATTAAAAACGATTTCAAGGTGTTCATAGAAAGGGAAGTTTGAAGTTGTTTGCGGAAAAAATTGCTTTCCGGATCTTCCGGATCGAGTGATAATGATTGAATGGATGCTTTTTTCTGGACCATTGTGAAAACGGCCGGAAGAATGAGCAGCGATGCCAATGTAGATGCGATAAGTCCTCCGATTACAGCTTGTCCGAGCGGTGCGATCTGGTCGCCGCCTTCGCCCATGCCGGAGGCCATCGGGATCATTCCGGCGATCATCGCGATGCTGGTCATCAGAATGGGCCGTATCCTGCTTCCGGCAGCTAAAATCACTGCCTTATGCGAGTCATTGAGCTGCAAACGCAGGTTTTCGGCATTGGTCACCATTAAAATTGCATTCGCCACGGAGACGCCGACAGACATAATCAAGCCCATATAAGATTGGAGATTCAATGTGGCGCCGGTGATGAGCAGCAGCCCAATGGACCCAACAACTACCGCAGGGATCGTTGAAAGCACGACTAATGATAATTTGAAGGATTGGTAAGTTGCCGAAAGCAACAGGAACATGATCACAATCGCGATGACAAGGCCCACTTGCAAGCTGCCTAATGTCTCGGTGAGCAGGTTAGATTGTCCTTTTAGTTCAACCAAAACACCACGCGGAGGCTCTCCCGCATTCTTAATGGCCGTTTGCACTGCTTTTGTGGCCGCGCCCAAATCTTTTTTGTGAATGTTCGCTGTGACCGTTACCAGACGGTTCGGGCCGGCGCGGTCGTATTCGCCGGGGGCTGTTTTTTCTGAAAAAGTGGCAACGTCTGCTAATAGGGGGTTGCTGACGCCGGTTTTCAAAGGGATTGTTCCAATGTCTTCAACAGAGGTCATCTGATATTCAGGGATTTGAACCTGGACTTGATAAGCCAATCCCTTTGCATCGTCCAGCCACAGATTTTTGTCTGTAAAACGGCTGGATGAGGTGGCTGCAACCATGGATCTGGCGACCTGGGTGGAGGTTATGCCCAGCTGACCCGCTCTTTCACGGTTGATTTCCACATTCAGCACCGGATATTCGAGTGGCTGAGCAATTTCAACGTCCCTCAGGAATGCAATGTGTTGCATTTCCTTTTGAATTTTCTTGGCAAATCTTCCTGCTTCTTCAACGTCCTTCGCAGCAACGCTAACCTCAATCGGCGTCGAGGCTCCCTGGCTCATGATCTTGTCGACAAGCTCAATGGGTTCGAATGAAATTTTCAATGCAGGGATTTCTTTTCCAATGCGTTCACGCAGTTTTTCCTTCAATGCATCCATTTTAACAGGAAAATCTTCCCGCAGCGATACCTGCAAAACGGCCTCGTGCGGCCCGCTGTTGAACACAAAAATGTTGGAAGTTCCATAGCTGGAAGGGACCGTGCCGACATATGCCGAGGAAATCTCCACATGCTCTTTGCCCACTTCCGATTTGATTAAATTCAAAACCTTCAATGTCGCCTGCTCGGTGCGCTCCACGCGCGTTCCGTCTGCAATGCGCAGGCGCATCTGGAATTGATGGCTGTTTGCTTTTGGTAAGATATCCGTCCCGATCAGGAAAAATCCGCCGACGATCAATGCCACTGCTCCGATCAGATAAACGGGAACCACCAGCTTTCCTTTGCGCATGATGCCGCTGAGGAAATCAATGTATTTCAATTTAAATTTTTCAAAACCTTTTGGCGGCAACGATGGATGCGCACCTTCTTCGATCACATCGTCAATTTCTTTTTGATCAAGAGCCAATGTAGGCGCTTCATGATGCGGGTGATCTTTCAAAAGCCAGTTGGCCAAGACCGGAACCAATGTTTGGGATAACAAAAATGAAGCGATCATCGCAAAACCAACTGCGAGCGAAAGCGGCAAAAACATGGATCTCGGAATGCCGCTCATGACAAACGACGGAGCAAAAACGGCCAGAATAGCTAACAGAATGAGGAATTCAGGAAAAGCAATCTCCTTACAAGCATCCCAAATCGCCTGTTCCTTGGGCTTACCCATTTCCTGGTGCTGGTGAATGTTCTCAATCGTCACCGTTGCCTGATCCACCAAGACGCCGATCGCCAATGCTAACCCGCTCAATGTCATAATGTTGATTGTTTGACCAAACAGATTCATCAAAATCACAGCGGACAAAATCGAGATGGGGATCGTGACAATTACGATGATCACACTCCGCCAGTCCCTCAGGAATAAAAGCACCATCAGACCCGTCAGTAAGGCACCTAAAATCCCTTCGGTAATCAAGCTTTTCAAAGAATTGGTCACATAAACGGATTGGTCAAATTCATAGGAAATCTTCACGTCCTCGGGAACCGCATTGCGTAATTGCGGCAAAGCGGCGCGAATGTTGTTCACCACATCCAATGTTGAAGCATCCGATTTTTTTACAACCGGGATATAGACCGCACGGCGGCCATTGATCAATGCATAACTTACCGTCACATCGGCGCCATCTTCTACGGTTCCTACGTCGCGCACGAAAACGGTCGGTCCGGCGCCGATGCGGATGGGAATGTTCAGGAAGTCCTCGGGTTGCTTAATGAGCGAGTTGACCGGCGTCATCAATGTTTTGTCGCCCATGCGGATGTTACCCGCAGGAGAAGGTTGGTTATTAGTGACAATGGATTTAATAATCTCTTCCGGCGTTAAATGATAACTCCGAATGCGCTCAGGATCAACGCGGATTACGATCGTGCGCTGGTTTCCGCCAAATGGCGGCGGGCTGGAAACGCCTTCAATGCGGCTGAACATGGGCCGCACCCGGGACGAGGCAAAATCCTGTATTTCGTTCAATGAGCGGGATGAGCTTTCGAAAACCATTTGTCCGATGGGGACAGAACTGGCGTCAAAACGCACGACTTGCGGGGGAACGGTTCCTTCGGGCATGTATGCTTTTGCCCGCGAAACATTGTTGGCAACTTCCGCCGCCGCCTGCGCCATATCCGTGCCCGGATAGAATGATAATTTGATCAGAGAAAGCCCCTGAATCGTTTTCACATCCACATCCCGGATGCCGGAAACGTACAGAAAGTGATCCTGGTAACGCGTAGCGATAAAGCCGTCCATCTGGTCGGGCGCCATGCCGCCGTAAGGCTGCACCACGTAAATGGTGGGCAAATCCAGGTTTGGAAAAATATCGACGGGAATGCTGCGGATGGAGAGAATGGAGAAAAACAAAATTCCGATCACCACCACCACAATGGATATAGGCTGCCGCAATGCGGTTCGAATGAGTTGATACATAGTGAATTATTGATTTATTGGGCGATCTGATTAAGGAAAATGGACAGGTCTCCGGCGGCGGCGGCCTGCATCAGCAGCGCCCGCCAGGCGTTTCCATTCGTGACGAATTTGTCCACTTCGGCGCGGTTAAGCGCATTTACACTTTGCGCCAATGTAAATAAGTCGGTTAGGCCGCTTTCGTAGCGTGCTTGTGCCTGATTAAAAGCGCCTTGCGCTGCATTTAGCTGGACGGGTGTGAGACGCGCCTGATCCAAAGCGAGCCGGAACTGCATTTCCGCATCGCGCGATTGCCGGTCGAGTTGCAGTTTCTGGGTTTGATAAAGTTCTTTAAAACGCTCAACCTGAAACTGTTCGTTTTTGTAATCGTTACGCACCCGCAAAATGTTGGTGAGGTTCCAGCGCGTGGAAACGCCAAACAGATAATTGTAAACCTGGTAATTTACCCCGCTTCCAAAATCCGTTTTGAAAGAATCATCCTTGTTGGAAACACCCGAACCACGAGCCCAACCCGATCCTAAAATCGAGATTGATGGAAGGAATGATTTGCGGACGGCGTTGCTCCTGGCAAGGGAAGCATCGATCTGGCTTTGAGAAAAACGCAGAGCGGGGTTTTTGAGAAAGTCTGTTTCGGAATTGGCGGCGGGTAATTGGGAGTAAAAGGCCATGCTATCGACCTGAATGCTGTCGCGCAGCTGGCCTGTGAGTTCCGCCAGTCGAAGTGCTTGCGCTTTTTTAGAACGCTGACTTTCTAATAACAATAATTGAGCTTTGGCAAATTCGGCGCTGGCCAGCGAGCTGTCTACGCCGGGACGCATGCCCGAGCCGACCGCAGCATCCGTAACCTGCTTGAAAACCAATGCTCTTTCGAGATTTTGCTGCTGCGCTTCCACCAGTTTCTGGTTAATGAGCAGCACCAGATAAGCGTCCACGATCCGGACCTGATGCTGAAAAATCTCATTTTCATAATCGGCCTGGCTGCGTGATAACTCCGCTTTGGCGGTTTTTACATTGGCCTTAACCTTTCCAAAATTAAAAACACGCCAGTCTATAAGTGCGCTGGTGAAACTGCCGAATGTGCCCGTATAAATGTTTTCCGGACGAATGCCGCCCGAAGGAGAAATGACGCTCCCTTCATTGCCCCAGAATGAGCCTGCAACACTGTTATTGGTCGAAAATGTATACTGGTCCTGAACGACAAAAGTGGGGAGATAATCCGTTTTGACAGATTTAATCCGCATTTCTGCACCGCGCACTTCGGCCTGTTTGGATTTCAGGAAAGGATAGTTTTGAGTGCCTTCCTGCAATATTTCCTGTAAATTCACTTGCTGTGCATGGCATATGGCGCTTGACATCAGTAAGGCGAGCAGGAAAACCAGGCCGGGTGTTTTCCGCTTTTCTTGAAAAAGCCTTTTTGAACTAGGAATGAACATGATATAACGGGTTAATCCAACAATATTTTGGGACGAAACTAGGAGCCAATTCTGGAAACATTTGGGAGAAATGGCTGTTTTAAGCCATTTGAGGACAAAATATTATCTCCTAAATTTTTCCAGAATCGCATTTTACCTTTGTCCGTTATCTTACAGCCGATCCATGAAAGTATTAGTAGTAGAAGATGAAAAGGGCCTGGCGGAAAGCATTGTTGAATACTTGACGCGCGAAGGATTTATTTGTGAAGTGGCCAATACATTCTGGCAAGCCGATGAGAAAATCAGTTTGTACCAATATGATTGCACGATTGTAGACCTGACATTGCCCGACGGCGACGGCTTTGACATTGTGCAAACACTAAAAAAGATAGCAGCAGCCACCGGCATTATCATTATATCGGCTCGTAACACGCTGGAAGACAAGATCAAAGGGCTGGAAATCGGCTCGGACGATTACATGACCAAGCCATTCCACCTTTCTGAATTGAATGCTAGGGTTAAATCGCTGATCAGGAGGCGGAGTTTTGGCGGGAACAATGATATGATCTGGAAAGAAATCCGCGTGCAGCTACAATCCAGAAAGGTTTTTATTGGGGAAAAGGAGGCGATTTTGTCTAAAAAAGAATACGACCTTTTGCTGTATTTTTTGGCTAATACGGACGTGGCCCTGACCAAAGAATCCATCGCAGAACATCTCTGGGGTGATCATATGGATTCCTATGATTCGCTGGATATGGTTTATTCGCACATCAAAAACCTCCGGAAAAAGATTTTGGAAAGGGGAGGGAAGGACTACATTCAGTCCATTTACGGCATCGGTTATAAATTCACAGCACCTTGAAATTACTTCAGAAAACAAGTAGAATTTACCTTTTCGCATCGCTGGCTATCTACATTGCGGTGGGCATCGCGTTTTTCTGGAGTATCAAATATATGATTTACGACGAGGTGGAAAATCGGCTCAAAGTTGAGAAACGCGATTTTGAGGCTTATGTGGAGGAGCACGACGAGTGGTTGGAGGATGCGTATTTTGTAGAAAATAAAATCGAAGTCAGCCCCACGCGCGGCAGCATTTCTGACGAGGTGATTTTTAAAGACACATTGATTCTGAACCGATATGAAGGAACCCTTGATCCGTTTAGGCAGCTGACTTTCTACGCCTCCATAGACGGTGAGCCGCACCGGGTTGTGATCAGGAAGTCGATGATCCAGTCTTACAAGCTTATTGAGGCTATTTCGGCGATTATGATTGCTTTTCTGGGCGTGCTGATGGTAGGAATGTTCTTTTTCCAGCGACGGCTTTCGGGAAAAATCTGGCAACCGTTTTACGAATCGCTGGCCAACATTAAGGATTTTGATTGGACCAAAAGTAAAAAGTTGGAGCTTCCGAAAAGTGAAATTACGGAGTTCAATGAGCTGGAAGATGTGATGGTAAAAATGGCCTCCAAAATGCAGCACGATTACAAGAGCCTCAAAGAATTTACCGAGAATGCGTCCCACGAGATGCAAACGCCGCTCGCGCTTATTAATGCACGCGTGGAGCAGTTTATCCAAACGGGTGATCTGGACAAAGATCATACTTACTGGATTGAAGAGATTTATCACGCTTCCCGCAGAATTTCCCGGATTAATCAAGGCTTGCTATTATTAGCAAAGATTGAAAATCAGCAGTTTACAGAGCAGGAAAACACCAATCTGACCGATTTGCTAAAAGCGAAACTCGGCGATTTTGAAGACATCATTTCACATAAACAACTCCGCGTGGATATTGATGCTGAGGGAGAATTTATCACATTAATGTCTCCCGCATTGGCAGAAATCATGATCGTTAACCTGATCAACAATGCTATCCGCCATAATTACGTGAACGGAACATTAGAGATCAGATCCGGAAACCATCATTTGCAGGTAAGCAACACCGGTAATGCATTAAAAACTGACCCTGAAAGCTTGTTTGACCGCTTCAAAAAGGAATCCTCCGGCAGCGAATCGGTGGGATTGGGCTTGGCAATCGTGAAGCAGATTTGTGATAATTATAATTTAAAAGTCACCTATCAAAATCAAGAATCAATCCACAAAATCCGCATAGAATCCCAATAAAGAAATCCCGGATGGATAGCATATCGGCAGCAAAAGAAATGGCGGTCAGCAAATCCCGAATGGATAACATATCGGCAAAAAAAATAGCCGTCAGCGAATCCAGAGGGATAAAATATTGGTAGCAAAAAAATGATCATTAATGAAGGAAAATCCCGGAGGGATGACATATCGGTAGCAAAAAAATGATCATTAATGACGAAAAACCCCAGAGGGATGACATATCGGTAGCAAAACAATGATCATTAATGAAGGAAAATCCCGGAGGGATGACATATCGGTAGCAAAAAAATGATCATTAATGACGGAAAATCCCGGAGGGATGACATCTTGGTAGCAAAAAAATGATCATTAATGACGAAAAATCCCGGAGGGATGAAACAGCCTACACATTGTTTCATCCCTCCGGGATTTTTATCTTGGATTGACCTTATGGTGCTACCGATATTTTATCCCTCTGGGATTCGCAAATGTGGCCATTTTTCTTTGCTACCGATATTTCATCCCTCTGGGATTCGCTGACGCCCTATTTTATGCTACCGATATTTTATCCCTCTGGGATTCGCTGATATGGCCATTTTTTTATGCTACCGATATTTTATCCCTCCGGGATTTGCTGACCGCCATTTTTTTGCTGCCGATATCTCATCCCTCTGGGATTCGCTGATGGCCTATTTTCTTTGCTACCGATGTTTCATCCCTCCGGGATTCGCTGATACGTCCTATTTTTTTGCTTTAACTGTTCCTGTTACCTGGATGCTTTTTCCAGTTCAGCTGTCAACATTTTATTGTCAGGAAATTCCTGCGGGATCCAGCGGTTTACGATTTTTCCGGATGCATCCGTAACCAGGAAAGGATAGCGGATATCAATCGCATATTTCTCCTTCAAAATTTCAATGTTCTCATCCGAAGCCCAAAAATGCTTTGCATTCGGCCTGTCCTTTGCATATTGCTTCCAGGTGCCGAACGGAATGCCGGGAGCGACGGATACATAAACGAATGTTGCTTTATCGCCCAACTTATCTTCCAACGCCTTCATACCTGGCTCGTGCTGGCCTATACTGAACGAAAATACCATGCATACGGGCTTTCCGGTAAGTGACGAAACCGTTACAGCCGTGCTATCCACATTCAGCAATGTAATATCTGCCAATGCTGCGCCGGGCTGCAATGTTTCTTTTGTTGCAATCAGCTTCGCTATATATTCGGCATTCGGGGATTGCGGGAATGTTGTTTTGTAATCTTCCAAAAGTGCTTTGCTGGTTTCAATGCCCGGAATAGCCGTGGCGGCGTAATTTAGCCAGTATGTGAGCAGATATTCTTTCTGTTTCGGATAGGCTGCTAGTTTTTCCTTACTAAAAGCATAAACATCTTTCAATGCTTCCGGGCTGATTTCATATCTTGATTCAGACGCCAGCGGGAATTTCCTTGTAGACGGGATCAAAGCCCAGTTGCGCAGTTCATCGCGATACGACTGGCTTAGCAATGCTTCGTCTGACATGATTTTGAAATCGGCCAACGTAACTTCTTCGAGCTCTTTGCGTTGCGCATCGTCCAACTTCATGACCCGGTTGCCGCGCATGATCTTTTCCTGGATCAAGCGTCTCATTAAAGATGGCTCTGTAGCCGTGGTAGCCAACACATAAGCCTCAAAACCAGGCACAACAGGATTTGCCGCTTTAAATTTCGCAAAACCATCCAGGCGTGCTTTTTCCAGGCTGTCGCTTTGTTGTACTACACTTTTATTCTCAATCTGCGACGGTTTGTAGCCAAATACCGGCAAATACTGGAATTGGTTTTCAAGGAAATAATTTTTCAGAAAAGTCTGATAATTAGCGTTCTTTCCGGAGAAAGTCACATCTCCGTTATCGGCGAATGCAATGGTAAGGTCATCGCCTGGCTGGATGAATAGCATCCAGGTTTTGTTAATGCTTCCACCGCCATATTGCAGGCGCATCATACGTGGCTCCGGCAATTGAATGACGGCTTTTTCGGTTGTTTTGTCTTTAAAATCAGTGGAGGCGACGGGTTCCAGTTTTACATCGGCAAGGCCTATGCCCAGATTGGGGTGGAAGTGAACATCTTCCTGAACCAAAGTTACGGTTACAGGAGCTTGTTTTGGGTTAGTGAGCGTTATAGTTGCAGTATTTTGGGCTTTTACCAATACGCTGGTAAATAATAGTATCAGTAGCGTTACTTTTTTCATTTTGTGTATAATAAGATTTTGAGGTCACTTTTCAAGTGTAAAAAGTGTGCCAATATACGTAAGATCGTGCGGCATTTGCCCCGTACTTCTTTTAACTTAGCCTCTTAATTCCTGATTCTCCGAATGAGCCGCGTTTCAATCCTACAATTCAATGACCTCCGTTCCCGCTTTGAAGGGGAGCTTTATTTTGATAACTCAACATTGCATGCGGCTCAAAAGTCCATCTATGCAACGGACGCTTCCGTTTATCAGGAAATGCCTCTCGCAGTGTCGCTCCCGCGAACGGTGGAAGATATTCGCAGACTAATTGAATTCGCTGCCAAAAATAAAGTGACACTCATTCCGCGTGCTGCCGGCACATCGCTGGCGGGGCAGGTAGTGGGAAGCGGGATTGTGGTTGACATTTCAAAGCATTTTGGAAAAATCATCGAGGTTAATGTGGCCGAAAAGTGGGTTCGCGTGCAGCCAGGCGTGATCCGGGATGATCTGAACAAGCATTTAGCCCAATACGGCCTGCTTTTCGGGCCGGAAACTTCTACGGCGAGCCGCGCTATGATCGGGGGAATGATCGGGAATAATTCCTGCGGCTTGCATTCGATCACCTGGGGCGCTACGCGGGATCATTTGCTGGAAGTAAAAGTATTGCTGTCGGATGGTTCGGAAACGACATTTAATAACCAGTCTGTTTCGGAATTTACAAACACGGTTATAGGTAAAAAGGCCAATAGCAAAAGAGAGCAGTCCATTCTGGCTGGCATGATGGGATTGGTTTCGAATCCGGTGGATCAGGAGTTGATCAAAAAACAATTTGCCAAACCAACCGTAACACGCAGAAATTCAGGCTATGCGCTGGATGCATTGGTAAGGGGTTTTGAAAAAAATGAAATAAATCTCTGCAATCTGATTGCAGGCTCGGAAGGGACATTGTGCTTTGTTACCGAGGCGAAACTAGCTTTGGTAGATGCGCCGCCCGCGTCTGTCGGTGTGGTTTGCGTGCATGCCAACTCGCTGGCTGAATCACTGCATGCAAACCGCGTTGCTATGCAATTTGATCCAAAAGCTTCCGAGCTTGTGGACCGCTACATCATGGACTTTACCAAAGATCACACGGTTTATTCCCAAAACAGGTTCTTCATGCAGGGTGATCCGGCGGCATTGTTGCTGGTTGAATTCTGGGGAAATAATATTCAGGAGGTTGAGCTGCAAGCGGCAAATCTGATTACTGCCTTGAAGGCAGAAAACCTGGGTTATGCCTATCCGCTTTTGTTTGGAGAAGAGGCAAACAAGGCCTGGGACATCAGAAAGGCAGGTTTGGGGTTAATCCGGAATTTGCCGGGTGATACACAGCCCGTTAACCTCATCGAAGATTGTGCCGTGGCGGTGGAGGATTTGCCTGAATACATTGCCGAGTTGGAAATCCTTTTACAAAATCACGGTCTGCACGCTTCATATTATGCGCATGCCGGTGCTGGCGAATTGCACGTGGAGCCGATGATCAACCTCAAAACCGAAGCGGGTAAGCAGCTTTTCAGGCAAGTGCTGGCGGATACGGCTGCATTGGTCAAAAAATACAATGGTTCGCTGTCGGGCGAGCATGGCGATGGCCGGTTAAGGGGTGAATTTATTCCTTATATGATGGGCAGTGAAGTTTATGAAATGTTCCGGCAGGTAAAACGCATCTGGGATCCTGATGGGATTTTTAATGCAAATAAAATCGTCGATACGCCGCCTATGAATGAATTCCTGCGCTATGAGCAGGACAAACCGCAGCCCGAAATCAAAACAATTTTTGATTTTTCCAAACAGGAAGGAATGCTCCGTCTGGCTGAAAAGTGCAGTGGATCAGGGGATTGCAGAAAAACAGAGCTTACGGGCGGAACCATGTGCCCGAGTTACATGGCCACGCGCCGGGAGCGGGACACCACACGGGCACGCGCGAACATTCTCAGACAATATTTAACGCCGGTTAGCCAAAAGCAAACAGGCAGCGCACCAATCGCCGCTACCCAGGAAATGGTGAAAGAAGTGCTGGATCTTTGTCTTTCGTGCAAAGGCTGTAAGTCGGAATGTCCTTCCAGTGTGGATGTGGGCAAGATGAAGGCGGAATTTACGCAGCAATATTATGAAACGCATGGGGTTCCTATGCGGAGCAAGCTGATCGCAAATTTCTCTAAACAGATGAAGCTGGCTTCTATCGCTCCCTGGGCTTTTAATGGTGTTTTTGGCACAACTTCACTTCGGAAAATAGCTAATAAAATGGTCGGTTTTCACCCGGATCGTTCCATGCCGCATCTGCATTCGGAGACATTGGAAAAGTGGTGGAAAAAAAGACAAAAACCAGAACATTCAAATGCCCGGAAGGTCTATTTGTTTTGTGATGAGTTTACGAATTATAATGATGTTGAGGTTGGCAAGAAAGCCGTTAAGTTGCTGGAAAGAATTGGTTATGAAGTCTTTATTCCAAAGCATGAGGAATCCGGCCGTTCCTATTTGTCAAAAGGATTTGTAAAAGAAGCCCAACAACTGGCCATTAAAAATGTGGCTTACCTTAAAGATCTCATCACTTACGATACACCGCTGATCGGCATCGAACCGTCCGCAATTCTCTCATTTCGTGATGAATATATCGATCTTGTTCCTGCAGAACAGCGAGCGGATGCTGTCAGAATTTCCGAGCATGCATTGCTTTTTGAAGAATTCATTGCCCGCGAAATAGACGCGAAAAGAATTAATAAAAGTGTATTTACACAAAAAAAGCAACTGATTAAGTTGCACGGGCATTGTCATCAAAAAGCTTTATCCACATTATCTGCGTCTAAAAAAGCGCTATCACTTCCCGAAAATTATCATGTTCAGCTCATTCCCTCGGGGTGTTGCGGCATGGCCGGGTCTTTCGGTTATGAAGAGGAACATTATGCCGTTTCCATGCAGATAGGAGAGCTGGTGTTGTTTCCGACAGTACGCCAGCAGCCCGAAGATGTGTTGGTGGCCGCTGCCGGAACCAGCTGCAGGCATCAGATAAAAGACGGAACAGGACGTCGTTCACAACATCCTGCCGAAATTTTATGGGATGCACTTATCGATAAGTGACTTACTCCGTCTTACGAACATTTTCCATGATTGTATCCGATGCTACGCTATCAGCCGCAGCTGCTCCCGCTGCTCCTGTGGCGCCAGAGCCTTGCTCCGATGGTGTTTCAGCTTCGGTAAAATTTTCGTTGTGGTTGAAAAATCCACCCCAAAATGCAATTGCCATTAATACAATACCCACACCTAATATCCACTTCCAAACATTCTTGGTATTCTTCGTAGCTCTGGCTTGGTCATCAGTTTCTCGCCTGTCCATGGTTCAATGATTTAGTTTGAAAATGTTAGTACCAAAGTTGTACCAACCCGCGTAAAATGGATTTTACAGCCATTTATATAACATTGTGTTGATAAAATTTCCCCAAACAAAGTCATTCGTTAAAAATGTAATAAAACTGGTATGTTTGATGTTAGTTTAGATGAAAAATAGAAACTTCGACAAAGAACTTATTACAATACTCAGCCTGATTTATGAAAATTTCCCTCAGTTACCTTCCTGCCCTGATTGTACTTTTCCTATTATGTAACATCGAAAGCCGGGCGCAGGACACCCGCAGTTTTTTCTCAGTTTCGGGGGGATATAGCTTACCGGTTGGGGAATTGGCCCGCGAAAAACTGGACGATCCATTTGCAGGATTGACAGGTTCCGGCATTTTTGGACAGGCTAATTATGATTTCCGGGTCGCACGATGGATCGGGTTGCGAGCTTCGGGAAGCATGAACATTAATAAGACAAATTCTCAGCCGATTTTGGACAAAGCCAATAGCTATGCACAATTCCTGAATGAGCGATATACCTGGCAAAGTAATGTGTCAAACTGGAAGCTGAATGCATTAATGATCGGTCCGGCATTGTACATTAACATGAATAGGGTGCAGCTTGAACTGCATGCACAAGCGGGTAAAATCTGGGCAAATTCTCCAACCGTCGATTTGATAGGGACATCGGAAACCGGTGGCGAGCCTATTACGGTTAATCTCAAAAAAGCATCAACTACTGCTTTCGGGCTTGCCGGCGGTGCAAGCTTACGACTGCCGTTGTCGGGAGCGTTGTTTTTTCAGCTCAATGCGGATGTGATCGGCGCAGAGGCAGAGATCAATGATGTTACCATTCGCGCTGTTCGCGGTTCATTTGATTTTTCTGAAAAGGTGAGTGAAAAACGCTTTATAGGCGTCGTGAATGTAGGAGCTGGATTTGGGATAGCGTTTTAAATCGCTAACGTATATCTGAATTGTTATATTTGCATCGGTTCAAACCCGGTGGCAGCGAACTATTGATCATCTGCGTATTCGAATATAGCTTTAAATGAAGGTTCTTAAATTTGGCGGCACCTCTGTCGGTTCGGTAGACAGCATTAAAACAGTAATCAGTATCCTTGAAAAAAACCTGGCGGAAGGGGAGCGTATTGCGGTCGTTTTTTCTGCCATGGGCGGTGTTACCAACCGGTTGATCGAGATCGGTAAAATGGCTGCTGCGGGAAATCCTGAGTACATGGAATTCCTGAAAGTGGTTGAGGAAAGGCACTTTGCAGTTGTGCGCGGCCTGATTCCGGTAAAGAACCAAAGCAGCACATTTGCCGCGGTAAGAGGGCTTTTTAACGAACTGGAAGACATATTAAGGGGCGTTTCCTGGATCAAGGAGCTTTCAGAGCGAACGCTGGACCTGATCATGAGCTTTGGCGAACGTCTATCCACACTGGTTATTACCGAAATCCTGAAAAGCAAAGGCGTAACCGCCGAATTCTGCGACGCCAGGCAGATTATTCATACCAATGCAACTTACGGAATGGGCGATGTGAACTTTGAGATCACAAACCGCCAGATCCTCGAATATTTTGCCAAAGCAGCTGCTTTACAATGTGTTACGGGCTTCATTGCTTCCACAGCAGAAGGCGTAACAACCACATTAGGCCGCGGAGGTTCCGATTATACAGCCTCCATTATTGCCGCAGCATTGGATGCCGATTCCATTGAAATATGGACAGACGTTGACGGTATGATGACCGCCGATCCGCGTAAGGTTGCCAATGCATTTACAATCCCTTCCATTTCTTATTCGGAAGCGATGGAGCTTTCCCACTTTGGCGCGAAAGTGATCTATCCCCCGAGTCTGCAGCCTGCATTTGCCAAGAATATCACATTGAAAGTGCTCAACACATTCAATGTTGATTTTGAAGGGACTTACGTGCAAAAAGCCGCTAATGGGAAAGATTATGCGATAACCGGGATTTCTTCCATTGATGAGATCGCTTTGGTGAACATTCAGGGAAGCGGGATGATTGGCGTGGCAGGGATTTCCGGCCGGCTATTCACCGCACTTTCCAACAATGCGATCAGCGTTATCCTGATTTCACAAGCTTCGTCCGAACATTCGATCTGTTTCTCTATTGATCCAAAAAATGCCCAGCGCGCGACGGAAGTTCTTGAAAAAGAATTTGCTACGGAGATCGCCTTGGGCCATATTGACAGCATTGCCATTGAAAAAAGCCTTTCTATCATCGCGATCGTGGGTGAAGGAATGAAAAAAAGCACGGGTGTTTCCGGTAAGCTGTTTTCTGTTTTGGGCAAAAATGGGATTAATGTTGTGGCCACGGCGCAGGGTTCTTCCGAGCTTAATATATCTGTGGTAATTGCCAAAAGTGACCTTTCCAAGGCGCTTAATGCCATCCACGGCGTGTTTTTTCAATCTGAAACGCGCTCGCTCAACCTGTTTATTGTAGGAATGGGCCTGATTGGAGGCACGTTACTGAACCAGATCAAGAATCAGACAACCTATTTAAGAGAAGAAAAGCTGCTGAACCTCAACATCGCAGGTTTGACCAACACCAAAAAAATGCTCCTCGATCCCGACGGCATCAGCCCGGAAAACTGGCGTGACCGCGTAATGGATGAGGGTGTGAAAACGAGCCTGCCAGCATTCGTGCAGCGCATGATCGAGCTCAACTTGCCCAACAGCGTTTTTGTGGATTGCACTTCGGATAAGGACATTGTGCAGTATTATCATATGTTGCTGGATGCCAGCATTTCCGTAGTAACGCCCAACAAGGTTGCCAATTCCGGCACTTACTCAGAATACGTTTCGTTGCAACGGACCGCATTGCAGCGCGGGGTTAAGTTCTTGTATGAGACCAATGTAGGCGCCGGTCTGCCGATCATTAACACCATTCAGGGATTAATGGCGAGCGGTGATAAATTTCTCAAAATTGAAGCAATCCTTTCGGGAACGCTATCTTACATTTTCAACAATTTCGGTCCTGGAATACGTTTCGCAGATGTGGTGCGTGAAGCCAAGGTGAAAGGTTTTACGGAACCCGATCCGCGGGAAGATTTGAGCGGAGCCGATGTAGGCCGCAAAATATTGATTCTTGCACGTGAAGTAGGTGTGCCTTTGGAAGCCGAGGAAATTACGATCAAAGCCATTTTGCCAGGAAACTGCCTGAATGCGCCCACAGTCGATGCTTTTTTCCAGGAGCTTGAAATTTCTGACGGTTTCTTCGCAAGCATGCAGGCAGAAGCGGAAGCTAAGCATGAAAAGCTGCGTTACATTGCCACGCTTGAAAATGGAAAAGCCAGCATAGAGCTTAAAACCGTCGACGCCCAGCATCCGTTTTATACATTATCCGGAAGCGACAACATCGTTTCCTTCACGACAGAACGTTACAAAGACCGCCCACTCGTCATCAAAGGCCCCGGGGCCGGCGCCGAAGTTACCGCCTCCGGCGTCTTCGCGGATATCATGAGTATTAGTAGTTATTTGGGGTAAAGGATTTAAATTGTGATGTTTTTAACGGCCAAGCTATGAGTACGAAGGGAATTCCGAAAGAAATATCAGCATTGTCTCAGGAGTTTGTCAGCAAGGTGAGCCAGTTATATGGTAAACGGCTGAATAAGGTGATCCTGTTTGGCTCTTATGCGCGCGGTGAGCAGCATGAGGAATCTGATGTGGATTATATGGTCGTTTTGAATGATGAAGAAATACGTTCGTATAATGAAATCAATATGTTGGCTCCGATTTCAAGTGATTTAGGCATGAAATATGGCTTTTGGATCTCTGCAATTCCTTATACAAATAACAAATTGTTTTTTGGTGAAACTCCTCTTGGAAAAAACGTCATTCGTGAGGGCATCGAATTATGAGTGAAGTAAAGCTATATAAGATCATTCGGAAAGTTGACGAATGTCTCGACACCGCTCGGGACTCTTTGGAAGGTGCCCATTTTGAGGCAGTAGTAAATCGCTCATATTACGCGATATTTCATTCTATCCAGGCGCTTCTTCATGTGCAGGGTGTCGAAACTAAGACGCATCTGGGAGCGCATAATAAGTTTCGCGAATTATATATTAAAAGCGAGCTTATGGAAATGTCACTCACGGATATGTTGCAGAGGACCTCTGACAAGAGGCAATTTGGAGATTATGATTACGAAGAGGTTGATGGAGCGCAAGCAGAAGAAGCATTAGCTGATGCTGAATATTTTACCAAAGCTGCCATTCACTACTTAAAGCAAAACAACCATTTAAAGTGAATTCAATAAAAGCTTTTGCGCCGGCTACAGTGGCTAATGTTGCGTGTGGTTTTGATATCTTCGGGTTTGCTATTGAGGCGCCGGGAGATGTGGTGGAGATTAAAAAACGGGACGAGCCTGGCGTTGTTATAACAGAAATTACAGGAGATGAAGGCCGGTTGCCGCGTAATGCTGAAAAAAATGCAGTGACCGTTGTTATGTTGCATTTATTGAAGCATTTGGGCATCAAAGACTTCGGCGCAGAAGTTATTTTAAATAAAAATATGCCACTAGGAAGCGGAATGGGTTCCAGCGCGGCGAGTGCAGTGGCAGGAGTTGTTGCGATGAACGAGCTGCTGGGTAACCCGCTGACCCGTCAGGAATTACTGCCTTTTGCAATGGAAGGTGAAAAAATCGCTTCGGGATCGGCGCATGCAGATAATGTTGGACCGTCGCTTTTGGGTGGTTTTGTGGTGATCAGGAGCTACAATCCGTTGGATATCTTTACGATTCCTGTGCCGGATGATTTGTATTGTACATTGGTTCACCCTGATATTGAGATTAATACAAAAGATGCGCGCTTTATCCTGCGCAGCGAAGTGTCGCTCAAAAACACGATTGCTCAAATGGGCAATGTTGCCGGACTGGTGGCGGGTTTGATGAAATCAGATTATGAGTTGATCGGCAGGTCCATGGTTGACGTTATCATTGAGCCGGTAAGGTCCATTTTGATCCCTGAATTTAACGAAGTTAAGAAAGCAGCCATTGCAAACGGAGCATTGGGATGCAGCATTTCGGGCTCAGGGCCCTCTATGTTTGCATTGAGCAAGGGAAAGGCTAATGCGGAAAGTGCAGGTCGGGCTATGCAACTGAAATTTGCGGACGCCGGAATTGAAGCCAGTATGCATGTTTCTGCCATCAATAAAAACGGTGCATCCATATTATAATGCTTTCCGAAAATCGGATGAGAGGCACATTGCGAAAAATGGAAAGAACTCTAACGGACTGGTGAACTTTATTATTTGTTTCAGACGTTAAATATTTACGAATACAAAACTTAGAAATAGCATGGTTACTGTAAGTGATAGCGCCAAAGATAAAATTGTTGAACTCCGCAATGCGGACGGACATGTTGAGGATTACCAGATCCGCGTTGGTGTGCTGGGAGGCGGCTGTTCAGGCTTGACTTATAATTTGGAGTTTAACTCTGAAACGAAGCCTACGGACATGGTTTTTGAGGATAAAGGTGTCAAAATTATTGTTGATAAAAAGAGCATTCTTTACCTGGCCGGAACGATACTAGATTTTTCAGATGGCTTAAATGGTAAGGGCTTTCAATTTGTAAACCCCAATGCAACCCGCACTTGCGGCTGCGGCGAAAGCTTTGCGGTTTAACGATATTCTTAAAATATTTTATTTTCCAAACGCGTTCTGAAATCCTCGGACGCGTTTTTTTTATAGTCCTGAATGGCCTTAATTTGCCGCTTCAAGTAGCAGACATACACATTAAAACAATTTGAATGAAACCAACTCTTTTGATTTTAGCTGCCGGCATCGGTAGCCGTTACGGAGGCATCAAGCAGCTAGACCAGTTTGGCCCAAATGGGGAGACAATCATCGATTATTCACTATACGACGCAATTCGCAGCGGTTTTGGTAAAGTAGTTTTTATCGTTCGCCAGGAAATTAAAGACAGTGCAGAAGCGATTTTTGCGCCGAAACTGAAAGGTAAAATTGATTACGATTTCGCCATCCAAGGCATTCAGTCATATGTTCCTGAGGATTTGGGAACAGTGGAACGCGTAAAGCCATGGGGAACCGGGCATGCCACATTGTGCGCCTGGCCGCAGACTGAAACACCCTTTGCGGTAATCAATGCAGATGATTTTTATGGTCGCGACGCTTTCGCCACCATGGCCGACTTTCTGACCAACGACACCAATGATAAGCAGCACGCCATGATCGGTTACGAGCTGAAACGCACATTATCCGAAAACGGCACCGTTTCCCGCGGCATTTGCGTGGAAAGAGCCGATCATAACCTCGAATCGGTTGTGGAACGCACCAAAATTTTCGAAGAAGGTGGAAAAATCTATTTCGAAGAAAATGACATCAAAACAGAAGTGGCACCGGAAACCCCTGTTTCCATGAATTTCTGGGGTTTCAAACCGGGCATGTTTCCAATCACAAAAGACTTGTTTGAAACCTACGCAAGGGAGAACATTAACACGCCAAAAGCTGAATTTTACATCCCAACCGTCATGACGCACATTATCAAAAACGGGCTGGGTGATTGCCGCGTTTTCCGCATCGCCTCCGACTGGTTTGGGGTAACTTACCCGGAAGATAAGCCAACGGTTCAGGCATCGCTGAATGCATTGCATGAGGCTGGGGTTTATCCGGAGAAGCTTTGGGAGTAAAAGTAGATCATTGAATAATGAAAAGGAGTCGTCTCAAAAACGGCTCCTTTTTTGTTTTACCGTAAACTAACGCTTTCCCACCGGAGGCTCATCGCTTTGGTGAACATTCATTTCTCGTAACAACATTGGGTCTTCAAACTGTTAAATGATTCACCCAAAATTGACAAGAACATGATTTCACCATTACCAAAAGAACATAAGCGGCCTTCTTATCGCTTTCTTACATTACTTTCAATAATAATGTTATTTACCAGCGAAATCGCTTTTTCCCAAGGAGTTGGTATCAATACGCTTACACCTGATCCAAGTGCCGCGCTCGAAATTGTGGGCTCAGATAAAGGACTTTTGATTCCTCGTGTTTCGTTACAATCTGTTTCCGATAATGCGACTGTTCCAAATCCGGCAACTGCATTGCTCGTTTATAATACGAATGCAGGCCTCGGCAAAACGGGGTTTTATTACAATGCCGGAACAGCTGCTAATCCGGCGTGGAGTTTAGTAGGCGGAGGAGTTGCAAATTTAGCGTTGCCATTTTCCCAGTTAGTCACCCACAACGGCCCATTATTTCTTATTAATAACAATGATGGAAACTCTTCTTCTATTGCGATAAGTGGGATTGCTGTTAATGCTATTGCCATGAGAGGCGCTACTGTAAATGGTACCGGTATAGTTGGGAACACCAGTTCAAGTGGTAGAGGGGTTCTCGCTTCGGCAGCTAATACTAACGGGACTGCATTGGAAGTTAGCGGACCAATAAAAATCCATGGTCCGGGACAATCTCCTGGAGTCGGAAAAGTACTTACCTCCGATGCGAATGGAAATGCTTCATGGGATAATGTCTTAGGGAACGTGGCGTTCAGAGCAAGTGGGATTCCGGAGAATGGAAGTGAAAAAATTGCACCGGGAAGTGTCTCAAAAGTTGCATTCACGATTCAGGAGTATGATTTGGGATCAAACTATAATGATGTTCAAGGTTCTCCACACAGCACATTTATTGCTCCCCTCAACGGAATCTACCACTTTGATTTAACACTGCTGTGGAGTATTGCAACCTATGACGATTTTGTTACGACAGCACGGTTTATAAGAACAAGGGGAGGATCGAAAATGTCGGTTTCAAGTTTTGATTTTAGAAGCGGGAATGACGGTTCTATAAGTGCATCAACAGATATTCAACTTATTCAGGGCGATATGGTTCATATTGAAGTACAAAACTATGGGAGTAAAGAACTTACTATATGGCCTGAGAATGAAAAGAGCCATTTTAGTGGACGTTTGGTGTTGAAACAGTAAATATTCAAGCTATTTTGCATGTGCGTACAGCATAAAAAGACCTCCTTGGAGGTCTTTTTTGCTTTCACAGATATTTACATTCACAAAACCTGAAAATTACTTCTGCACCAGCGCTTCCATCATCCGCTCCGCCAGAAACTTATTCCCTTCATCAGTCAAATGCACTCTATCTGATGTTAAAATCCCTTTTTCCTTATTCTCAGGGTTGTTTAGAGCCAGGTAATCCTGGAAGGATTTTCTTAGGTCGCAAAGCTGGAGGCTGTTGCGGGTTGCTATTTCACGGATGAGTTTGGAGTATTGATTCAGGTCGCCGTCCTGGGGGTTGGAAGCGTCATTTCTTTCGCCGATTACTGTGGGCGTACATACGATCACGCGAATGTTCTGCGCTTTCATTTTTTTGATCAATGCTTCATAAAACTTCACGTATTTGTCGGGGTCCGTTCCGGTTCCTGAGGACGTTTTGTGCCATACATCGTTAATTCCTACGTAAATAAAGACTACATCGGGCTTTTTGGAAAGAACATCGTCTTCCAGTCTAAGATACAGGTCATATACTTTGTTGCCGCCGATTCCGGCGCCCATGAGCTCGTATTGGCTGTCCTGACCCTTTGATTTGAGCATTTCACTCATTTTGGTAATGTAACCCGTCGGCCCTACGCCGGCCTGTGTGATGGAATCTCCGAAAAATATCACGCGAAGTGGCTTATCCTGACGCATTGCAATCAGGGGCAGAATGAAAATGGCAACCTGCAAAAATTTAAAAATGACCCGCATATAGAATGGATAAAAATGGTTTTTGGAAAAAAGACTGCCAGCTTTTAAAATTACCCTTAGCGACATTTGGATTCTTCAATGCCTGATCAACGTCACGCGGGCCGCATCCATCGGGTAATGCAATGTAAATGTATTGCCGGGAACCATTTCCGGCGCCAGATCCAGCGGCAATGTCAGTTGACGGACTTTGTTTTCAACCAGTGCACTTACCAGCAGCTGATCCGCTTGTTTTATACAACTAAGCACTTCTCCAAAGATCACAAAATCCTCCGTTTTTGACTGCTCGTTTGCGTAAACCTCGGCAGGAGCTCCCTGGCGGGTAATTTTACCGTTTTCAATGATCGCAACCTGGTCTGCCAGACGGAAAATCTCGCCGATGTCGTGTGTTACGATGATCATGGTGAGATTGTGCTGGCGATGAAATTTCAACAGCATATCCTGCAAATGATACCGCATATTATAATCGAGAGCCGCAAAGGGTTCGTCCAGCAACAATAGATCCGGCTTCCTAACCAGTGCCCGGGCCAATGCTACGCGTTGCTGCTGACCGCCAGAAAGTTGGTTGGGTTTCTGTATTGCCAGATTGGAGAGTTCTGTGGCATTCAGCAGGTCATCGACGATGCTGCGATCGCTGCCTTTTGGTAAACCAAAAAGGAGGTTTTCCTCAACCGTAAGGTGCGGGAACAAAGCATAGTCCTGAAAAACAAAACCAATATTCCTGAGTTGTGGAGCAACAGATCCTTGCGCTGCGCTATCAAGCCAAACTTGGTTGCCGAATGTGATTTTGCCTGTTTCAGGGGTTAGTAATCCGGCGATTTGTCTTAATAATGTTGTTTTACCTGCACCAGACGGTCCTGTAATGGCTAAAATCCGTCCTTTTGGAAGTGATAATCCAATTTCCATCGGCATTTTGCCGTGGACAGTTTGCAAAGTGTGCTTGATATGGACGTCAAGAAGGCTGTCGGACACGGAGCAGGCGGTTGTTAATGGAATAGACCAACAGCAAAATAACGAATGTAATTGCAAAAAGCACGATCGCATAATCGTTGGCTGCGCCGTAATTCAGCGCTTCCACTTCGTTGTAAATTGCCACAGAAGCGACTTTGGTAACGCCTGGAATATTGCCGCCGATCATGAGCACAACCCCGAATTCGCCGACTGTGTGCGCAAATGTGATAACAAATGCAGTTAATATGGCAGGTTTGCAATTTGGCAAAAGCACTTTGAAGAATGTTTCCCATTCATTTTTACCTAATGTATAAGATGCTTCGCGCAATGAGGCGGGAAGCGACTGCAGGCCTGCGCGAATGGGATAGACCATAAATGGTAAACTATAAAGTACGGAGGCAATAACAAGGCCTGGAAAGCTGAAAACGAGCCTCAACCCAAAAATACTTTCGATCCAAGCACCGAACCAGTAGGAGGGGCTGAATGCCAGAAGCAGGTAAAATCCAATCACAGACGGCGGCAGCACAAGCGGCATGCCAATCAGCGATTCAATGATCCCACGCCCTTTGAACTTCCCAAAAGCCAGCCAGTAGGCCAATGGCAATGCAAGCACCAGCAGGATCAGCGAAGTGATCGTTGCGAGTTTAAAGGTTAGCCAAAGGGGTTGAGGGTTCAATTTTGAATTTTGAATGCGTGAATGACTGAATGAGTGAATGGCTGTCCTCTATTTGTAGCCGTATTTTTGAAAGATTGCTTTCGCTTTTTTGGAATATAGAAATTTATAGAATTGTTCGCTGGTTGCTTTTTTGGGAGAATCCTCGCTGTGATTGAGGAGTATGGCTGCTTGTTCTATGGGTTTATAATCGGTCGAATCCAGGATAATGTAGTTGCCCTTATCTTTCATTTCGGGCGAAAGGGCGATGGATAATGCATTGAAACCTGCTTCAACATTGCCGGACGTAATGTATTGGGCAGTTTGGGCGATACTTTCGCCGAAAACGAGCCTTTTTTCTATTCTATCAAACAAATTTTTTGACTTTAAAATCTGAATAGCGGCCTCCCCATAAGGTGCCGTTTCCGGGTTAGGGACAGCAATTTTCTTGATTTTATCGTTTGCTAGTGAATCAATGTTTAGATCAGATTTTGGAATGTTTTTTGACCATAAGACCAATGATCCTAATGCATAGATTTTGGGTTTTTCTGCCGATCCGCCGTTTTTGAAAATCTCCTCCGGATATTTTGTATCGGCCGAAACGAAAACATCAAACGGTGCGCCTTCGCGGATCTGGGTGGTAAGCTTGCCGGAAGAACCAACCACAATGTCAATTTCCTTCCCGGCTTCTTTTTCAAATTCCGCCTTAATTTCCTTCATTACATATTGCACGTTGGCGGCGGTAGCCACAATAATTTTCTCCGAAGGTTTGGAACAACCCGCCAGGAAAACCGAAAAAAGCAGAAAAAAACGCTGAATATTCATGTTGCAATTTAATGGATAAACCCCAAATGATCATTGCTTCCCATTGCGTTAAAAATCGTAAATTGCGCGCCATTTCAAGCGCAGGCTCTGAAATCACAGCTGGGAAACCGGCTTCTTAAAAGTGTAATTAATAACAATGTAATGATTATAGATACTGCCCAGCGCACCAAGCAGACTTCCGAATACTACTTTTCGGTGAAGCTCGCGGAGGTTCGCAAACTGATTGCAGAAGGTCATGATGTCATTAACCTGGGGATTGGAAACCCGGACATGATGCCTTCGTCTGAAACAATAACAGCCTTGTCTGAGGCGGCTCAAAAGCCGCAAGCGCATGGTTATCAGCCTTATGTGGGCACGCCCGCATATCGGAACGCAATCGCAGATTTCTATTATCATACTTACGGCGTTAAACTCGATCCTGCAACAGAAATATTGCCATTAATTGGTTCAAAAGAAGGCATTACGCACATTTCTCTGACATTCCTTGATCCAGGCGATGAAGTGCTGGTTCCTGAGCTGGGTTACCCGGCTTACCGGGCCGTTAGTCAAATGGTGGGTGCGGTTGTGAAGGAATACCCGTTGCGTGAAGATTTTGGCTGGCAGCCGGATTGGACCGCGATGGAAACATTGGTAACGCTGAAAACTAAGATCATGTGGCTAAACTATCCGCATATGCCTACCGGAGCGCCTGCAACGCAAGCGTTGTTCGAAGAGGCTGTGGCATTTGCGACAAAGCATAAGATTCTGCTGTGCCATGATAATCCTTACAGTTTGGTTTTAAATAAAAAGGCGCCGATTAGCCTGTTATCCGTTGAAGGAGCGAAAGAGGTTGCGATTGAGCTTAATTCCATGAGCAAGTCGCACAATATGGCGGGATGGCGAATGGGCTGGTTATCAGCGGCTAAGCCTTACATTAATGCCGTGCTTACCATTAAAAGTAATGTGGATTCGGGCATGTTCTGGGCCATGCAGGAATCGGCTGTTGCGGCCTTGCATAATTCGGACGAGTGGCACCAGGAGCGCAATGCGGTATATCAAGGCCGTTTGGAAGCTGCTGAGGCTATTTTGGAAACAATTGGCTGCACCTGGGATCGTAAGCAGGAAGGCATGTTCCTATGGGGCAAATTGCCGGATTCTGTCGAATCGGCGGAGTCGCTGGTGAATGCTCTTTTGGTTGAAAAACATGTGTTCATTGCGCCTGGCTTTATCTTCGGGCCGAAAGGACAGCGTTACATCCGCTTATCGCTTTGCATGCCGAAGGAGCGTATCTGGCAAGCAGTGGAACGAATAAAGGCTTAATCCTCAATTTATTGGTGTTTATTTATTTTGAATCGAAATGATACTTAGTATAATAGGAGTGGGCTTGCTGGGCGGTTCTTTCGCTTTGAGCCTGCGCGAAAAATATCCGAATGTTAAGTTTGTAGGCGTTGATAATTCTTTGGTAAATCAAAAAATTGCTTTGGCCAAAGGCATTGTGGATGAAATCGTTACACTTGACGTTGCGCTGCAAATTTCTGAGCTGAATGTGCTGGCAACGCCTGTTGACGCCATTAATAAGCTTTTGCCTTACATGCTTGATCATCTGCCGGAAGGACGGACTATTATGGATCTTGGCTCGACAAAAGAGGCGATTTGCCAGATTGCGGATGGGCATGCGAAACGTGCGCAATTCGTTGCCGTACATCCAATGGCAGGAACAGAAAACTCCGGACCTGGTGCTGCATTTAAGGAGTTGCTTACGGATAAATACGTCATTATTTGTGATAAGGAAAAAAGCAATGCTGAATCACTTGGCCTGGTTGAAACTTTCCTGCGAGACGTCGGCATGAAAATTTACTATATGCAGCCGACCGAACATGATTTGCACCTGGCTTACGTGTCACATTTGAGCCATATCAGTTCTTTTGCGCTCGGATTGACGGTGTTGGATAAAGAAAAGGACGAGAAAGCGATTTTTGCCATGGCGAGCACCGGATTCTCTTCAACGGTCAGGCTTGCTAAAAGCTCACCGCAAATGTGGGCGCCTATTTTTGATCAGAACAAAACCAATGTATCAAAAGCATTGGGAGACTACATTGAGCTGCTGAAAAAGTTCAAGGATGCTATTGATCAGCATGATCTGGAAACAAGTCTGGACTTCATGAGTAAGGCAAATGACATCAGACGAGTTTTAGCCGGAATTGAGAAAAAATGAAAAATATGAAGTTTTTAACTTATTGAAAAACAGCTCATTGTGAGCTGTTTTTTGTCTTTTAGGAACCATTAACATTGCCCGGGCTGTTAAACATGCACCCTTCAAGGGATTAATCTACCTCCTCTCTCAATCGATAATAATTAGATTTTTCAATAAAACGATTAGAAATGACAAAAGCTCAGGCAGTATTAGTAGCAGTAATGATTGCGCTTAGTGTTTCCTTCGGGTTCCAAAAATTTGATACACTTAACGATTCCACAAACTCCGATTCCATAAAAATTAAGCCAGATTCCCTTGCCAAGCCGCAATGGGCAAGTCTTTACGATTCGCTGGGCTTGAAAAAACAAGGTCTTTCTGAGGCGGCATTTTACTATGCATGGTATGGTTTTCAGAAGATGAATTTGGCTAACCCGATCCTTGCGATTGCCGACTTTAGCCAGTCTTCGCGTAATAAGAGGCTTTACGTAATAGATCTGATAAAGAGAAAAGTGTTGCTCAATACATACGTTGCGCACGGAAGGAATTCCGGTGATGAGTTTGCAAAGCGTTTTTCGAATGATAATTCATCATATCAATCCAGCCTGGGTTTTTATAAAACTTTAGGGACTTACACGGGTAAGCATGGGCTTTCGCTGAGGCTGGAAGGGGTTGAAAAAGGCATTAACGACCGCGCACTGGAAAGGGCGATCGTTATGCACGGAGCAGATTATGTAAGTGAGTCTTTTATTAAAAACACAGGTCGCCTGGGCCGAAGCCTTGGATGTCCTGCTGTATCTATTCTGGATTCTAAAAAACTAATCAGCATGCTTTGCAATGGCGCAGGACTATTTATATATTCTGCTGACCAGCAATATGTTAAGGCTTCACCTCTATTATCAGGCCTGAAATTGGATAAGCTGGATCACACCTTTGGCAATCCTCTTTTATACACGTCTTCAAAGTAAAGCAAATCCCCTTTTTCATTGCAATCGGCACCCAGATAAAGCAGGAATACTGGAATTCTTGCTTTTAATTTGTGCCACTTCGGCGGGGTCGACACCGTGTCAGGCTCGGTCATGAAATCGTTGTCAAGCAGCTTGGTGCCAGCCATATAGTTGGCCAGATCGGTCGGTTGCTGCACGCGTACACAGCCATGGCTTCTCCATCTCGAATTACTTTTGAACAAATATCTTGCGTTCGTGTCGTGCAGATAAATCGCCAGTGGATTTTTAATCTCCACTTTCAGCAAACCTAGTGAATTGTCTTCACCGGTTTCCTGACGAAAGCGGTAGGGGAATTTTTCAGCTGTAAGTTCTTCCCAATCAATCTCTTCCGGATTTACCGCCTGGCCTTTATTATCAATTATTTGAATTCGATTTCGGGACAAGTATTCCGGATCACTTGCCGCTTTGGGAAACATTTCCTTGATAGCAATGCTTTTTGGCACATTCCAGTATGGGTGTGTCACGATGCTCGTTGCATAAGTGTCCATCGTAGGCGTCGGCGTGTCGCTTTTACCTACCACCGTACGCATACGCAGCACATTCTGTCCGGCTGAATCCATGGCGGCCAGATAGGCACCGCGAATGTTCACCATAACGAACCGCGGAGCGCCTTTGGATTGCCGCTTTATCCAGCGATAAGCATTCAGCGTCTCAGCAACAACGGCCGCGCTATCTTGCTTGTTTTCCTTTAATAGCCTAGCGTAGTGTATTTTAAGATTGTTATAAACAGGATAAACCGGCTCTAATCCTTTCATCACTTTGTCCACCGACTCGCCTTTCACCAGTGCTTCCGCAGCTTCACGAAGGAGTGATGTGTCTGCCTTAACTTTCTTTTCTGTATAGCGTAGGTTTGGTTTATGCCCAAATCCGGCTTCTTCCAGCAAGGCAAAAACAGGCGCCTGTTCACCGGTTGCAGCAAATTTTTCAACATTGATTCCGGCACTTTTGCCGAATTCCAGCAGTTTTTCGTAATGTTTTTTGTCGCTCAATTCCTTTTCCAGCTGCTCCCGGGACATTTCCTTGGGATTCTTTTTGCAAGATTGCAGGATGGCAAGCGTAAATAAAATCAATAGAGGGATATAACGGGTGCGGCCCAAGCCAGAGAGCATTTGCATTGTGTTGTAATTTAGTTAAAGGCTTCTATGCAATTGCCATGCTAAGAATTTACATCACCATGAACTTTAAAAAGTCCTACGATTTGAAGATTTAAGTTATGTTTTTCTACGCAAAATAGCATTGGAGACTCGGACCCTGGGGAATTTTAGTAACAACAAGCGGTGACTTATCGGGCGTAGGATCAGCCAGGTGTGACAACAAAAAAGCCAGGCGTGTGCCTGGCTTTCGTGACCGCGACGGGAATCGAACGGCACCGGCCGCCCGGCCATATCTAGAGTTTAGGAAACTCCTATTCAACAAAAAAGCCAGACATAAGCCTGGCTTTCGTGACCGCGACGGGAATCGAACGGCACCGGCCGCCCGGCCATATCTAGAGTTTAGGAAACTCATATTCAACAAAAAAGCCAGGCGTATGCCTGGCTTTCGTGACCGCGACGGGAATCGAACGGCACCGGCCGCCCGGCCATATCTAGAGTTTAGGAAACTCCTATTCAACAAAAAAGCCAGACATAAGCCTGGCTTTCGTGACCGCGACGGGAATCGAACGGCACCGGCCGCCCGGCCATATCTAGAGTTTAGGAAACTCATATTCAACAAAAAAGCCAGGCGTATGCCTGGCTTTCGTGACCGCGACGGGAATCGAACGGCACCGGCCGCCCGGCCATATCTAGAGTTTAGGAAACTCCTATTCAACAAAAAAGCCAGACATAAGCCTGGCTTTCGTGACCGCGACGGGAATCGAACGGCACCGGCCGCCCGGCCATATCTAGAGTTTAGGAAACTCATATTCAACAAAAAAGCCAGGCGTATGCCTGGCTTTCGTGACCGCGACGGGAATCGAACCCATATCTAGAGTTTAGGAAACTCCTATTCTATCCGTTGAACTACGCAGTCGAATTGGGGTGCAAAACTGGCAAAAAATCATTTGAATTACAAATGATTATTCCTCCGCTTCTACTGCTGTGTATCCCAAATCGAGCCAGTTTGGATAAATGGAGAAGTGTTTTTCCTTCACCATGGAAAATAATGTGTTTCTCAACTCGTCAATATTTTCCTTCTTTTCAGCCGAAATAAACACAACATGATCCGCCTTATCGGCTATATAGCTCTTTTTCAATTGGTCCAGAACACTTTCTGTCTGCTCAATTTCCTGGCCCTCATCATTATCTGCGTTGAATGTCGGGTTATAAAGGTCAATTTTATTGAAAACAAGAATAGTGGGCTTGTTGGCAGCGCCAATATCTTCCAATGTCTTGTTTACCACATCCAAATGTTCCTCAAATGAAGCGTGCGAAATGTCTACCACGTGCAGCAAAATATCCGCTTCCCTAACCTCGTCCAAAGTCGATTTAAATGATTCAATGAGCAGCGTAGGTAATTTGCGTATGAAACCAACGGTGTCAGTCAGCAAAAATGGGATGTTCTCCATATTCACCTTTCTCACAGTTGAATCAACGGTTGCAAACAGCTTATTTTCTGCAAAAACATCTGCTTTCGAAAGCCCGCGCATCAACGTTGATTTTCCAACATTGGTATAACCAACAATGGCAACGCGCACCAGCCGGTCTCTTTCCTTCCGGCGCGTAGTGCTCTGACGATCAACCTTTTCCAATTTTTCTTTCAGGAATGCGATCCGGTCTTTCACCAGACGTCTATCCGTTTCCAATTCTGTTTCCCCAGGCCCGCGCATACCCACACCAACCCCAGACTGGCGGCTTAAGTGAGTCCACAGGCGTGTCAATCGAGGATACATATATTGATACTGGGCCAGCTCAACCTGTAATTTCGACTGTGCAGTTTGAGCCCGCATCGCGAAAATATCCAGGATCAGTAAACTCCTGTCAATCACTTTAATGTCTTTGAAAACAGCTTCCAGATTTCGCACCTGCGACGGCGTAAGGTCATCATCATACAGGATCATGTCCACAGGGTTCGCGGTCACATAAATCAGAATTTCTTCCAATTTTCCTTTTCCGGTGTAGGTGCGGATATCAGCTCGTTCCAGATTTTGTGTAAATGTCTTAACCGTTTCCACGCCCAGTGTTGTTGCCAGAAAAGCAAGCTCGTCCAGGTATTCCTTTGTCTTTTCCGCCGGTTGTTTTTGGGTACTAACAGCCACAAGCACAGCAGTTTCCGGCTTTTCGGCTGTTGAGTATAACTTCTTTTTATCAATCATGAAGAGTTGTTTAATGGTATTTCCTTTCCTGCCCGATGCTCCAATTTTTATACCAAAATTTGCAGGAAAGAGTAGAATGGCAACGGTTTGGCGAAAGCAAAAGTTCACCCCGTCCAGGCCGTGAAATTACACTTACATCTGAATTAATCCAGTATTTTGTTTGAATAATAGAAAAGCACTTTTGTATATTTGCCCAAATTCTTCGAAATATGTTGGTGATCATCCCCGGTTTACAATAACCACAAGTCTTTTCCTGGTCCGTCTGCGGACATTCTCCCACCGGACTGTTCTCTGTGACTTTCGCTAGTCACTTTCAATTCTTATTTTATTTCAATCTTATTTCATCCATGAAAAAGTGGTTTCAACTGCTTCGTCAGGCTATTCGTGGCTCCGAAGAAAGTTTTACCGAAGGAAGCATCAACCGTGCTATATTTCTACTATCCGTCCCAATGATCCTTGAAATGGTCATGGAGTCGCTTTTCGCCGTTGTTGACATTTTTTTCGTTTCAAAAGTGAGTACAGAAGCCGTGGCGGTTGTCGGGCTTACTGAATCTGTGATTACGCTGGTTTATTCTGTGGCCATTGGTTTGAGTACGGCTGCAACGGCCACCATTGCACGTCGCGTTGGCGAAGGGAATACAAATGGCGCCAGGCATGCGGTGGGGCAGGTTATTGTGATCTCTCTGGCTATTTCGGCAGTTACTGCAACGGTCGGGACATGGTTTGCGGGCGATATTCTGCGGATCATGGGTGCCGATGCAAAGGTGATCGAACTCGGGACAGATTTTGCAAGAATTCAGTTTCTGAGCAGCCCTGTCGTCATTTTGCTTTATTCCCTGAGCGGAGCATTGCGAGGCGCCGGTGCCGCTGCAACCGCCATGCGGTCACTAATCGTTGCCAATTGCTTCAACATGATTCTGGGGCCGGTGCTGATATTCGGACTTGGGCCATTTCCTGAGCTGGGCGTAACAGGCGCGGCTCTCGCCACGGCATTAGGACGGTCTATTGGCGTTGGTTATCAGTTATTTTCATTGACAAAAGCACAAAAACCGCTCGGCTTGCTATGGGTCGATCTGCGTCCTGATCCCAAAACCATCGCGACGATTGTAAAAGTGGCCACGGGTGGCACCGTCCAGTTTCTGATAGGTTCCGCAAGCTGGATTTTTCTGACGCGTATCTTGTCCGAATTCGGCAGTGACGTGGTGGCAGGTTACACCATTGCCATTCGCGTCATTATGTTCACATTATTGCCTGCCTGGGGGCTTGCTAATGCTGCTGCGACGCTTGTGGGGCAGAATTTGGGGGCCGGGAAGCCGGATAGGGCGGAGAAATCGGTCTGGAAGTGTGCGTCTTACAACTTTATTTTCCTGCTGGGCCTGGCCGTTTTAATGTTCATTGGCGCGGAGCAACTTATTGGTCTGTTCAGTCCTAATCCACAGGTTATTGCCACAGGCAAAATGGCATTGCGCGTGCTATGCCTGGGTTATGCTGCCTATGCTTATGGAATGGTCGTTATCCAGTCGCTCAATGGGGCAGGGGATACCAAAACGCCGACTGTCCTGAACCTGATCTGTTTTTGGGCGATTGAGATTCCGGTTGCGTATGTGCTTGCCGTTATGATGAATTTCGGCCCGATCGGCGTTTTTGCCTCGGTTCCATTTGCGGAATCCATTCTGGCATTGCTGGGGATCTGGCGGTTCAGGCTGGGTAAATGGAAGTTGGTTAAAGTATGAAATACTGAGCGGGGATGGTGCATTCGATCCCCGCCCAGAAACGAAAACAACTGCCTTTTGGTTAACTTCGTATCGATAAACTGAAATTATCCTTCATGAAAATAGAACAGATATATACCGGATGCCTGGCTCAGGGTGCTTATTTTATTGTTTCAAACGGCGAAGCGGCGGTTATTGACCCTTTGCGCGAAGTGGAGCCTTACATTCAAAAGGCCAATAAAATCGGTGCGAAAATCAAGTATGTATTTGAGACCCATTTTCATGCCGATTTCGTTTCGGGACATCTGGATTTGGCTGAAAAGACGGGAGCGGAAATTGTTTACGGACCAAATGCAAATCCTGCATTTAAGGCACACATCGCCGTTGATAATGAAGAGTTTAAATTAGGTGACATTACTATCAAGGCATTGCATACGCCGGGTCACACGCTGGAATCGACGAGTTATCTGCTGTTCGATGAAAATCAAAAACCAACTGCGCTTTTCAGTGGCGATACATTGTTTATCGGCGATGTCGGACGTCCGGATCTTGCGCAAAAGGGTGACCTGAATATGGACGACCTTGCGGGAATGCTGTTTGAAAGTCTGCGAACTAAGATCATGACCTTGCCTGACGACATCATCGTTTATCCCGCACATGGTGCAGGTTCCGCTTGTGGAAAGAATATGAGCAAGGAAACTTCCGACACGTTAGGCAACCAAAAGCGGTTCAATTATGCATTAAGGGCGGATATGACCAAAGAGGAGTTCGTCGCAGAAGTGACCGCAGGTTTGCCCGAACCTCCGAAGTATTTCCCTGAGAATGTAAAAATGAACCGGGACGGCTACGAAAGCATTGACGACGTGCTCGAACGCGGTGATCAGGCATTATCTGCGGAAGCGTTTGAGGCTAAGGCTAATAACACGGGTGCGCTCATTCTGGATACGCGGAAGCCGGAGGATTTCTCCAAAGGATTTATTCCAAATTCTATCAACATTGGTATTCAGGGCGGTTTTGCTCCGTGGGTAGGCGCATTAATTCCGGATTTGAATCAGAATTTATTGATTGTAACGGAGCCGGGAATGGAAGAGGAAGTGGTAACACGCCTGGCAAGAGTTGGTTATGATCACACCATCGGATTTTTAAATGGTGGTTTTGAGACCTGGGTCCAGGCTGGAAAAGAGGTTGATTCTGTTGAAAATGTTTCTGCTAATGCTTTTGAAAAGGTGTATCATGAAGAAAGTCCCGAAGTGATCGATGTGCGAAAGCCAGCTGAATTCGAAGCCGGGCACATTAACGGGGCCAAAAATCTGCCGTTAGACTACATTAACGAACTCATGGCTGAATTTCCCAAGAACAAAACGCTGTACATACATTGCGCAGGAGGTTACCGCTCCGTGATAGCCGCCTCCATCCTAAAATCACGCGGCATCGACCACGTCATCAACATCGAAGGAGGCTTCGGCGCAGTAGAAAAGACAAACCTACCCGTTTTGCAAGGGGTTTAAATTTGATGCAGGTTATTTGTATATTATGATCAAAAATGATGCACTATGGAAACAATGATCGTTGAGTTGACGCATAAGCGGGCTTTGCAGTTGCTGAGGGATCTGGAAGCAATGGAAATCATTAAGTTGCACGATAATACCGACGTCCCAAAGCCTAAATTATCTGAAAAATACAAGGGCATTCTTTCCAAAGAAGAGAGCCAGGACCTTACCCGCCATATCAGTCAAATGCGTAATGAATGGAGCAATATTTAATTGATACGAACGCAGTCTCACACTATTTATCAGCGATGCTGACGCAACCGGGCATCGATTTCATGGATGACGTCATCAATGCGACTCCCAACTTGTCGGTAATAAGTCAAATCGAACTCCTTTCTTGGAAAACATTGAAAAGCAGTCAGATTAGTGATTTTATAAATGACAGTTTAATTTTCAACATTACTCCCGAAGTTGTAGCAATCTGCGTAAGTATTCGCAAAAGCAGGAAAATCAAAACTCCTGATGCAATTATTGCAGCGACTGCAATTGCCAATAACCTAACACTCGTTACCGATAACGAGAAGGACTTTGAGCATATAACAAAGTTGAAAGTAATTAATCCGAAAAAGCTTTAATCGCTCAGCTTTGTCCTAAGCGAATTCCCCTCAAAGCTTCCTGGCAACCAGATATAGCTGTTCGTCGCCTAATGTGAATGGATCGGCTTCCAGGTTTCCGAATGTTCCTACGACTTGTAAACCGGCGGTTTCGAACATGTAGATGATTTCTGATAGGGTGAAAATGTGTTGACGGACTGTGTGCGTTACTTTTTCGGAACCGGAGATAAATGTTTGCTCGGCGGCTATATAACCCTCTTCGGGCCGGTAATCGTTTTCGGCCAGATAGATAATGTCTTCTTTCACGGGCATCCAGTTACGAGTCTGGAAGTTGGGCAGAATGCTTTCTGCGAGATTTTCGGTGTGAATGGCAATGTGGCCGCCGGATATGACTGCGTTTGCCATTTTTGAAATAAATTGCTGCATTTCAGCCCTTGGGAAGAAACTGAAACTATTTCCAATGCAATAAGCTGCATCAAATGCATTTGCCTCAATATCACATTGCAGCACATCGTCACAAATAACCGTCAAAGGCAGTTTTTGCTTTTTGGCCACGGCCTTCAATTCATCGCAATATTCACTGGAAATGTCAACGCACGTCATTGCGCAACCTTCCTCAGCCAAGGGAACAGCATGACGTCCGTAACCCGCTAGCATGTCCAGAACCTTGCTTCCTTTCGTTATTTCAAGCACATCCCGCAAAAAATCGACTTCATAATCGGTGTATTCTTCATCCTGATGCAGTTTCCAGGCGCGTTGCGGAAGTCCTTTGAAATAATTGTGATACCAAGCCACGGGAGCGTTCTTTAATTTTGAAGCGCAAAACTACGAAAAGCTGCCAGGATGACTGACAGCTTTCTAAAATATAGATAGCGCGGAACATTACATACGCATGAGGCCTGGCGTTATACGCAGGTAAACTTGTCCGGACAGCGGCGTGTTGCCGTAAACGGATTTCAGCGAATTTTCAATGGAGTAAATTCCCATTTGTGCTCCTGCTTGTAAAATGGTATTTTGGAAGGAAGCAATCTGGCGGTTAATTCCAAGTGAAAACAGGGAAACTGGAAATTTCTCTTTTCCAATGTCATCATATCTGGTGATCCCCAGTTCACTAATGTTCTTCTCAACCCGTTCATAACGACCATAAACAGCCCATTTGTCCAGTTGCAGATTCGATTCCAGCAAAATAGCATGCTCCTTATGATGACCGCCAGCTTCATTCAACCCCCAAACCGCGGAAGTAGAAATCCATCTGTTTTTTCCACTCAAATTAGTCGAATGCTGCACCGAAGCCGTTGTCCGGTCCACGTTTTCACCGCCGTGCAATGGTTCAGGATTTTTGATAAAACCCCTGCTCACCTGCATGGCCCAGTTTGCGGAAGGATTAAACATTAACCGGTAACTGTACGAATCAAAACGTGGCTTATCGAAGTCAAACCGGTTCTCATTCGGCTCACGACCGGTGAAGGACGAGCCTTCCAGCTTGAATTTCCAGAGCCGGATTCCTGCCGTAACAACTCCAAATGTAATGTGCGTTGCATCCTGCCAGTGGTGCCCCAAAACGGCATCAGGATTATTGAAAGCCGACATTCTGTGCATAAATGCGGTTGGCCCCAATGCTGGTTCGCCCGGATAGCCCGCGTAAAGCGTCAGGTCAATGTTTTCATTCAGCCTTTGGGTGTAAGCAACGGAAAGTTCGGAAATAAGGTCGTGCGGATGTTGCTTGTCGATCAGCGGCTCGCCTTTCCAGGTCTCACCGGATTGAAATAAAAGCGGATAACCGCCACCTCCGTCAAACAACCTGTCCAGCGACACCATCGCGCGGATATTTAGCAGGCCATTCTTGCCAACCTGCCGTTGCGCCATGCCCATGAACCAGTTTGGTACGCTAACCTTCGATTTTGACCCTTTTAAGCCATCATTATTGAAATTCTGAGCCGTGTAGCGGAGAAAGACACTTCCATGCAACATGTAATTCCACTTATCCGAGTGCTTCATATAAGCGTACATCGGGGTTGCATCGGGTTGCCAGCCTGTTCCCGAGCCATTCCGCGTCATAGGAAGACTGAGGGAAAAACTGTGCGTCATATGCCCGGAGTCATGCTGCATATTGCCGTGATCCATTTTGCTGTGATCCATCTTACTGTGATCCACAGTGTCGTGCTTCATGGTTTTGCGATCCATGCCCTTCCTATCATGCCCGGCATGCTGCGCTGAATCTTTTTTGGACTCCTGATGATGCTCGTGCTGCGCGAGCACAGGGAAGGCGGTGCCCATTATGCCGGCTATTGCCAGCATTTTCAATTTGTTATTGCTCATGACGAAGTGGTTTTGATTAATGTGCAGCAGCTGTTTTCCGGCAGCAGCTTGGCAGTTTATCGTGTGCTTTTTGGTTTGCAACCTGCGTATCGGCGTCATAACCCGTGTTGATAATGGTCGCTTTAATGGCTTCCGGGGTGGTTTTATTCGGGTTGTATTTCACCGTAACCACTTTGTCTTTCAGGTCCAGATTGGACTCTTTTACTCCTTTGGAAAGCCCCAGATTGCGCTCGATGCGTTCTTTACACATTTCACAGATCGCAGAAGTCTTGATCTTGATCTGCTTGTCGCCGTCGGCCTGAGCCAATGTAATATTGGCAAAAAGTGCTATTAATAAGGATAGAATGGTAGTTTTCATGATTTTGAATGTTTTAGTGATCAATGATTGTGTTCCGCAGAATCTGTTTCTGCCATCGCTACTTCTTGTAAGTCCATTTTGCAAACCGGACATTTTCCAGCTTCTGCGTAGGTTTTTTCTCCCTCGCATTGCATAGGGCATGCGTATTTTTTCTCAGCTGTGGCCATTGCCTCAGTTTCTGCTTTCCCGGTCTTTTCGTTGTTTCCTCCGCAAGCGGTAAAAAGGAACAATAGCGAGGCAAAAAGGATATTTTTCATGATCATTGAAGGTTTATTTAATGTTTGTTCTAATGTCCTACTTTGTCCAGCGTGATTCTCCCCAAAGTACTTTTCTTGAACGCTCCGGGCGTCATCCCGGTCACCTTTTTGAACTGATTACTTAAGTGCGCCGGGCTGCTATATGACAATCGCCACGCCATTTCGCTCAATGTCAGCTCATTATAAGAAAGCCATTCTTTCACTTTTTCCGTTTTCTGGGCGATAATGTATTGTTCAATGGTCTGCCCGGTTTCGGAGGAAAAAAGGTTGCTCAGATAAGAATATTCGTAACCGATTTTTTCAGACAAATAATCCGAAAAGTTCTGCTGTTCAGGTTTATGACCTTTTAAAAATTGCACTTCCTCAATGATCAAGGTCTTAATGTGCTCCACAATGGCCAGCCTGCGGTCGTCGAGTAATTCAAATCCGCTCGCTTCTAATGTGGATTTTACCTTAGTAAGCAGTTGATTATCAATGTCCGTGGCGGTTTCAACTTCGCCCAGCTCAACGGATTGCAATGCAATGCCCAGATTTTCCAGATCTTCCCGGACTACCCGTTTGCAACGATCACAAACCATGTTTTTTATATGCAGTTTCATAACGCGCTCAATTATCTCACTATTTTATAACGTATTCCCGCATAAATCATTCGTCCTACCACAGGCCCCCAGGCCATTCCCGCGTCAAAATTCTGTCCGAAGGGATCATTAGCGCCCATAATCGGGTTTTTCTGACGGAAATTGGCCAGGTTTTCTCCGCCAAGGTAAATGTCCCATTTGGGAAATGTACGCGTAACCTGTGCATTGAAGTTGTAAAATGACGGCGACATTGTCGATGTCAGGTTGTCGGGAACGTGGTGCTCGTCAACGTGGCCCATGTACGGGATCCGCCGTTTTCCATTCCATTGCATAGTTGCATCAAACTTCCATTTGTCATAAGGCAGCGCATATCCGGCATTGAAAAGCACCCGATCGCGGCTTACCATCATTCTCGGCAGCAACACATTTTCGTCGTATACATTCCGAATGGTTTGTTTTACATCAAAAAGCCGGTAAGCAAGCTTGAATTCCAGGCGTTTAATGGGTGTCAAGTTCGCCTCTGCCTGGAAACTATTGGCGTAAGCATCGCCTTCCAGATTATAAAACCGGATGTAACGCGGATCTTCCATATCGGCTACAAGCTGGTTTTCAAAGTTTGTCCTATAAAAATCCATGATAAAATTCCCGCTCATATTACCCATCTTGAACTCCTGCGTAACACTTGCGCCGTAATTCCAGGAAACTTCGGGACGAATGCTTTCGCGGAATTGTACCGTGCGCGAACTCACCAGGTTACCGTAATATTCTGCCAGCGGATTGGCAACCCTGAACCCTTTTCCTGCCGAGGCCCGAAGCGTGGTTTGGTCCGTCAGGTTGTATTTCAAATGCATGCGCGGCGTCCATTGCGTGCCGTAAAGGTTATGGAAATCGACTCGGCCGCCCGCAACGAGGACAAACTTATCCAGATTATTGTAAGTATACTCGAAAAATGCCCCTGGAACCGACTCGTTTCTGGCTAGCCGGATGTCCTTGTAAAGTTCGTTGTAGTTATCCAGCAGATAACTCAGACCGGTTTTATAAGAATGATTGGTGTTGCCAATGATCGACTGATAGATCAGGTTTCCGTACAGCGTTTTTTGTGTTCCGTCATAATTATTCATTCCAAAAAATGACTTGGAATCATGCAGAGAGGCATTCATAATGAAACCCAATCCTTTGTAAGGCTTATCGGGAAACAATCGTGCGATTTTGGAAAAGAACTCGTAACGGTTCACTTTGGCGCCAAAACCGTAAACATTACCGGAGCCTTTCATCTCTTTTTTAAAGCCATTCTGGCCACCCAAACGATCTTCATGCAAAGCTTTTACACCGAACTGCGCCATCACTTTTTCGCTCTGATATTTCCAGCGGTTTACCACATTATATTGTGTATAAAGCGGCATATCCAGGAATCCGTCCTTATTATTATCCACCCGATTGCGCAATGTGCTGGCGTGCGTCAGCAGTCCCGTGCTCCACTTTTCGTTTAGTTGTGTTGCCAGGTTCAGGTTCACTTCCGCGCGACCGAAGTTATTGAGATAAGTGTTTAAATAAAGCTTTTCGCGGCTGTCCGGTTTCTGCATTTCAACATTGATCTGGCCCGTCATGGATTCATAACCATTCACAACAGAACCCGCGCCTTTACCCACATCAATCGACTGAATCCAGGTTCCCGGCACAAAATTGAGCCCGAAAGTGGAAGCCAGCCCACGGATAGAAGGAATGTTTTCAATGTTGGTCTGAATGTAGGTTCCGTTCAATCCCAGCATCTGGATTTGCTTGGAGCCGGTAACAGCGTCGGCATAGGAAACAGAAACCGAAGCATTGGTTTCAAAACTTTCGGACAAATTACAGCAAGCCGCTTTGGCCAGGGCACGGGTGGTTATGATTTCGGTTTGGTGTGGCGAAAGCCTGTCGATCGTTGACGTGTTGCCACGAACCACAACCTCATTCAAGGTCTGGTCGCTTTGCAAAACCACCTGCAAATCGTTTTCTGCGCCTATTTTAACCGTATCATTCCGGAATCCAACGAAACTGATCACCAGTAAGTTGGACTGCGCCGATCGCGGAATATTGAACTGGCCGATGGTGTCCGTCGCCGTGGCCTGGGTTGTTCCGGACCAGTAAACATTTGCTCCCGCAATGGGTTTGAGCGCTTTGCTGCCGGGCACCTGCTCATTGACTGAGCCGGTTATACGTTGCGCGAATAGCGCGGAAGAAACAAGAAAGAAGAATCCTCCCGTCAGATATTTAAGCATGGTTTATTTAATTCATTGAAACAAAAGAAAAGCGGTGCGGTCCTTCGCGAGGCGAATTTTGGCACGTAAACTATTGAAATCAATGTATCAAATCAGCAGGGACTGGATTGCATAGCGCATACTTTTCCCATGCAACCGGGAGGAGAAGGATATATCAGGAATGGGTGGCGCATTGGCGCCTGTTTCCTGTTCAATGATGGATAAAAAGCCGGTTTGTACTAGAAATAACGGCTCTCCGTTCCAGGATTTCAGCAATTTCGCCAGCTCGTGAGTTGTGGAAGTGGTGACTTGCAGCTTTTCGAACTTCTGGCTTTCCTTACAGCAATCGGTTTTTTTGAAAAATATTCCTTTTGCTTCTTTTAATTTTTTGCTTTTGGCGCAGCAGGAAGAGCCGGCCATACTCACGGAAGAATCCGTTTTGAGCTCCTTCACAACCTGCACCGACTTGCCCCGGACCAAGCACTGATGCTCGATAAAGGCAAATCCCGTACTGCTCATCAGGACCAGGAAGGCCATGAAAACAGTGATCGATCGGTGTAAGTTGCTTTTCATATAACTCAAAGATATTAATTATCAGGCTATTTCTTCTGCATTATAACCCGCCTTTTTCATGAGTTCGGCGATTTCCTGGGGAGTTTTGCTAGTTTCAACCTTCAAAATCCGCTCGGGGCTTTGTAAATCCACATTCCAGTTTTCAACCGCATTATCCTCATTCAAAAAAGGCGTAACCGTCGCCACGCAAGCCCCGCATTTTATATTAGTCTTAAATTTCAGCGTTTCCATCATCAATCAATTCAGTGTTTTTCAAATTTTGTCCTGCAAATATCGCCCCAACCCGCTCCGAAGTTGTTACAGAATTACAAAAATGAATTACAGAGTTTTTGGTTTTGCAAAAATGGCCTGCCGTTTGAGCCATAATTTGATTTTTTTGAAAAAATCCACTTTTCTGGGCTTGGGTTGCCCGTCATGAGTCAATTGATTGGCAAAGTTGAATAAAAGCCGTTTTGCATAAACCTTCTCCACTACGTTGCCTTGCATCAGCTCACAGGCGAAACTTTCGATGTGGGCATTCAGTATGCCATTGATAGAAACGGTATAGTAGCGACTTCTCTCCGCCTGAGGCTTGTTTCTGTTTATTTCAGCGGAGCCGTTCTCCGCAAAATAATCAATGTGAAAAATAGGGTTGGGATCACTTCTTAACCGCTTTGTCGCCCGTCGTTCATTCCGCCAGGGATGTTCGTTTTTGCCAAGTTGTTTAATTAGGAATTCTCTGTTCCAAAGCGTGACCTGATGCGACATCAGGTAATCCGACACGGTCTTGTCCACCCTCGCCACATTCAGGTTTTGAATATAGTGTCCGGTCGCTTCGGTATGGTAAATTTTTGCGCTGTGAAGTTTAACCTGTTTCCAGTCCTTACTCGGTGCAAGCTCGAATAACTCATTGAAAAACGCTTTGTCAACCTTCTTGTCCAGCCACATATCTTCCTGAAAATAAAGAATATAATCCTCTTCTATCTCAGTCGTCAGCAAGCAGGCCAATCTGTCTGACCAAGCTCCTTCCCCGGACTTAATGTTCTGAAATCCGTCAATATTGGCAGTTAAAATCTCAGTCGCGAAATAGTAATTACATTCAATAGCAAAGTCCCAATATTTGGAAAAGAAATATTCAAAACCTTTATATAGGAACTGATATCTGTCGCAAGCGTGGACTAATACGGCAACTTTTTTGGCACAACGGGGCATAAGTCGGGTTTAAATGACCGATGCGTTTGCAGATGTTGGGTTAGTAAAGAAAGTGAAATAGCATCCGGATCGGCCAATCCAATGTTCCTAAGGCCGGGATGAATGATTAAATGGCAATCGGAAACAATCCCGGAGGGATGAGATGTTGGTAGCCACGAAATGCGCCGGATGATTTCTAAATCCCGGAGGGATGAAATATTGGTAGCAACGAAACGCCCGGATAATGTTTTAAATCCCGGAGGGATGTAACATCATGCATCTTGTTTCATCCCTCCGGGATTTTACATTGTTTGCGATTGCCTCTTGCTACCGATATTTCATCCCTCCGGGATTTATTTCTTTGATCTTTTTTATGCCAGCCTTGTACCATTCGGGACATCGAAGTCGGGGCTGGATAGGATTACTTCGCCGTCGGGGAGGATGAAGCCGGTGGTCAGGACTTCGGATTTGAAGTCTGCTATTTGTTTGACGGGAAAGTTTGTGACGCACAAAACCTGCTTGCCGAGAAGCTGCTCTTTGGTGTAACGTTTGGTGATCTGGGCCGAACTGTTTTTGATCCCGATCTCCGGACCAAGGTCGATTTTGAGTTTGAATGCTGGTTTCCGTGCTTTTGGGAAATCATCAACCTGAATAATGGTTCCTGCCCTGAGGTCTACATTTTCAAAATCCTGCCAGGTGATCGTGTCCATATGCTGCGTTTTTGTGAAGCAATCTGTTTTTATATTATTCAAAATAACATTAAAAATGCCTTTTGCGCTGCTTTCCCTTTCAAGTTGCCTTTACAAAATCAAAAAATTATGAAAAAGCTATTCACAGTCTTTGCCTTGTTGCTGGCCGGTTTGGTAAGCATTTCATTCCAGGATAAAACGGTGGCATTCTATATCGGAACTGCGGACAAAGGTGCGAATTCTTCTGTTTCCCTTTGCGAGTTGAACATGTCTACGGGACAGGTTACCGTGATCGATACATTCAATAATTGCGTCGGTCCCGGCTATGTGGCGATTTCACCTAATAAGAAAAATCTGTATGCCGTGGGGGGCGATAAAATTGTTGCTTTTGCGATAGGAGGAGATAAAAAACTGACTTACCTGAACAGCGAATCATCGGCTGGTGCTGGTCCTTGCCACGTCTCGGTGCATCCTTCCGGTAAGGCCGCCTATGTATCCAATTATGGAGGTGGAAGCTTTTCCGCTTATGATTTGCAGCCTGATGGCAAGGTTTCGGCGGCAGTTCTTAAAGAACAATATTCAGGAACAGGCCCAAACGAAAAACGTCAGGATAAAGCACACGCACATTTTGCAACCGCTTCGCCGGATGGGAAATATGTGTATGTAACGGACCTGGGATCAGACAAAATCATGAATTACGTGGCGAATAGCAAAGGAGCATTAAAACCTAATCCGGCGCAGCCATTTTTCTCAGGCAAGCCAGGCGCAGGACCGCGGCATTTGATCATTCATCCTTCGGGAAAATCACTTTTCCTGCTGAATGAGCTGGAAGCAACGCTCACTTCGTGCACCATTGATAAAAATGGGGTGATTAAAGCGCTTAACACGTATCCGACGATCCCGGCAGATTATTCAGGGCCTACCAACACGAGCTCCGCTATCCATTTGCATCCTAACGGCAAGTTCGTGTATGTGTCCAATCGTGGGCACAACTCCATCAGCGCATTTAAAATCGGTGCTAATGGTGCGTTGGAAATGGTGGATCAGCAGACGAAGTCAATCGCTATTCCGCGTGATTTTAACATTGATCCTAGCGGAAAGTTTATGATCGTTGCTAATCAATCTACTGATAATCTGGTAATTTACGATGTCGATGCTGCTACCGGGAAGTTCAGTTTCCGGCAGGAGAGCATTGGCGTGAAGGCGCCAATTTGCGTGGCTTTCTTATAACTTTCGCGCCAGTTTGTTCTGGTAATAATTCAGAAAGTCTTCCAGTTGTTCCACTGGCATTTTGCGGGCGATGATCTTTTTATTTTTATCCAAAATATAGATCATCGGCGTTGTTACCACGTCGAATTTCTTGATGAAATCGATCTGGTTCAATGCGTCAAAGCCGTTCGGGACTTCTTCCAGGTGGAATGTCTTGATGAATGTCTTCCATTCTTCCATGTTATGGTCGGTGGAAACAGTCATGATCTTGATCCCTTTGGCCTTATTCTTGTCATAAAAAGCTTTCAGTTTCGGGGTGGCCTCCTTGCAGTGTCCGCAGGTCGGCGAGTAAAAGAAAATGACGCTGTAATTGGCGTCCAGGTCCTGAACGCTGATCTTTTTGCCTGCCGGATCAGTCAGTGTCAGCGCTGGGAAGGTCTTATCGACCAACAGATCTTTCAATGTATTTACCTTTTCGGCAATGCGTTTTTTGACGTCCTCGGAAGTGCCCATTTCGCCGGACAGATAGTATTTCTGCGCCATATGCACCCAAACGGCCTCCGTACCAACCGTTTTGGGGTTTTCGTATTGGTTGGTAATGTATAAAACAACCTGCGACTTCACATCCTTATTGGCCGATGCCTTTTTCGCCAGCATATCCGCATCCTTAATCAGTGAATCCGGTCTCTGAACGACCAGATTCTTGATATAGCGGTCGAGTTTTGGTTCGAGGAAAGGTGTGTTGATGATCCGGGCGTCGGAGAAGTCGAAATTGTCCCAGTAATGTGCTTTGTAATAATTAAAAACCCAGACAGAGTCCGGTTTGCCGCTCGCCAGTTTCGGTGCAGCAGGAATTTCCGGGTCGGCAGACATTTTAAGCAATTTTACTGTAAATGCGTCTGCGTTGTCGGCCAGCATTTTTAAACGAGATGCATTAAAGCTGTCTTGTAAAGCCCTTATCTTGGTTCCTGCATCCGCGCTGCCGCTTTTCTTCAATGCTTCAATTTCCAGCGCGCCAGCCTTTAATTTCTTTTGATAAGTATAAAAAAGCTCGTTTTCCGCTGAACCTGTCACCTTCATATTGCCAATGGCGTCAACTGTATCCGTTTCGATTGAGAAATTGGGCTCCTTTCCGGAATACACCAGTTCCACCCAGCTGCGGTTACCGGGGAAAAGGATAACGTATAAGCCTCCCGGAAGATCTGTTTTTCCTTCAAAAACTACTTTTCCCGTCGCATCAGCCTTCGCAGTGTCTTTTGGGACGAAAGTGGTGTTGTTCCGGCTGTAATGCCCGATTACCAGTGATGAATCCGCAAGTCCTTTAATGGTTGCCTGAATGCGATAGCCTTGTGAAAAAGCCGTTTGGGAAGCTGCAAAAAGCACCAGGATAAGAAGTAAAGTGCGGTTGTATTTTTTCATCAAGGTAAAAGTTGTTAGCTTATGAATGTTATATTTGGCTGGATCAAATATTGCGCAGGCCACAAAATTAACTTCAAAACGATAACTTCTATCAGCATCTTATCCAAATGTTCTATTTTCTGTCCAAAGCAATAGATTTTGTGGCAATGCCGCTGAGCATTGTGTTCTTTTTGCTGCTTTACAGCTTGTTTACCAGCCGACGCAAGGCAAGAAAAGCGGCTGCTATATCTGCTTTTGTGGTGCTGTATCTCATCTCAAATACTTTTCTGGTCAACGCCGCGCTGAACTGGTGGGAACCCAGGCAGGTTAACTTGCGCGATATCCATGAAGTCTATGATGTAGGGGTTTTACTTTCGGGCGGTTTGATGGATTCCAATCACCCGGATGAGGACCATCCCGTTCTGGGGAAGCGGGGCGACCGGGTTTTGCAGACCTTTCTGCTTTATAAGACAGGTAAAATCAAAAAAATCCTGATCACCGGAACAAGCTCGGATCAGCGGATATTCTTAGGAAAAGGGGAAACCAGGCTTGCTGCCAGGTTAATGGTGAAATGGGGCGTGCCGGCCGAAGACATTATATTTGAAGAAAAGGCCCGAAATACGCGCGAGAATGCGAAGTTTTCAGCTTCAATTTTAAAACAAAAATTTCCTTCCAGTAAATATGTGCTGATCACCTCAGCATTCCATATGCGCCGGTCGGCCGGATGTTTTAATAAAGTGGGCATTCAGGCTGCCACTTTTCCGGCCGACTTCTATGGTGTGTATTATCAACTGAGGTTGCAGGATTTCCTGATCCCTGATCCCGGCGCGATCGCCGCTTTCAGCATGCTTTGGCATGAATGGATAGGGAATGTTGTTTACAAATTGGTGGGTTACACCTGATCTGCCATCTCAGTTACACACTCAATATTTTTACCATTCTCAACAAATCTTCATTAATAGGCTTGGGAAGGCGGATTGTATCTTCAAAAGGCGTGTAAACCAGGTCATTGTTGATAATCCCCGCCATTACATTCTTTTGTCCGCCAATCAAACCTTCCAGAGCGCCAAGGCCCAGACGGCTCGCCAAAATACGGTCATAAGCAGATGGAGGACCTCCGCGTTGCGTGTGACCCAATGTGGTTACACGGATATCCGCATTCTCATCCACCTGGCCTTTGATCTTTTCTGCCACTTCCTGTGCGCTTCCTTCGTCGTCACCTTCCGCAACAATTATGATTGAAGAAGATTTGGAACGGCTCCAACCTTGTTTTAAGGTTTCGACCACTTCGGAGATCGGCGTAAGAACTTCCGGCACCATTACCAGTTCCGCACCGCCTGCAATTCCGGACTGCACGGCAATGTAACCTGAGTCGCGGCCCATTACTTCAATAAAAAATATCCGGTCGTGCGAGCTCGCTGTGTCGCGTATCCTGTCGATCGCGTCCAATGCCGTGTTTACAGCCGTATCGAATCCAATCGTATAGTCGGTTCCGTACAAGTCGTTGTCGATCGTTCCCGGCGCGCCCACGGTTGGAATGCCGTATTCGTTGCCAAAGATCATCGCACCGGTGAATGTTCCGTTTCCGCCGATCGCCACCAGTCCTTCAATGCCAGCTGCCTGAAGGTTATCATATGCAGTTTTCCGTCCTTCCGGCGTCATGAACTCCTTGCTTCTCGCCGATTTGAGGATCGTTCCTCCTCTTTGTACTATATTGCTAACCGAGTGGGACTCCATTTTATAGAGATCACCGGCAATCATTCCGCTATATCCTCGTCTTATTCCATAAACTTCGATCCCATGGTAGCAAGCTCCGCGCACCACCGCCCTAATGCAGGCGTTCATACCCGGGGCATCTCCTCCTGAGGTAAATACTCCAATTCTTTTCATTTAATTTCGGGTTACTTCTTTCGTTCTCTGTTCAGCTCCTTTAAAATCTTAAAGGCACAATTTCCGCAAATTTATCCGGTATTTTCTTAAAATATACGACCTGATTCCGAATTCTGTTAAAAAAATGCCGGATGAAGATTCGAATTTTACACCTCAAACATATATCATTACTTATATATTTGCGGCTGTTAATAGAAATTTAATATGCATTAACGAATGAAAAATTTGATTTCATGGCAGCGTGCCTGGCCGCATCTCGTAGCGGTTGTTGGATTTATGATTCTTTCCATCGCGTACGTTTCTCCTGTTTTACAGGGCAAAAAACTCACTGCGCAGGATGATGTCCAGGCCAAGGGAGCTGCACGGGAAGTTTTGGATTATAAAAAACAAACCGGCGTATGGTCTGGCTGGACCAACGGGATGTTCTCAGGAATGCCTGCTTACCTCGTTGCCGCCGATTATCCCACGAGCGTTTCCACCAAGCTCGGGCAGGCTATTAACCGGCTTCTGCCCGCGCCAGCCAATTATTTCCTTATTGGCATGGTGAGTGCATATATTCTTTTTCTGGTGCTGGGGGCCGGGAGCTGGCTGGCCGCAATCGGCGGCGTAGCTTTCGCTTTTTCAGCATTCAATGTTATTAATCTCGAAGCGGGGCACGTTTCTCAGGTGATCGCGATCATGTATGCGCCGGGTGTCCTGGCGGGTGTGATCCTGGCTTTCAGGAAAAACTGGCTGGCGGGAGCCGCATTAACAGGCCTTTTTCTATCCCTGGAGCTTTACGCTAACCACGTTCAGATCACCTATTATCTTGGGATCGGGATCATTATATTGGTTATTATAGAGAGTGTTTCCTATATCAAAAAGGGGTTAGTTAAAGATCTTACATTGATTTTGGCTGGTCTTGCTTTCGCCGCTGTTGTGGCTGTGGGCACGCATACGACACGGCTTTGGAATGCATTTGATTATACAAAAGAAACCATCCGCGGAAAATCCGAGCTTACGCCGCGGGCAACGCCGGGCGGTGCGGCAACGGCCGAGGCAAACGGGAACGGCCTGGACAAACAATATGCTTTTACATATAGTTATGGCTTCGGCGAATTGCTGACGCTGGTTATTCCCAACGCTTATGGCGGCACATCCTACGGCCCGCTTACCAACAGTTCCGAATCCTATAAGACATTAGTTGCCAGAGGAGTAGATCCTGCGTCTGCTTTGAGTGTGATCCAGCAAATGCCGCTTTACTGGGGCGATCAGCCGATTATGGGCGGGCCGAACTATGTTGGCATTATCGTCTTCTTTCTTTTTGTTTTAGGTTTATTTATTGTAAAAAATCCGATCAAATACTGGGCTGGGGGCGTTATCCTGCTCTACATTATATGGGCTTTGGGTAAAACTTTTGCAGGGGTCAATTACCTGTTTTTTGACTATTTCCCTATGTTCAACAAGTTCAGGGCGATGACCATGGTCGTGTCGCTGGCGCAGCTTTTAATGGTGCTGTTAGGCGTGCTTGCGTTGATCGAGATCGTTCAAAAACGTGTAGAATGGAAAGAATTTCAGAAATCTTTCCTCATGACATTGGGCATAACTGGGGGTGTTACGCTTATTCTGGCGCTTATGCCGGGCGTGTTTTTCGATTTCCAGGCAGCAAGCGATCCGCAATATGTTGAACAATATCTGATGCCGCAGATGCAGGATAAGGCATTTGCCCAGCAATTCATGAATTCCATTGTTCAGGATCGTGCCAGCTTGATGAAAAACGATGCCATCCGAAGCCTGATATTCCTTTTGCTGGCCGCCGGGCTGGTTTGGTTTGCGATGAAGGATAAGGTAAAACCCGTCCTATTCTACGGAACATTGTTGATCCTTGTGATTTTCGACCTTTTTGGTATTGACAAAAGATATCTGAATGATGAAGACTTTCTGAGCAGTTATGCGGCTCAGAGCGTAACCACGCCATCTCCGGCTGACGAGCAAATTTTGCGCGATCCGGATCCGAATTACCGTGTTTACGATCTTTCATCGCGGCAAGGACCAACCAACAGCGCTGACGCTTCGTATTTCCACAAATCACTGGGTGGTTATCACGGCGCAAAACTGCGTCGCTATCAGGAATTGTTTGAGCGGCAACTCGCTACGCAAAAGCCTAATGCCAACATTATTAATATGTTGAACACCAAGTACATCCTTTTCCCGGATCAGCAGGGCAATAAAGTGGCCCAAACTAACCCCGATGCTCTTGGCAATGCGTGGTTTGTGAAAAGTTATAAGGTTGTGCCCAATGCCGATGCAGAAATGGCCGCATTGGATTCATTAAAACCAAAAGACGAAGCAGTTCTTGACCAAAAATTCGCTGCCAAGCTCGCGGGCCTTACTTTACAGCCCGACTCGACGGATAAGATCGTCCTGACCAGCTACAAGCCCAATGAACTGACCTACGAAAGCAACTCAAAAGCAGACGGGTTAGCTGTATTTTCAGAGATATATTACAATGTCCGTGACGAATGGAAGGTTACTATCGATGACAAACCGGCCGATATGCTGCGTGCAAATTACATTCTGCGGGCGTTAAGGGTTCCTGCCGGAAAGCATACGATCAAATTCAGTTTCGAGCCCGTTTCTGTCGCTGTTGGAAGTAAAATTGACCTAATTAGCTCGATATTATTGGTAGCATTGATCGCCGGGGCCATTTTTGTACAAACCAAAAAAAAGAAAAACGCATAGCCATGACAGACCGCAAATATCCCATAGGGCCATTTGTCCTGAAAGAAAATTATACAACAGAAGACGTCGCTCAGTTTCTGCAAATCATTGCTACCAGCGCGTCTGAATATAGGAAATTGGTAGAAGGCCTTGGAGACGATGATCTGGCTAAAACCTACCGGGAAGGAAGCTGGAACATTCGCCAGCTGATCCACCATGTGGGTGACATTGCCATCCTGCATTACTTTCGGATGAAAAAGGCCGTTACCGAGCCGGATTATGATGCGCCCACGCTAATAAATATGGACGCCTGGGCAGCAACTTCCGATTCGCTTCAAATGCCCATTGCGGATTCGCTCAACATCCTGGACGGTACAAACCAGCGCTATGTCTTTTTTGCCGCCGCCTTGGATGAGGAAGTTTTATCAAAGGCTTATTTCCATAGTATACGGCAAATATGGATTAATCAAAAAGCGGCGCTGGCTATGTCGGTTTGGCATTTACAGCATCATTTGGCGCATATTAAGCTGGCTCTGGGACAAGAATTGTAAGCGCAAAAAGAGTTTTCGTTGTAAGTTTTGATTGAATAGAAATAAAAATTCAGCATCTTTAAACCCTCAACGGGGATGAATTTTAAAGACCTCTGAACACACTATTTGATGGATTACTTCAATGAACTTTCCAGGTTTCTGGAACAGTCGCAGACTGACAGTCTTAAAACTGCGCATTTCGCCGATCAATTCGAGGGGCTGAAAGTCAAGCTAAGCTTTGGAAAAGGCAATCCGGCACGGGTTACCTGGATCGCTTTTCTGGCAGAGGGGCAAACGATCACCAACGGCATTTATCCATTTTATCTTTACTACAAAAAGCAAAATATCCTTATTCTCGCTTACGGATTAAGCGAAACCATTCCGCCCGCGATAAGCTGGAAATCGGCGGATCAGGTGAAAATTAGCACGTATTTCAAGAAAAAAGATCTGGGCAAACCCGCCCGTTACGGCGCTTCGCTGGTGTTTAAAGTTTACGACCCTGCGAAACTGGATAGGACAGAAGTTGAAAGTGATCTGGCGGAGATCATCCTTATTTATAAGCAGGCCGTTGGCCAAAAGCCTGTTCCGACAAAAAAGAAAATCAATACGAAAGTTGCATTCGATTTTAAGGCATTCCAAAAAAGCATTACCAGCTGCAACCTGCACATTAACCCCAACTTTACATTACGCTTTATTACGTCTTTGCTGGCCAAACCGTTCGTGATACTGACGGGACTGTCTGGCTCCGGAAAGACAAAACTGGCGCTGGCATTCTCCAAATGGCTTTGCGAAAGCGAAAATCAGATTTGTCTGGTGGCAGTCGGTGCAGACTGGACCAATCGTGAGCCGTTGCTGGGTTATCCCAATGCGCTGGAACAGGGTAAATATGTGAAGCCCGACAGCGGTGTGCTGGACCTCCTGTTGCTGGCCGGTAAAAATCCCAGAAAACCTTATTTCCTCATTCTTGATGAAATGAACCTGAGTCACGTCGAGCGCTATTTTGCTGATTTTCTGAGTGCTATGGAATCAGGCGAGCACATTCGGCTGCATTCGGGGCAGTCGGACATGCTTGATGGCGTTCCGGCGAAGATTAAGCTGCCAAAAAACCTGTTCATTATTGGCACTGTGAACATTGATGAAACCACTTATATGTTCAGTCCCAAGGTTTTGGACCGTGCCAATGTAATTGAGTTTCGGGTGATCAAAGAGGAAATGGAACATTTTCTGAGTCTGGATTGCACATTAAGCCTGGATACCCTGGCAGGCTCCGGCGCGGTTATGGCGGGCGATTTTATGGAGATCGCGCTGATGAATGTGACCGAATCCAAGCATAAGTCGTTCATTGTTAATGTATTTATGTCATTCTTCGAGTCGCTTCAGCATGCAGGTGCGGAATTTGGATATCGCAGTGCGGCGGAGATTTTACGGTTTGCAGCCATTGCCAGTAAGATATCCCCGCACTGGCCTGTCAACGAAATCATTGACGCTGCCATCATTCAAAAATTATTGCCCAAAGTGCACGGTTCCCGGAGGAGATTGGAGCCAGTATTGCGTGCAATAGGAACATTATGTGCGAAAGACGGGGGCAAAATGGATGACTATTTCAATGCTAAAATTCCATTCTCAGATCTGGAAGAAGTGCATTATCCCGTCACCTTAGAAAAGCTCAAGAGAATGTACAGAAGCCTGGTCGACAACGGGTTCACCAGCTTTGCTGAGGCTTAATGGAGGCGATGGACAACGGATTAACAATCATCATCAAAGCGGGTAGTGAGCATGTGGAGCTGAAAATCGTGGGTGAAGACAATGGACTTGAGACCATCTTCTACATTGATTTATTGGAGGCGCAGGAAAATGGCGAAGCGCAGATACAGTTGATAGAAGGGCATTTTTATGAATATAGCTTGTCCGGCAGTTACAGTTTAAAGGCTTCGGAAATTGTTATTCCATCCAAATTAAGCGCTTCTGCGGGACGTCTGGCACCCAACATTTATACAGGAACCGCGTCCCTGGAACTTTTGGAACCCAAAACGAGGCTTAAATGTGCGGACATTAAACTGGAAGTCCGCTCGAAAAAGGCGAGTTACCGGCAGGATTACAGGTTAATGTTGGAGGACATTACGGAAAAGTGCACGGAATTGCTGCTGGCATATCGTTCGCCGGTTACCCACAATTTTACAACGAATTTTCATCAGGATGCGCGGACATTATACCAGCGTTTTGCTTTCATCAGATCAATTTTGCAATCCGAAGATTTCCTGAATGCAGTCCATAAAATAACCGCTGTGCCGGTTTTGAAGTGGGCGGATTATGAGCAAGTTGTAGATATCAGAAGGATTGGAAAGTTAAACGGCGGAATCTTGCGGCAACTGTCAGCCCCGGGCAATCGGGTAGGGCTTCCTGAAACGCATTCGCTGTACAAGCGGCTTGGCTCTGTTCCCATCCACATCGTCACAACTTCAAAAGTTGAATCAGCGGATACGCTGGAAAATCGTTTTGTGAAACATGCGCTGAATACTTTTTCAGCATTGGTCAGTGATTTTAGGACACATGCAATTGCCGGGAGCCGGCTTTTTGAAGAAGCCATTGTGCTGGAAAATGAGCTGCATGTGCTGTCGACGCATCCGTTTTTTGCAGCCATCGGTAAACCTGTTATGCTTTCGCTGAACAGCCCGGTTTTACAGCGAAAAGCAGGTTATAAAGAGGTTTTGCGGGTTTGGCTGATGTTTGATCTGGCCGCGAAACTGATTTGGCGCGGTGGGGACGATGTGTATGAAGCCGGTAAAAAAGATGTTGCCACGCTTTACGAGTATTGGCTGTTTTTCCAGTTGCTGGACCTGGTAAGGGAGATTTTTGAAATTACACCTACCAGCATTGAAGACTTGATAAAGCCAACTGCGGACGGACTGGGGTTGCAGCTCAAACAGGGAAAACACGTCGCAGTTCAGGGCATATTCAATGGCCCTTCCCGGAAATTAAATGTAGAATTCAGCTATAACAGGTCATTCTCGGGCAAAAATGATTATCCTAATCCCGGCAGCTGGACAGCCGGGATGCGACCGGATTTTACATTGACGGTTTGGCCGGTTGGAATAAGCCAGGAACAAGCCGAAAAAGAGGAGTTGATCGTTCACATTCATTTCGATGCTAAATATCGCGTCGAATCTTTCACGGAATATAAGCGCGATGATCTTTTGAAAATGCATTCATACAAAGATGCAATCCGCAGATCTGCCGGTGCTTATGTGCTATATCCGGGTGATGGCGAGAAGCCGTTCAAATGGAAAGGATTCAACGAACTAATTCCCGGTCTGGGCGCTTTTGCGGTGCGACCATCCAGGACTAATAATGGCATCAATGCGTTGCGGAATTTTTTGAAAGACGTGACGCGCCATTTCCTGAACAGGGCATCGCAACGTGAAAAAGCGGCTTTCCATCATTATGACATTCATAAAACGCAAAGCACAGAAACTGTCACCGAACCTTTGCCCGAAACGCTTGGCGCAAACCGCGGGCTTATTCCGGACGAGACATTCGTGATCATTGGCTTTTATAAAAGTGCCGAGCAGCTCAGCTGGATCAGGAAAAATAAGCTTTACAATTTCAGGACGGGCACCGACAGCGGCTCGCTGCCACTCGGCGCAAAGCAGGCTAATGCAAAATATTTGCTCCTGCACGGCCCCGGCGAAACCATTTCGGCCCGCTTATGCAAGCTCAGAGATGCCGGCCCCAGGATTTTTTCAAAAGAAGATTTAATCAAAAAGAATTATCCCAAGCCAAAAGGAATACTCTATCTCGTTTATCGCATTGATTTGAAAGTAGAACCGGAATTCGAGAACCAAAGATGGGATATTACAAAACTGACCGGATACAAACCAAACAGGGCTTCCAGCGTTCCTTTCGTGGTAAGTCTCTCTGAATTAACGAAAGCTTTGGTGAAGTAACGGTTGTGTTACTTCCTAACCGGGGTCAGACCTTTCATCGCTTTCTGGCCGATAGCGGGCATTTTCGCAACAGGCGCAAGGAGTTTAGCCTCTTTTTCAGGTTCGGTATATTCACGTGCTCCGGATAAATAACGCTCAATGATAAAATCTTCCTCTTTCACAAACTGAATCGAAGGCTCGCCGGCCAGATGCGAAATGTCGTATAGTTTTTTGTGAAAAATAGCAGCATCCAGGTTGCCGTTGAAGTGATAGTCATTCTGGAAACCGTGGTCGAATTTGAAAACAATAGGCGTGCCGGCATTGGCAATTAGGCTTCCCGGCGTGCCTGTTAATGTAATGGGAATGAATGTTTTCTTATCATAAATAAACCCACCATGATTAGCCTTAATATGCTCTCGCATTTTCCGCGGCGTATCCCCCACAAAAAGGACATCAACAAGCAAAATAAGCGTCGCTGCATCAAATTGCGCGGTAGTTTCAATGAGAGGGAGTGTTGAGATGCGTATCATAATGTAAATATCTGTTCATTTTCCGGACACATTATCACCTTATGCCCACTTTTTGGCTAAAATTGGACAAGCAATTCTTTCGGGCTTCTTCGGTCGGGAATAATATTTTCGGTGGTGTTCAGTAATTGTGCAAATTTGGGACGCTTTAAAAAAACATCAAATAAGAAACTTATGACAGTAAAAACATATCGATTTATTGCATTGCTGGGCGACGGGCGTGAGCGTTTCAGCGACAAGGCTCTGGATGAAGAATGGCCGACAGAACCGGTTGTGATCGATGCATTCGGGTTTTCTGACGTTTACCGTTATTCGGGCGTTGTATTTTTAAATGAAGAATGGTATAATAAATACAGTAAAAACTGGCGCAACGACACATCCAAAATCGACGCCCTGCTCGTCGACCTCATCAAATACACCGCCAAAGACGCCCATTCCGAAAATCTCGCCAAGATCAAAGCCTACCTGGCCGCCCCACCGGAAACATTAGAAGAGACGATTGAGGTTTGGAAAGGGTTCTACGACCCGGAGTTGAAGGTGATTTGAGGGTGGATTGATCCAGATAAGTCACCACCCCTGTCACCCTGAGCGGAGCCGAAGGGGGCGGTGCACAAAACACAACCCCCCCCAGCCCGCCCCCCCCGGGCCCGGCGC